>NZ_JBMDKF010000003.1:0-374642 GCF_057809575.1 Azospirillum sp. FG154 | reverse complement strand
TTTTTCTTCCAATGAGTTGCCTAAACCGAAGATGTGTGAATGCCGTAGCCCGCGAGGGGAGAGGGGCTTATTCAGCTTTTCGTGGCTCAAGCGATTGCCCTGTGACCGCGCCCACCTTGAGTTCACACGAAAAGCCCCTCGTTCAGGTTGGACGAGGGGCTTTTCCGTTTCAGCGACCGTTCCAAAAATCCGCGATCACACCTTGATCGACGCGACGAAGCGGTCGGCGTCGCTTTCCAGTTGGTGGAGTTCGGTGGTGAGCTGACCGGCGGAATACATCATTTCGATGGCGGATTTGCCGGTTTCGGCGGCGGTGATCGCCATGGTGCTGACGCTTTCCGAGACCTCGTGCGAGTTGTGGGTGGCGCGGTCGACCGCCGAGGCGATTTTTTGGGTGTGCTCCAACTGCTGGCTGACGGCGGCTGACACTTCGCTCGACAGGACCTGAACCTCCTCCACCGTTGAGCGGATGGCGCGGATGGCGTCCACCACGTCCGCCGTCGCGCCCTGGATGGCGCCGATCTGGCTGCCGATGTCCTCGGTGGCCTTGGCGGTCTGGTTGGCCAGCACCTTCACTTCTTGCGCCACCACGGCGAAACCCTTGCCCGCCTCTCCGGCCCGCGCGGCCTCGATGGTGGCGTTGAGCGCCAGCAGGTTGGTTTGCCCGGCGATGTCGGTGATGAGGCGGACGATCTCGCCGATGCGCTGCGAGCTGTCGGCCAGCGCCTGAACCGCCGCGTCGCTCTGGCGCGCCCGGTTGACCGCGCGCTCCACCGCCGTCGAGGTGGTGCTGACCCGCCCGCCGATCTCGCCGATCGAGGTGGTCAGCGTCTGCGACACCGTGTTGACGATGCCGACCACCTCCGAGGTTTGATCGGCCTTCTCGGCGGTGTGCAGGGCCTGGTTCTTCATGGTCTCGGCGATGTCGCGCAGCAGATGGGCGCCGTTGCGGATCTGCTCGGTGGCGCTGCCGACCGTGCCGAGAACCCGGCCAAAGGCCGCGTCGAAATCGGTGGCGACGACGCGCAGCGACGCCTTGCGGTCGGCCTCCGCCCGGCGTTCGGATTCGCGCGCCTCGATTTCCAGATCGTGGGTGCGTTGCAGATTGTCCTTGAACACCGACACCGCGCGGGCCATCGCGCCAATCTCGTCGCCGCGCTTGGTGCCGGGAACGGCGGCCTCGCGGTCGCCCGACGCCAGTTTTTCCATCGCCGACTCGATCAGGCGCAAGGGGCTGGTGATGCTGCGGGCGACGAACAGGCTGGTGACGATGAAGCCGACCAGCAGGACGGAGCCAGCCATCAGGGCGTTGGCGATGACGTCCTCACGCACGGCGTTCTGTTTGTCCACCGCCCCGGTCATGCCCGAGTTCGCGTTGACCAGCAGCGCGTCGAAACGCGGCACCAACGCCTGGAAGGTCTCGTTGAAGCTCGCCACCTGGGCGCGGAACGCCTTGCTGCCATCGACGAATTTGCCGAGGTCGGCGCGATAGGCGCGGGCCAGCTTTTCCAGCTTGGCCTGGGTCGTGTCGTCCAAGCCGGAATCGGCCAGGAAGAAGGTGAACTCGTTGAAGGCCTTGCGATGGCCGGACAACATCCCCTCGTCCTGATAGATGATGAAGTCCTTCTCCATCTTGCGCATCGATTCCATGCGGCTGGTCAGCTTGTCGGCGTTCGGCCACTGCTTCAACTCGTCCTCGATCTGCTTGGCCGACGTCCGCAGCTTGCCGCGCAACCCCGCCTCGTCAGTCAGGCCCAACTCCTTGGCCTTGTCCACCACATTGGTGAACTGACCGTTCAGACCCGCCAACCCCTGCGTCACCTGGTCGATGTCGTTCGCCTCCATCAAGACGCCAGCCTTGCTCTTGATGTCGGTCAGCAGGCCCACCGCCTCGTTGGCGTTGGCCTCGAAGGAGCGGGCGGCGTCCTCGTCCCGTTCGGTCACGAAACGCTGGCCTTGGAACTGCAAACGGGCGACCCGGCGTTCGATGTCGGTGGTGCGTTCGTAAATTTCGCGGAAGCGGTTCATTTCAGCCGTCGCCTCGAACACCTGCCCCGCCCCGACCACGATGGTTCCCCCCAGCAAGCCCAGCGTGACCAGCGAGGCGACGACCAACAACGCGATCCGCGTGCCGATGGAGAGGTTGGACAGCATGGGCCAGGGTTCCTTTGAACAGATCCGAACGCCCGCAAGATCAGTCATGACCAAACGGCGCGGCCAACATGTACGCCGCTGTGGCGACGTCCTTGTTAAGCTTTGATGTCGTTTTTGTGTCATAAGCCACGCGCGTTGCCGCCGACCCCGCGTCGCGCCTATGCTCGCCGCGTCCCTGCCCCACCGCGCGGAGTCTCCCGGTGTCGTCCTTCGCCCTGTCGAAACTGCTGTGGGGATTGGTGAATCCCGGAAACGCCCTGGTGGTTCTGCTGGCCATCGGCGTCGTCGCGCTGCGCCTGCCGCGCTGGCGGCGGGCGGGAGAACGGCTGATCGCGCTGGTCTGCCTGTCGTTTCTGGTGGTGTCGGCCACGCCGCTGGCGGCCCTGGTCGCTCTGCCGCTGGAAAATCGCTTTCCCCACCAGACGGAACCGGAACGGGTGGACGGAATCATCATGCTGGGTGGGGCGGTCAACCCGCATCTCACCGCCAATCGCGGCGACCCTTCGGTCAACGACGCCGCCGAGCGTTTGTTCGCCTTCGCCGACCTCATCCGCCGACATCCGGAGGCGCGCGCTGTTTCCACAGGAGGGTCCGGCGTTGTGTTCGGGCAAGGGCTGAAGGAGGATAAGACCGTCCGCGCGGTCTTGGCGCAGGTTGGCGTCCCCGATGATCGGGTGATCTACGAGGCGGAGTCCCGCAACACCTGGGAAAACGCGCTGTTCAGCCAGGCGCTGGTGGCCCCCAAGCCGGGGGAGCGTTGGATTCTGGTGACGTCGGCGATTCACATGCCGCGCTCGGTCGGGATTTTCCGCAAGCTTGGCTGGCCGGTGACGCCCTACCCCGTCGATTACCGCACCCGCCGCAACGCCGCCCCCTTTGTTCCGGCGGAGTTGGATCGCCCGCTGGTCTTGCTGGGCGACGCCGTGCGGGAATGGTTGGGCCTGCTCTCCTATTATCTGATGGAGCGGACCGACGCCCTGTTCCCGGCGCCGTGAGCCTTTATTCCCAAGCGTCTCATGTGCTTGATAAAACCGTCACCATTCGCTTGACCGCGCCGCCGCAGGGCGCTATATCACCGCTCCACACCACGGCGCGGCCCCACAAGGACAGCGCCGGAGCCGGTTGGGATGGCGCGGTGGCAGAGTGGTGATGCAGCGGACTGCAAATCCGTGTACGTGGGTTCGATTCCCGCCCGTGCCTCCATCCCGGAAAGTCAGCAAAATCAAACGGTTAGCCTCGCTTCGGCGGGGCTTTTTGTTTTCTGGCGTGTTGCAAAGATCGACAAAGCCAAACCTAGGAAAATCAACGGTTTCCGAACCTTGTCAAATTTTCCATGCAACATGGTTGCGACACGGAAAGCCTTTCCTGTTCGCGTCTCGTTCCCCCAAAAGAAAGGCCCCGGCGCTAGGCCGGGGCTGGGGCGAATCGGGGTGGTGGGTTAGCTTGCTTTGTCCTGGGCGCGCCCCGCTCGGGCTGCGCTGAACCGCTTGGCGCGTTCCTGCGCTTCAACCAGCGATCTCATGATGGCGAGCGCCTTCATTTTCTGTTCCGTGGGGAGGCTCTGGAAAAGATCATGGGCGCGCTGGTCGAGGGCGCTCATGCCGCACCTCCAGACAAGCGTTCCAGGTCCGCCAGGGCTGAGAGAAAAAGAGACGTTTCGGCCACATAGGGATCCGCTTCGCCCACATCCACGGCGGCTTTCAGCTTGGACACGGCACCTCTCACAGTCACGGCGGGGGTGGCAAGGATTCGGTCGAGGATCGCAAACCACTCATCCCAGATTGCAGCGCTTCGGCTCTGCCCGGCGGTGATCCCCAACCGCTCCTCCGCAATGCTCATGGCCGCGTGCTTGGCATCGTAGAGCGCTCGCCGCTCCCGGCATCGCGTCTTCCATGCTTCCCGATCCGCTGCCGTCACCTCTTGCCGGACAGCGGTCACTGACATGGTGAACCCGTCATCCCGCTCAACCGTTGTCCGTTGAATGTCCGGTTGGCCGGGGCGGTCCCATGTGTCGTTCCGCTCGATCTCCTCCAAAGTCACATCGCGTGGACGGTCTTTCCTGCCCTGAATTCGATGGGCGGTCAGTTCTTCGACCGTCCATTCCAGCGATGGCAGTTGGTCCATCAGGGCGTCCAGCGCATCTTCTAACTGCCGATCCTCTTCCGCCTTCGCCTGAAGGCGCTGGATCAGGTTCAGCAATTCGGCGTCATCCCCGGTCGCCGCGCCGCTGGTCGCCGCGACGGACAGGACGGCAACCCCAGCGCCCGCCAACAGATGACGGCGCGACACAGGCAAAGTTGTGGTATTCTCGGAATCAGCCATGATCCGTAGCTCCTACACAGCTTGGTTGTGGTTAGACCGGATGGGGAGGTGCGAACTCCCGATCCGGTCCCTTGCTCATTTTTCTGAGCAATGCTACGATATCCTCCAGAAACAATGCCTGCAACGATAATCGTAGCGACGCTCCGAAATGTTACCCATTCAACTCGATATGGCTCTGGCCGCTGTGAAGTGGGGGGTTCGTGACCTCGCGTCTGCTGCAACGGTCTCTATGGACACCATCGCGCGCTTCAAGCGGGGAGAAACGATAAAGCCCCGGACCCTGGACGCGATCCGCACCGCCCTGGAAGCTGCCGGGGTGGTTTTCCTGGGGGATGGCGAGTTGGTCGAGGGCGGGCCGGGAGTGCGGCTGAAGAGGGTTGACGGCGGATGAGTCAAATTCGGAATGAACAGACGAAGCTCACAGCCAATGCGTTGAACACGGCAGCCACGTCATCCTTTACTGTTGGCGTGCTGGCGCCCATTGCGGCGGCGTTTTACAATGTCGGTGGCGGCACCCATGTTCCACTCAGCGCGCTGGTGATTGGGGCTTTCGGTTGGTTCTGCGCCGCCGCCGCCCTACATGCCGGAGCGAGGACGCTATTGAAGGGGCTGAAGCTATGACCGACACCCAACTTTTCGCGTTCGTGATCTTGCCCGCCATCGTTGCTGCGCTCGGATGGGGCGTTGTTCTCTGGCACAATCATTGGATAAAGCGGCATTGAAACGTCAGATCCGACCACCGCATTCGCCGCGTGCGGTGATGCAGGGGAAGCGCGCCGCCATGGCGCGCCTCGGAAGTTTTTGCCACAGTGGCAAGAACCCTGGGAGTTTCCGTCACCGTGGCGGAAACCCTGGGAATTACCCAGACTGGGGGCCGGGGCAGTCCTGAAAGTTCAGGGCTGCGAAAGGGTGCCTGCATCACACAGGCCCCCTCCTTCTTGATGATGAGTAAACTACCCGGAATTCCGGCAGTTCGAAAAGCTCGGCGGAAAGCGCTTTTCCCGCATCATCACCTCCCATAGAGCGCGCGGTCGCGCTTCTTGGCCTGGATCGCGCTGTTGAGGTCGGGTTCCTCCAGCAACAGCACCTGTTGGGCGGCCTGCCGATAGGTGCTGAACACCTTCGCCAACACGCCCTGTTTGCCGGTGAACCCGAACTCGGCCCCGCCTTCGCCCGGCGGCAGACCTTGATATTCCGGTTGCTCCCCCAGCCACGCGACATAGTCCTGAAACGTCTTGTCGTCGGCGACGGGCAGCGTGTTCAGCAGGCGGATGAAACGGTTGTATTGCCGGGCGGACATCGCCACGCCATCCAGCTTGCGCGGCGGCATCTTCAGCGGCATCCCCGCGTCAATCAGCACCTGATCGGCGGGCGACAGCTTTCCCCGGCTGATCTTGATCGGGAGCACCAGTTCCCACGGTTGCCCCTCGCCCTGTTCTCGAACCCGTCCGAACAGGTCAAGCGACGGCTCCACCCCGTCGGACAGGCCGGGAGTCCGGCCCTTGAACCGCTGGAGCGCCTGATACCAGCCGCGCACCGCAGGCGACAAGGAAGGGTCGAACTCGTCCACCATGGCGTTGCTGGCGTCAGGGTTCACATAGCGCTCAATGCTGCCGCGCAGCGCGGAGAAGGGCAGCGCGCCGTCCAGCAGCACTTGCCCATAGGTGTCCGTCAACCCCTGCATCAGCGCGCCCATCCGCTCTTCCGGTTCGTCGTACATGGATTGGAAGACGCGGGCGATCTTGCCAAAGCCAGTGAAGAACGGTTGGTCGCCCATGTAGCTGTAGAAGGCCAGCGCCGCGCCTGCGGCCAGTTCATCCACCCCGGCCCCGTCGTCCGCCGTGAGGCTGTGCGCGGTCATGTCGGCGGCCATGGCCAGCAAGGGCGACAGTGGATCGAACCGCTCATAGGAGACATAGACCTTGTCCGACGTCACCTTCACCGCGCCGACCTTGTGAAGCTGGGCGATGGCGTCGGGCGTCAATTCACCGGCGTTGAACACGAAGCTGTAGGGCTGCCAGCCCTGCCGCTCCAGCGCCTGCCGCAGTTCGGGCTTGCTCGGCCCACTGCCGGTGATGCGGCCATCCAGGGCGTAGCTGGAAGCCGTCGCCATCGCGAGGCTGCCCAAGGTGAATTTGGCGGTCGCCAGATCGCGCCGCGCCCCACCGGCCATGAAATCCTCGCGCGCCTGGGCGGACAGCGGCGCGAGCGGTGAACGCTGGATCACCTCCAGCATGATGTTCATCGGCGTCTTGAAGAAAGGGAAGATCACCTTGGAGGCGGGGGACATGGCGAGGGTGGATTGAACGGCCCCCAACAGCGGGGATTCAAGATCGCGCTGAAACGTCATGGTGCGGGCGAAGGACGCGGCGTCGGCTTTCATCGACGGCGGCGGGTTGTCGATGAAATTGGCGACCCAATCCGTCACCCGCCGTTGGGCGGCGGGTTGGGCCACCCCCTGGGCGATCAAGTCGTCGTACATCGCCCCGCCCTGCCGGTAAGCTTGAGCGTGCAACTCCATCCGGTAGCCCACCGCCTTGAAGAATTCATCCTCGGCCAACATGGCGCGGCTGGGGAGCGTCACCGCCTTGCCGTAAAAATCCACCGCCTTGCCAATCGGGCCGGTCAGATTGAACGCTTCGGCGCTGATCGGGTTCCGGCGGTCGCCGCGCATGATCTCAACGCGGGTGGCGGTGTCCTGAATGGGCAGGTTCTCACGAAACGCCCGCGCGGCTATCGCCCAGCCGTCGAGAAAGCCTCGGATCGCCCCGGTGGTCATCGCCACCGCTTCCCCCATCGCCGCGCGATCCGGGTCGGAGCCGGGCAATTGCGCGCGGGCGGCTCCGATCAGCGCCGCAAGTTGGCGTTCCACGATCTGCATCCCGCCAAACACGCCGTTGCTGGCGATGTTCACCATGTGGGTTTTGGGCGATGACAGCAGTCCGTTGATGAACTGCGCCAGAAAGGCGTCCGTCACCCGCGCCAACATGCCAACCTCGGCCAATTGGTTTCGTGCGCCCTGAGTGGATAGGCTGAGGTATTTGGTGGCAAGGTCGCGCACCGACGAATCCCCGCCATATTCGTCGAGCACCCGGCGCACGGCGTCGCCCGCCGCGCGGTCGCCCGCATCACGCGGGATGCGGAAGACGGCCAGCGTCCGGGCAATGTCGGACTGAATGCCCGCCACCGACTTGGATAGGGAGCCGTGGAACGCAAGCTGTTGGCGGAACTTCAGCTTGTCCAGGTCGGTTGCCGTCGGGGACACCACGACGCGGGCCAGCCGGTCCAACTCCGCGCCGCTGGCGGTCAGAAGCCGCAGCGCGTTCAGCATGTCCTTGCCGTTCAGCAATTCTCCGCCGGGGTTGCGGTCCAGCAAGCGGGCGATGAACTGTTCGTTGAAGCCTGCGGCGTGCGCCTGCTCTTCAATCTCCGCAAACGTCACCTTCTTCGGTGTGGTGAACATCTGGGCGGCGCGGTCGATGGCGGCCTTCACGTCGGCAGGGCCGGTGATCCGATCCAGGTTGAAGGTCATCGTCGGCGGCTTGCCAGCGGTGTTTCCGGTGATGGCGCGGTAGGCGGCGACCTCCGCGTCGCTCGCCTCCCGAACGGCCACATAGTCGCCCACAGCCCCGGACAGCTTCCCACCGTCGAGAATCGGTTCATCGACGCGGCGGGCGGTTCCGCCCATCCGGCGGAGCATCGGGCCAGCCACGCCGCTGCTGACGACGCCAGCCCCTTCCACGCCGCCAACCAGCCGGGCGGCGGCGGTCGCGCCGGTGGCGGCCCCCTTCAACGGATCCATGAATGCCGCGCCAGCCACGCGGCCAACGTCGGCGAGCGCGTCCTCAACCACCTGCGCGCCGTCGCGTTGGTCGAGCGGTTGAGGGCGGACGAAGGGCTTGAGTTTTCCGTCCGCCGGGTCGCGCTGGATCGCGTACAGAAGCTCGTTCGGGTTGAGGCCGGTTTCATCCCACAGGGCTTGCGCGTCGGTGGGGGCTGGCTTCTGCCCTTCAGCGGCGTCCGCCGACGCCCGCTGACCGGACAGCCCAAGCCCAAGATCTTCAGCCATCCGCCGGGCCGTTCCGCCCAACTGGTCGATGAAGGACGGAGCGGGGGCGGAAGGCGGGGCGGATGAAGGGAGCGGCCCGCTTTCGGAAGGTGTGGCCGAAGTGGCCACACCCTGCGGGAGCGCGCCGCCACCGCCCGGCGCTGGAGTCTTGTCGCCGGACGCTGACAGCGGCGGGGCGGCGTCCGCTGGCCCCCGGTAGACCAGCATGGAATAGCCCGGCCCGTTGCCGTAGCGCAGGATGTGACCGGGGTTTTCGCGGTCGGGAAGATCCTCGAAACTGTCGAATCCCTGCGCCATGTTGGGCTTGCTGTCCGGTGGCGGGGCTGGTTCCAGGCGAATGCGTTCCGCGATGCGTTGGCCGATATAGGCGTCGTCAAGGCTGCTCATCGTCAATCCCCGGAAATCTGCTGAATGGCGGTGCGGAGTTGGGAGAGTTCGCGATCCGTGAACAGCCCCCGCTTGAACATCCCCAAAACGCCGCTGTTCGGATCGGACAGGCGGCGGGCCGCCTCGACATCGTCAACGCTGCTGAAATCGATGGTGATCTGATTGCCCTGGGCGTCCCGCAAACCGGCGGCGCGCACCTTGTCCGCCGCGCCCTTCAATTGGGCCTTGTACTGAAGGATCAATGGATTGCTGTCGCGTTGATGCTGCTGCGCCTGGTCGGCAGCAATCACCTGTTTGGCAACCTCAACCGGGTTGAACGGCTTGTCACCACGGCGGGCATCGTCAATGGCGTCATCGAAGGCGATGCGCATGCGGCTTGCGGCCTTGGCCTCCCCGCTGCTGGGGTTGAACAGCCCACCTTCGACCAACCCAGACGCGGCGCGGATACGCGCGAGGCCGATCTTGTAACGCTCATCCTCTTGCTTGCCGATTTTGTCCATCAAGCGGCGTCCGGTGTCGAAGGTCAGCCCCCGGCCCATGAACCCGATCAACCGGTCGGCGCCGGTGATCGCGCCCCGCTCGATTTGATCCTCCAAGGTGAACAGCAATTCAGGATTGTCCGTTCCCGCGTTGCGGCCTTGCTCCATCAACCGCCCGAAGGTTTCCGGGGCGACGGTGCCCAGCACCCGAACCCGCTCAACCAACTGGTCACGCTTGGCCAGATAATCGGGGGCAGACTGGTCAAGGCTGTAGAGGTCATACAGGGCCGTGTTGCTGGCCTTCTCCCGCCGCTGCTGGTCGTGGCGGTCGAGCCGATCCGCCGCCGCAGAGGTGGCGCTTGCCAGGGAGAGAAGCTCTTTGCGAACCTTGACCTGCCCCTCAACGGACAACGCCTGATAGGCGGCGCTTGCCTCCGTGGCGGCCTGCCCCTTGGTCAACATGCCGTAAGCCGACAACGGATCCATGCCGTTCGCCCATTGCAACACGACGCCGCTGGCCTGGGTTTCCAATTCCCCCAAACGCCCCAGCGCCCGCGCCTTCAGCCGTTCCCGCTGTTCCGGCCCCATGACAATCCGGGCGGGATCATCACCACCCGCCGCTGACGCCTTCGCGGAAACGGTGCGGACATAGTCGCGGGTTTCCTTGAAGGGAATCGCGGCGGCGAATTCCTCGTCGGTGATTTTGCCGTCGCGGGGATCCCCGATCTTGCCAAGCCATCCGTCAACAGACCCCGGCCCGGCGTTGTAAGCGGCCAGGGCCAAGGTCCGGTTGCCCTCGTACCGGTTCAGCATCTTGCGCAGATAGCCCTTGCCCAAGGCTTCGTTGTAGGCCGGATCACTGCGGAATTTCCCTTCGTCCCAAGCAAGGCCAGCGGCGGCGGCGGCCTCCGGCCCTGTGCCGGGCATCACCTGCATCACACCAACGGCCCCCGCCGGGCTGGTCAGCGGTTGGTCATCCTTGCCAAATTGCTGCCCGCCACTTTCCTGCCCCTTCACCGCAGCGGCCAACGCATCAAAGCCACCGTTCGCCAACTGCCCGAACCCGTCGGCCTCGCGCCGCGCGGCGTCCGCGCCCGACTTCCAAAAGGTGGTGGTCAGGTGCGCCAGGATTGCTTCGCCCTGGGCGGTGGCGGTGCGCTTGCGCATCTCCAGACGGACATGGTCCGGCGTCCAAAGTCCCGCTGCAACCCCGACATCCAGGAACCGTTTCTGGTCGTTCAGGGCATCGATCACCCCGGTCTGATCCCCCGCCGCCGCACGATCCAGCATGCTGAGGTTGGCGTCATCAATGCGGGCGGTCACGGCGTCGGTGGTCAGCCGTTTGTCCTTGGCGATTGCCGCGCCGGTGATCGAATCATAAACCCCAAGCCGCGCCTTTCCCAACGAAAGGCGTGTGGCGTCAGCGTATCGAAGCTCGACGCCCCCCAACACGCCGTCGCTGTACCCCCGCCACGCCTCATCAAACGCCTTCGGCGTCATCGGGGTGTTTGGCCTTCAACTCCAGGGCCTTTTCCCGATGGGCAAGCTCCCCCTGCGCAAGATACTTGGCGTCTGCGGCCACGGTCAGTTGGTTTACGGTCTCGCCAACCTTTTCAGACAACCGACCCAACGCCGCCCACGCCGCGCCAGCGTTCGGATCGACGGGAACCAGCGGCGACGGTTCGACCAGAACCGGACGAACGCCGGATTGTGGCAACCCGGTCCCTGCCATCTCAGACCCCTCCGATCAGCCGACCTGTGGTTGGTTCTCGCAAACGGCGGCCATAGGTGTCCGCGTCGAACCAACCATTCTTGATGCCGGTTTCCGCCGTCTTCGCGCCGAAATCCAACAGCGACACGCCGCCCTTGAGCCAGCCGCCCGTCGCCGCGCTGTCCGCCGCGTTTCCGGCCTGGATGCCCGCTTGGCGGGCGCTTTCCGCCCCGTTCAGGATGTTCAGGCGGGACACGCGCATGGCGTCCATCGCCGTGTCCGTGGCGTCGTCGCGGATCACCAACGCCGTCGGGCTGGTCTGCGACAGGCCACGGCCCGCGCGGATCGCCTCGATGGTGCTGAGATTGGCGGTCAGTTCCTCGCGCCGGGCGGTTTCGTCCTGCATCGCCTGCGTCCGCAACTGCTCCTCACGCAATTGCTGCTGGCGCTGCTGATAGCGCTGCTGCTCGGCGGCGGCCTCGCCCTGCTGGATGCTGCTGTAAACGCCGACAGCGGTGGACACCGCCGACAGCGCAATCGGGATTGCAGCCATAGCCATCACGCAATCTCCTTCGGTCAGATGCGGGGAAGAGGGCGATAGGGCTTGAAGAGCGTATCGCCCTGGGCGCGGCGTTCGGCATGGGCCGCAAGCTGTTCGATCAGGCGCGGGCTGTTGCCAAGGCCAGAGCGGTCCAGAAAGTCGTAGACCTGCGGCCATTTCTCGGCGGCCCGCTCAATCGTTGCCCGTGCCACCGCGATCTTGGCGTCAGCCCCTGCGCCGAATTTCTGGCGCAGCACGGCGTGGGCCTGTTCAGGCGTTGTGGTGATTGGATCGCGCATTGCTGACGCGGCCTGTTCGAGAAAAGAATTTGCCAGCGTTTGACCAACGCCGGCGGAAACGAACGCAGCCTTGACTTGGGGTAGTTCACCCGCCCCAATTTGGCCGACCACGTCTTGCGGCAGGTTGATCGGCACCGCATCCGGTTGTTCAAAGGGCGGTTCCCCGTACCACACCCCATCGGACGGAGTGTCGTACAGCACCAAAGCCGGATCGGAGGGCGGGGCGCTTCCCGCCTGCACTGAAGATGGTGAGATTGATGCCGGTTGTTTGACCGGCGCACCGTACAGAATGGAAGCCGAATCCCGTCCCTTAGGTTGGGTTTCGGGGGCGGCGGGCCTTGGAGCGCTCCCCGAAACGGTCGGATAGAGCGCAGCCACCGCTTGATCGCTGATCTCCATGGGCCGTCACCGCTCCCCACGCCGACGAAGAAACCGCTCGGTGAAGTCTGCGATAACCTGCTCAAGCGGGGGCGGCTCTTGAGAGCGATCAAGGTGCCAGACATGACACCCAAAATCCGGCCCACCGCTGTGTTTCAGGATCATACCGACATGGTTGTGAATTTTCAGTGGTTCGAGATGCGGAAGCGCTGTCACACGAACATGCGGGACCACATCGCGATAAGCCGCCTGCATAAGACGGACGCAGTCCGCATAGCGAGCGCCCGCCTGTTCCAGGCCGATCCGTGCGTCGCGGGCTGCCGCCTGAGCTTCGGCCAACTTCGCGGCAGCGCCCCCCCATGCCGCCCCTTCCACCGCCGCGCGCTCGGCGGCCTCGGTGGCGGCCAACAGGTCGCGCGCGCCTGCGATGGCGTCACCAAGTTCATCAAAGCGCTTCGACTTTTCATCGATCTCCGCGCGAATGGCTCGAAGCCGGTCGGATTGCGCGGCGTCAAGAGCGCCAATCGTGGCCACCGCAGAAAGGGTTCGCTGTTCGGAGCGGAGATCCGACAAGAGGATCGCCAGGGCTTCTTTTTCAGCGTGAGCGCGCGCAATCCCATTTTGGATGACGCGCGATTTTGATCCGGCTTCTTCGGTCATTCCTCAGATCCTTGTTTGGGGAACTGACCGAAGAGTGCCTTGCGTGCGTTGTCAGCCCAACGCACGGGCCGTCACGCTGGCACATCGGTTGCTTGGAGGCGCACGTGACCAGTCAAATCAGAAATCGACATCGCTCCCCACCGCGCAGGGCGTGGAGCACGATTCCACACTTTTACCATGGCCTTTGTCGGGAAATCCGACGCCACATGAAGCGGCGCGGGTGGGCCTCGTGGCAGTTGGAAGACGCCGCCGGTCTGCAAGACGCCTATCTGTCGAAAATGCTGTCACCGGCCAGCGCAACGGGCCGGATAGCGGGTCATGACATGCTGGATCTCACCTTCACCGCCCTTCTTGGGCGCGGGTATCGGGTCCTGCTCGTGCCCGCTGATTTCGACGCCAAGAAACGGGCGGCGGTGGCGTTGCTTTTGGAAGAACAAGACGCGGTAGAGGCCGACCGCATCGCCAAGATCATTGATGAAACCGCCCACACCAACCGCAGGCCCCATTATGACATCTGAAGCGAATTTGCCGGTCGCCCGGGCGGCCAAGCCCGCCAAGCCGCGCCGGATCAGCAAGAAGCTGAACGCCGCAATTGGCGCGCTGCTTGATGGAACCGCCAAGACGCAGACAGAGGCCGCCGCCAGCGTTGGCATGGCCCGTGAAACCCTGTCCCGCGCCCTTCAGCGCCCGGACGTGCAAGAGCACATGCGCGCGCAAGTCGAAAAGCAGCTCAAAGGAAAAACGCTGGTCCGGGCCGCTGGCAAGCTTGACCGGTTGATCGACGCGCAATCCGAAAACGTCGCCTTCCGCGCCACCGAATTGGCCCTGGGGCTGAATGGTTTCCAGCCGCCCCAGCGCGGCGCCACCATCAACACGTCGGTCAGCGTCGGTTGGATGATCGATCTCCGCACCGACAGCACCAAACCCGGAAGGCCGTCCACGGAAGACGGTACTGTCGGCGGCGTCATCATCGACATTGAGCCGGGCGACCAACAGGAGGGAAACGCCAATGTCCGATGACGCCGACCAACAGCCCCCACGGAACACGCCGCGCGCCGAACTCGAAAACATTGATGCAATCGTGAAGAGTGTGAAGGCCGGAGAATATCTGTCGCCTCTCAGCGCGGCCAGGCGGTCCATTTTGGACGCCGCCATCCCACCAGAACCGCCCGTTCCGCAGCGTCCAGGCTGGCGGGTGATCCAGGGTGGAAAGGGCAACAAATAGGGACCGACCCGCTTGGATCCTCATCCCCGGTTTTGGAGCCGCGACGGGATGAGATACAGCCGGAGAGCGTGTTGGGACTCCGGGGCCAGCGGGTCGGCGAAGACAATGTAGGGCCAACCGCCGCCCGCGTCTACCAAACCAAAACCCCATAGGAAGCCCGCTGATGCGTTCGGCGGGCTTTTTGCTGCCGTGGTAGCGATCTCGCGCTTGAAGCGCTTCCAGCCTCACGCCATGGGCAGATACGGGCATCGCAACAACGGGTCTGTGGTCATCGAAGAAGCCGAACGCCGCCGTTGATGACCCGCCCCACCGTGGGGCGAACCTATGGGCCGCGTTTTTTGGGAAAAATCGAGAGGAGAACACCCACCGCCATCGTCGAGGCGCGTTTTTTCCTCCCCCCGGCCCGCCCGCGCCCGCGCGGAAGCCCCCCCTTCGGCTCCGCTTCTGTCCTTTCGATGCAACACGATGTGCAACATGAGGGGAAAACATCAATGTTTTCAATGGATAGTATCGGATTGCGCATCCGATGCTCTGCGTTCGATAGGGTGTACGTGTCGGCCCGGTGGAGCGTACGGGCGGCTGGGCGGCGGTGTTTTCGCGGCTCGTTTGAGCGTGAGGGCCGTCCCCCGTGACCATCCTCCACATCCACCCTCAAACCAATCAACCCCTTCACGCCCCAATCGCCCATCACCCCCGTGACGCTCTCCCCCTCAAAACCACCCCGTTTCGTCACGCTGCTGTGGGGGTCGGCATCAATCTAGATCCCCTACGCTCGCGCCGCACTCCCTGTAGGGGAGGCGCGAAAGCGTATAGGGGGTATGGGGGACTGCGTGCATAGCAACTACGACGCAGTCCGGCGCAACTGCGACGCAGTGAAATCAATAGCTTACAAGGGACTGCGACGCGGCCCAGCCGCATGCGTCGCGGCTGGAGCTATGGCCGCATCATCGTTGGCAGGGGCCGCCGATGTCGGGCGCTCGGCGATGGATTTCAGCGCTTGCCGGTTGGCCTTCCTGCCCACAACCACATTGGCCTCGATCCTTCCGGCGTTGAACAGCCGCTCCATTGCGCCTTCGAGTTCAGCGCGCGTGAAGCCCTTGGTCTCGGTTCGCCCTCCCAAGGCCTTCGGAGCGTAAGTCTTGCCCGCGTTCGGGCTGTGAGAGACGCCGCGCCCTTGGTCCGTCATCGCCTTCAGCCCGGCAAGGAACGCCTCTTCAGCCTCGCGTTCCCGGTTCTTGGCATCTATGCGCGCCACCGTGCCTGTGGCGCTGCTGCCGACCACACGGAACACGCCTTCATGCCACTCCAATCTCAGCTTCTCGCCGATCTGCGCATAGTTCCCCTTTTTCTGGGACAAGTCGCGAAGATCGGGATTGACCGCCTCTCCCGACTCAGCCTTGGGGCGGGTGAGATACCAGCGGGCGCGAACACTGTTCGACCAGCCGGTACTGCCGCCGGTTCCTTCGCCCGAAGCCATGCCAGCGGCGCTGGGATGCGCGCACAGAAGCACAGCGCCGTCGAGTTCGCGCGCCAAGCCGGAACATGCCCGCTGAATGAACTGGCGAACGTGTGATCGGTTGATCTCGTTACCGCCAAACGTGTCGGCGGCTGTGTCCAGCACCACCAGTTGGGCGCGATGCGCTGCGGCTTCCTCACGCACCTGGAACCAAAGGTCGGTGAGGTGCCCGATGCCATCGCTGTCGAAGGTCATCAACAGGTTGCTTTCCGCGTCGGTCCGGCTGATCCAGCGCATGTTGCCCAAGTCGCGGAAATCGACGCCGAGATGACGGTTCACGTCCACCTGTCGGCGATGCAACTCGTCTCCATCATCTTCGCAGAATAGGCCCCACGTGCGACACGACGTCACCTCCAGGCCAAGCCGTGGCTGCCCCACAGCCGCGCTGGCCATGAGTTGCTGTGCTAGCAAGCTCTTGCCGGTAGCTCCATCACCGTAGAACAGCCCGGTCTGCCGCCAGGGCAGCCAGTCTTTCACCAGCCACCTTCGCTGTGGGATCTCGATCCCCTGAAGGGTAGTCGGATCGGTAACGCGGAGAGGCGTCGGAACATCGTCGTTTGTCGCCGTCTTCTCGCGTCGAGCGCGATCCGCCGTGGTTAGGATTTCCTTCAACGGATCCGTCATGCTGCGGCCCAATCGTTCAGGTCATGGCCGGGCTGGGGAGGCAGCACAATGCGCGCCTCACGGTTTGCGGCGGTCCAGACGCGCGCCACCTTTTCGGCGGCGCTGCGGCCCGCCGGATCGTGGTCGGCGAAGATCGTCACCGCTCCAATCCCATGCAGCACCGGGAAGTTGCCGACGTTGCCCGCATCGATGCAGCTCCAGACCGGCGCCCATCCGGCGGCCAGCGCCGTCAACGCGGTCTCCAGCCCTTCGGCGACACCGATCCCCGTCGTCACATCGTCGTTCGCTGACAACCGGATCACACCGCCCGCCTTCCGGTGCCCCTTCAGCAGCAACCGGGGGCGATCCACCGGCGCTTTGCCCGCCCCGTCGGGGTCCAACCACGTCCGGTGCAGGTTCAGCGCGCGGTCGGCGTCCTGGGCGTCGGTGATAAGCCCCAGCAGCGCCGGGAACGCAGCGCCCGACGGGCCATAGCGCAGAGATGGCACCCACCGGACGGCGTGCGGCTCCGGCAGGGCGCAGCGGCGACCAAGCAAATACCGCCCGGCGACGCTGCCCGCCGTGACCGGCTGTCCCGACGCCCACAGATCACGCCCCCAAGGGGAAAGCGTCGCATGCTCAACCGGCGGCGGTTCCGGTGCCGCTGCGTGCGTGGGCGCGGCTGCCCGGCCTGGATCGCCCAGCCATTCCCGCGCCCATCGGACGGAGCCGGGGAAATCGAGCCGGAGCGCGCGAGCGATCAGGGCCAGCATGTCGCCACCTTCCTCCGCGCCATGGTCGCACCACAGGCCAGCCTTGGAGCCGGTCAGCACCACGGACAGACTGCCTTTGCGCCCAAACCGGACTTCGGTCCTGCCCGACCACGTGGCGTTGGGCGGGCCAAGCAACGCCTCAGCCAGCGCCCGCGCGTGGTCGCGAAGGCGTCCGCGCACGTCGTCGAGGTCGGTGTCTTCAATCATCTGGCTCTCGGTTGATGAAGGGCGGCGAATGAAGCCAGCGCCCGGCGGCGCGGCAACGCGGGAAGTTGGTTCAGGGCCGCGAGGGCGGCGGGCGCGTCATTGGTGTTGGCCTCAAGCCTGCGCAACGCTGCAACCACCTGTTCCCCCTCGGGGCCGGTGTAGACCCGGACCAGCGCCCCAAGAGCGCGGCACCGGGCCGCCCGTTCGATGTCCGAAAGGCCAGGCACGAACGGCCCCCAGCGATCCGACGGCGGGATCATCACCGCACCGCCAGAACCGGGCGCGGCGGGAATCGGTCCCCACCAACAACCGCAAGAGTGTCTTGTTCGATCCGCCCATAGCGCTCCAGCCGATCGAGGATGTCAGCCTCAAGGCCGTGGGCGCTCGCCACCTCGATCAGCAGTTCGTGAACCGCGCGCGGACCCAGCCCACACAAGCGCCCCACCAGTTGCTGCATGCGCAGTTCGGCGGCGGGGGAGACACAGCGCTCCATCATGCCCTCTCCCGCGCACGAAGCCATGCCGTGCAGGTCGTTTCCAGCACGCCGCGCTTACGGCCCAAGGTGATTGTTGGGGGAGCTTCGCCACGCTGGCGCAGCACGTCGAAGAACCGACGGCTGATCGCGGCGCGCTCACAAAACTCCGGGATCGTGAGAACCCGCTCGGTTTGGGTGGTGTTCGGGTTGGCTACCATGCTGAAAACCTCGCTGATGAAAGCACGGCAAAGCATGGGAGAGAATCGAAGCGCGCCCCAACGCACCGGGAAACGGCAGACTGAAACCTGATGGTCAGGCAGGTTCAGGCCAACCACTCGGCGGGCGGTGGGTCATTCATCCAATCGCCGCTCTCGCCTGCGATGTCCTCGCACCACGCCTCGGCGTCGTCTTCAGGGAAGCCGCGCCTCATCAGGTCGCGCTTGATCGGATCAAGGTAGGATTCCATCGTCTTCTCAAGGTTGGCTTCAGGAACACCTTGAAGAAGTTCCCCCAGCCGCTGGCCATGCTCCTTGACCGGGTAAAAATCCCAAGGAGCACCCCCGACTTGCACGAACAGACGATACCGCCGGAGGGCTTCGTCCTCGCTCCGCTTTGCGAGCGTGGCAGCAAGTTCTGGGCCAGATTCTTCAGACATTCTCCGCTCGAAAGAAACTCGAAGACGACGAATCCAGAACCGCGCCTGATCCGGCACTACCCCGTTCCGGAAAAGCGCCCAAGCCATCCCGTCGATCTGACCATACGTATCGATTATTGCGTCAGTGTTCATTTGCGGGCCGCCTGTTCTTGGGTTTCGATCCAGGCGCGAAGCGTGGTCCGGCGTCCGCAGACCGTAGCGCCCATGGTGAAGGTCGGGGTGATCCCCTGGGCGTGCAGGTGATAGATCCGGCGGCGCCGCTTGGCCGTGCCAAACAGGAACACGGCGATTTCCTCCGCGCCGAACAGCAGATCGTCGGCGATCCGGTTGTCGTTGGATGCCGTGTCGTTGGCTGGGGTGAGAGGTAAAACAGGATGATCGGTCATTATCGTCCTCATGAGTTACGCGCCGCACATTAATCAAAGAACACTCTATGTCTCTCTTAAGCAATTCGAGACCTCATGAGATCTCGATAATACCAGGAATGTTTCGGAATATGTCAGAGACATTAAACACAAACACTGCGCCCCAACTATTAGGAGACGACAAATCAATTTCTTCATTGATTGAAAAATTACTAAATTCTACCGTTAACCCCCACGTAACACTCCACATATTTAACCCAATCATCTTGATGATTACATAAATATTTTCCCCAATTAGCGCTTTTTCAAAAAAACTAAAAGGCTCATTATCTGCCGGAAGAATCAAACGATCATCAAATGATCTTCTTAGAGACGCAGAAATACCACGTAATCCACCCACGGACACAGCGGTATCAGCGAATTTTCCTATAATCGCCGCGATTGCTACTTCCGTGACTGCATATTTTCTTCTAACGCCAGGGCCGCCATGGCGCGTCTCCGGTGTGCAGTCAATCACACCATTGAGGGTCCAGAACTGGAGCGTTCGCCCTTTCACACCCGATCCAGTGCTTGCTTCGGCGAGCGTGACCGGACGCTTGAGCCTGTCCACAAGGCTCGAACTAGACGAAGAAGGGGTTGCCATATTTTGGACCCAACGAACTATGTTGCACCAACACGAAAAGACATAACGTGCTCTTTCGCTCTTGGCAATAGCCGTAACGGATGTCACCTTGTGGAAAGAACATCGCCGATTGGCGATGGGCCTTCGTAGGAGCGGGCATGTCATCCATTCGCAAACGGACCCTGCCCAGCGGTGAAACCCGCTGGCAACTCGATTACCGGGATCAGGCTGGGCACCGCCGACACCGGCAGTTCAGGACCAAGAAGGAGGCCGTCGAGTTTGAGACGAAAGCCCGCAGCGAAGTGGCCTTGGGCGTCCACACACCGGATTCCGTTTCGGTCACGGTGAAGGAAGCGGCAGAACTGTGGCTCCAGCGGTGCGAACAGCGCCGACACGAGCGCAGCACCCTCGACCAGTACCGGGGGCATGTCGAAGGGCACATTGTGCCCCTGATCGGCGAGACCAAGATCTCCCGGTTGACCGCGCCAATGGTCGAGAGCTTCGCTGAATCGCTGCTGGATCGTTGCTCACACCAAACAGCCCGCAAGATTCTGGTCAGCTTCAAATCCCTGATGCGCGATGCCCAGCGGCGCGGGTTGGTGGCGCAAAACGTCTCCCTCACCACCAGGATCGATGCGCCGACCAGAGGGGAAGAGGATCTGCATTTCCCAACCAAAGAGGAATTGCGGGAGATTTTCGCCAAGGCCACGGATCGTTGGAAACCGCTGCTCATCGTTGCGGCCCTGTGTGGGTTGCGGGCATCCGAATTGCGCGGGCTGGTCTGGGATGCCGTGGATCTCAAAAGCAAAGCGATCACCGTCAGCCAGCGCGCCGACCGCTACAAGCGGATGGGGCCACCGAAAAGCGCTGCCGGGCGACGGGAGGTGCCAATGTCGCCCCTTGTTGTCCAGACCCTGCGCGAATGGAAGCTCGCTTGCCCAAAGACCAAGGTCCGTGGTGGCCTGGATTTCGTGTTCCCGAACGATTCAGGGGGCATGATGAACATGCTGGACATCCTGCGCCGGTGTTGGCACCCACTCATGAAGGAATGCAAGCTGGTTATCGGGGAAGGCGGCAAGCCACGATACCGGTTCCACGATCTGCGCCACGTCGCGGCAAGCCTGTTGATCGAACAAGGCGCATCACCGAAACGGATCCAGGAGTTCATGGGGCACAGCAGCATCAACGTGACGTTCGACGTTTATGGAAAGCTGTGGAAAAACCCGGAAGCGGATCAAGCCTTGGTCAGCGCTGCTGAACGTGAGATTTTTGGTTGAAACAAGCGCAACACGCTTGCAACAATATTAATTCAAGTAACTGTATTCGTTTGATTATTTGTTGACTGCAAATCCGTGTACGTGGGTTCGATTCCCGCCCGTGCCTCCATCCCAACCTTGCGCCATGGCGCGCCGCCGACAAGCCTCGCTTTTGCGAGGCTTTTTTGTTGCCGGATTGTTGGGAGCCGCGCCGGGCCGCCGTCAGTTCAGCATGCCCAACACCGTCTGCGTCATCTCATCGCCCGTGCTGATGATCTTGGACGAGGCGGAATAGGCGCGTTGGGCGGTGATGAGCGTGGTGAATTGCGCTTCGATGGACACGTTGGACCCTTCGACCGCGCCGACCGCCAGAGACTCGCCGCTGGCCTGCCCGGTTCCGAAATCGCGGAAGGTGATGCCGCCGGACTCGGTCGTGACCTGATAGGCCGCGCCGGACTCGGCTTGCAGATCGGTGGCGTTGACCACCGTCACGTCGGGAACCCGGAAGAAATCGCGCGTCTTGCCGCCATCGAACGTGCCGCGCACGAAGCCGTCGGAGGTCAGATCGACGCTTTGCAGGCTGCCCGAGGGGATCCCGTCGTTGGAAACCGCGACGTTGCTGATGGTCGTCCCCGCCGCCGCCCCGCCTGCCGCCGCCCCGCCAACCGCCATGGTCATCGCGTCGCCGGTTGATCCGTAACCGCCCAGATCGACCGTCATGGCGGGAAGATCGCCGACCGCGCCCAAGGCCAAGGTCGCGTTGGTTCCGCTGGCTCCGCCGCTCAGCGTGCCGTCCGCCGCGAAGGACAGCGTGCCCAGCGACTGCCAACTGGTCGGATCGCCGACGCTCGCCCCGCCGGCCGCCGTGCCGTCGCCGTTCGTGGCCCCGGCCCGGTAGGCCGTCCACACGCTCGTGCCGTCGGCGTTGCTGGCGGTTTTCAGAAAGCGCACATCGACGCTGCCCGCCGCGCCCGTCTTGTCCACCACCGGGATGGACACGCCGACCGTGTTGTCGGCGCTGGGCGTTTGGGCTGCCGCCAGCCCGCCGGGCAAGGTGGCGTTGAGGGAAATTTGCGACGTCGCCGCGAAGTAGCTTTGCGCCGTGTCCAGCGACACCAATTGCAGATCGGCGGCGCTGCGGGTGGACGAACTGGCGGTCGGGTTGGCCGGATCGACGGCGAAGCCCATCAGGGCGCGGCCCGACCCGTTGACCAGATGGCCGAACCGATCCTGCTGGAAATCGCCCGCGCGCGTCAGTTCCGGCGCCCCGCTGGCCGCCGTGCCGACGCTGGCCGCCTTGCCGGTGGTCGGATCGACCGTGGCGACGGCGAAAAAGCCCTGACCGACGATGGCGGCGTTGGTGGTCACGCCGGTCTGGCTGATCGTGCCGCTTTTGTCGGCCAACAGCCGGGCGTCCGCCCGCACCCCGGACCCATCAAAGGAGCCGCCCTGCCCGACCAGCGCGCTGAATTCGGTTTCCGACGCCTTGTAGCCGGTGGTGGTGGAGTTCGCGATGTTGTCCGAAATGGTGTTGAGCGCCGCCGATTGCGCGGTCATCCCGGTGACGCCCTTGTTCATGATCGTGGTCAACGACATCGCCGGTCACTCCCTTTGCGGCACGCCCCACGGGGCGGACGGATTTCAACCTCACTGCTACGAACCGGCGGAGGCCCGCCCTGCGCTCCGTTTCGGCGAAAAAACCCGTCCGGCGCAAAAAAGAATCATTTCGCCCCAAATGCGTTGCATCGCCGCGACAGCCGTGAACGCTTCTGTCAATTTTTTGCCAAATAGGGCTTGGCAGGCCGCAGATGTTTCGCTATACACCCGCCCACGCCAACACCGGCGCCCGCCACACGGCGCGGCACCGATCCCGGTTAGCTCAGTTGGTAGAGCAGCGGACTGTTAATCCGCTTGTCGCTGGTTCGAGTCCAGCACCGGGAGCCAGATTGAAAAGGGCCGAACGCTCCGCGCGTTCGGCCCTTTTCCGTATGCCCATCCCCATCGGTGGTTGGTCGTCCGTGGGTGTGGTCCGAACGACACGCCGCCCAAAAGACGACGCGGAGCCGCGCGAATAGTCTGCCGCTTTTCCAGGCGAAGGATTAAGCTGACAGCAGTTCCGAACCGCCGCCCACGACGCTGGCCGGTTTGACGCGTTTCGCCAAACCCGCCGTCCTCACAATCAAACGCCAGTCCGGCGGGCGCCGGTTCGGGGGCTTCTCCCTTGATGGAGGACCGCCATGTTCTTGCCGCTGCATTTGCACTCGCACACCGATCCCGGCCTGCTGCCGGACCATGACGAGCCGTTGCACACCCGCGATTGCGTCGCGCCGCTGATTTTGTCCATCATCGCCGCGCTGCTGGCCTTGGCCGTCCTTGGCGCTGATTGGCGTGGAACATGGTTCGCCTCCGAACCGTCTTTGCCGCCAAGCACCCGGATGCTGGTCATCACGCCGCAACCCCGCTGATGGGACCGCGACAGGCTTAACCGACCAGATCGTCGTAAATGGTGGAGTCGGGATCGCCCTCGCCAGCTTGCGAGACCACGCGCTTCCACTCGCCGCACCAGGCGGTGGAGATGGTGACGGGAAAATCACCCTCCGGGCTGCGCGGCGTCACCACCGGCGGGTAACGGTGGCACGCGCCCTTCGGTCCGCGCTGGCGCAGGCCCTGCCCCTCCCAGAAGCGGCAGGTGTAACAGGTGTCGAGACGCTTCATCGCGGACCAGCCCCTTCGTGATCGTCAGCCGTCATCATCGGCCATCATGCGGCGTCGGCGATCGCCAGACGGTCATCTGGCGTAATACGCCCGCGCCTCCGCGTCCAGCGCCCTTTCGATCGGGTCGCTCCGGGGCCTTGATGCCATGCCCGCGCGCGCAATCTCATTAGAAGCGCCCCACGCCGGGCGCGCGAGCGGGAGGGCGACATCATGCGGATCGTCGGCGCAACCCCCATTCAACGGCAATGGCCCGGGCGATGGTCCGGGCGATGGTACGATTGGTTGGTCGCCGCCCGCCTGTTCCTGCTTGTGATGACGCTGGCGCCATGGCTCGGCCCCCCACCGGCCCGCGCCGAGGGGTTGGACGCCGAACGGCTGGTTCAGGCCATTGTCGGCGTCGCCGCCGTCGCGCCGCCCGACGTGCAAAGCTCCCGCAATCTGGGAACCGCGCGCGAAGGCAGCGGCGTCGTCATCGACGGATCGGGTCTGATCCTGACCATCGGCTACACGGTGATGGAGGCCTCCGCCATCCAGGTGACGACGGCGAACGGCAAGAGCTTTCCGGCCTCGCTGGCGGCCTATGATCCGGTCAGCGGCTTCGCCCTGCTGCGCGGGGAACAGGGATTCACGGCGCCGTGGCTGCCGTTGGGCGACTCCACCCAACTGACGGAGGGCGACGCGCTGCTCGCGATGACTGGCGGACCCAACCGTGGCGCGGCGGCGGTGCGGCTGGTCAGCAAGCGCGAGTTCGCGGGTTATTGGGAGTATCTGCTGGACGAGGCGCTGTTCACCTTCCCGCCGATTCGCGCCTTCAGCGGGGCCGCTCTGGTCAACCGCGACGGGGCGTTGGTCGGCGTCGGCTCTCTGTTCGTCACCCAGGCGCTGGAAGGGCGAATCCTGCCCGGCACCATGTTTGTTCCGGTGTCGGCGTTGGAACCGATCCTGGCCGATTTGCTGGCCTATGGGGAAAGGCAGGAACCGGCCCGCCCCTGGTTGGGCGTGACCCTGCGCGAGGACAACGGGCGTCTGCTGGTCGAACGGGTGTCGCCGCGCGGACCCGCCGAAAAGGCCGGGTTGCGGGCGGGGGATTGGATCGTCGGCGTGGCGGGCAAACGGTTTGACGGCTTGGCCGATTTTTACCGCAAGCTGTGGAGCGTCGGGACGGCGGGGGTGGTCGTCCCGTTGGAGATCATGCGCGGCGCGACGCTGGAGCCGGTGGCCGTGCCGTCCGCCGACCGCGCGCGCTTCCTGCGCCTGAATCCGACCTTGTGAGGGCCGGACGCGTCCAAAGCTGTGACGCAGGGCGGCGGATGGGGTAGAGATCCGCCATTCCCGCCCCACCGCGACCGGACCCGCCCGATGAACCACCCCGACGTCGAGATCCTCGACAAGAAGACCGTCTACAAAGGTTTTCTTCAGGTCGATTCCTACCGCCTGCGCCACAAGAAGTTTGATGGAAGCTGGACCGACGTCCTGCCCCCGCGCGAGGTGTGCGACCGGGGACCGGCGGTCGGCGTCATGCTGTATGACCCCGACCGCGACACGCTGGTGATGATCGAGCAGTTCCGCGTCGCCGCCGCCACCGTCCCCGGCGGCCCGGCCTGGATGACCGAAATCGTCGCCGGGATGGTCGGCCCCGACGAATCGCTGGAAGAGGTCGCCCGGCGCGAGGCGATGGAGGAGGCCGGTTGCGCCATCCAAGAGATCGAACTGATCGGTGATTATTTCGTCAGCCCCGGCGCCTTCACCGAACAGGTCTTCGTCTATTGCGGGCGGGTGGACAGCCGTGGCCTCGCCGCCACCGGCGGGCTGGCGGAGGAGCATGAGGACATCCGCATCATGGTCATGCCGGTGGACGAGGTCATCGCCCTGATGGACGAAAACCGTCTGCGCAACTCGCTGGCCATCATCGCCGTCGGCTGGCTGGCCCGGCATCGCGAAGCGCTGCGTCGGCGTTGGTTGGGTGAGGCGCATAAATAACGAATATTTTTCGTTCAATGCAGGGTTTCACAGCGCGGCCTTGAACGGCGCCGTCCAAACGCCGATAGTGAAGGCGCCAAACACCACATTGTCTCAGGAGAGTTTGCCGTGGATATTCGCAACGGCTTTATCGGCGCCATCGGCAACACCCCGCTGATCCGCCTGGAAGGCCCGTCGCAGGCGACGGGATGCGAGATTCTCGGCAAGGCGGAATTCCTCAACCCCGGCGGGTCGGTGAAGGACCGCGCGGCGCTGGCCATCGTTCAGGACGCGGTCGCGCGCGGCGCGCTGCGGCCCGGCGGCACCATCGTCGAAGGCACGGCGGGCAACACCGGCATCGGTCTGGCGCTGGTCGGCAACGCGCTGGGCTACCGCACCGTCATCGTCATGCCGGACACCCAGAGCCAGGAGAAAAAGGACATGCTGCGCCTTGTCGGCGCGGATCTCCGTCTGGTTCCGGCGGTCCCCTATTCCAACCCGGACAATTACGTCCGCTTCTCCGGCCGTCTGGCCGAGGAGTTGGCGAAGACCGAGCCGAACGGCGTCGTCTGGGCCAACCAGTTCGACAACACCGCCAACCGCGAGGGCCATCGCCTGACCACCGGCCCGGAGATTTGGGAGCAGACCGGCGGGCGGATCGACGCCTTCACCTGCGCCGTCGGCAGCGGCGGCACGCTGGCCGGGGTTGGGTTGGCGTTGAAGGAGCGCAACCCCAACATCCGCATCGCGCTGGCCGACCCGATGGGCGCGTCGCTGTTCCATTACTACGCGTTTGGTGAATTGAAGGCCGAGGGCAGCTCGATCACCGAGGGCATCGGCCAGGGCCGCATCACCGCCAATCTGGAAGGCGCGCCCATCGACCAGGCCCTGCAAATCACCGACGAAGAGGCCCTGCCGATCATCTTCGACCTCATCAAGACGCAAGGTCTGGTGCTGGGCGGTTCGTCGGGCATCAACATCGCCGCCGCCATGCGGGTGGCCCGCGATCTCGGCCCCGGCCACACCGTGGTGACGATTTTGTGCGACGGCGGGCAGCGCTACCAATCGAAACTCTTCAATCCCACCTTCCTCCGTGAGAAGAATCTCCCTGTGCCGGATTGGCTCGACTGATTTTTTCGCGAGGGTTCATGGACGCGCTGTTTCGCGACGACGCCTACGCCCAACGCTGCGCTGCCACCGTGCTGTCGGTGGACGAGCGCGGCGTCCGGCTCGACCGCACGGTCTTCTACCCGACCGGCGGCGGGCAGCCCGGCGACACCGGCTTTCTGCGCTTTGACGGCGGAGAGGTCCGCGTCGTCGACACGGTGAAGGGCGAGGCGGGGCCTGACGACGTCATCCATGTTCTCGATCCCGCCGCCACGCCGCCAACCGTCGGCGCTGTCGTGGAGGCGGTGATCGACTGGGACCGCCGCCACCGCCACATGCGGATGCACACCGCCCTGCATCTGCTGTGCGCGGTGGTGCCGGGGTCCGTCACCGGCGGGCAGATCGGGGCCGACAAGAGCCGCCTGGATTTCAACGTCCCCGCCGAAAGCCTGGACAAGGACGCCATCGCCGCCGCCGTCAACGCGCGGATCGCGGCGGACGCCCCCGTCACCACCCGCTGGATCACCGACGCGGAGATGGCGGCGGCGCCGGAACTGGTGCGCACCATGTCGGTGAAGCCGCCGACCGGATCGGGCCGCGTCCGCCTGCTGAACATCGAGGCGGTCGATCTTCAACCCTGCGGCGGCACCCACGTCGCCCGCACCGGGGAAATCGGCGCCATCGAGGTGGTGAAAATCGAAAACAAGGGCAAGCAGAACCGCCGCGTCGTCATCGCGCTGACGGACTGACGGACTGACCGCGCCCATTCACAGCAAGGAACCGCCGCCATGACCGATTCGGTCGACACCCTGCCTGTTGACGCCCTGCCCGGCCCCGTCGTTTCCACCGACTGGCTGGCCCGCAATCTGGGCCGCCCCGGCCTGCGCATCCTCGATTGCTCCTGGTATTTCCCGTCGCAGAACCGCGACACCCACGGCGAATTCGCCGCCGCCCGGATTCCCGGCGCGCAATTCTGCGACGTGGACGACGTGTCGGCCCCCGACACCCACCCCCTGCCCCACATGGTCCCCGACGCCGCGACCTTCGCCGCCAAGATCGGCGCGTTGGGGATTGGCGACGGCGACACCATCGTCACCTACGACACCGCCGGAATCGCCACGGCGGCGGCGCGGGTGTGGTGGATGGTTCGGCTGTTCGGTTACGATCGGGTGGCCGTGCTGGACGGCGGTTTGCCGAAATGGCTGGCGGAGGGTCGCCCGACCGAGTCCGGCCCGGCCCCGGTCCCGGAGGCGCGGGTCTTCACCGCCACCCTGCGCCCGACGCTGGTCCGCAGCGTGGACGAGGTGTTGGCCAACATCGACCGCGCCGCCGATCAAGTGACCGACGCCCGCGCCCCGGCCCGTTTCGAGGGCGCCGCCGCCGAACCCTGGCCGGGCCGCCGCAGCGGGCGCATTCCGGGAAGCTTCAACCTGCCCCACACCGACCTGATCGACGGCGACAGCAAAACCCTGCTGCCGCCGGACGTCATCGCGGCCAAGGCCAAGGCCGCCGGGCTGGATCTCGACCGTCCGGTGGTGGCCTCCTGCGGCAGCGGCATCACCGCCTGCGTCATCGCGCTGGCGCTGGCGACGGCGGGCAAGACCGACGTGGCGATTTATGACGGGTCCTGGGCGGAATGGGGCCTGCGCGCCGATCTGCCGATGGACGTCGGCCCCCGGCTTGGTTGAGCGGGTCGGATGAGCGGCGGCAAACCTGCGCCCCTGTTGGCCATCCGCGTCTGCGATCCGCGTGATCGCGACGCGGTGGCGGCGCTGTGGACGGCCTGCGGGCTGGTGGTTCCCTGGAACGACCCGCTGGCCGACATCGCGCTGGCCCTGTCCAAGCCGAACGCCACCATTTTGCTGGGCACGCTCGACGGGTTGATCCTGTCGAGCGTCATGGTTGGCCATGACGGCCATCGCGGCTGGATTTACTATCTGGCGGTCGATCCGGCCTTTCAAGGCCACGGCCATGGCCGCCGCATGGTCGAGGCCGCCGAGGCGTGGCTGATCGAGGCGGGGATGCCCAAGCTTCAGCTTCTGGTGCGTGATGGCAACCAAGGGGTGCTGGCCTTCTACGAGCGGTTGGGCTATGCCAAATCACCGGCAACGATGATGCAAAAATGGCTGACGAAACCTTCTCGCTGATGCGCCCCGCCTTGCCGACCGCCGTGAAACCCGGTCATCTGTCCGTCATCGTCACCTATCTGGAGATGACGGCCCCGCCCGCTCACGCCCCGCTGGAGCGCCCCAAGGGCGATCTGGCCCTGGTCCGCGCCAACCCGCCGAGCTGGTCCTTCTACCGCTATCTCTACGACACGGTGGGCGAGCCGTGGCTGTGGCACGAGCGCCGCCGCATGGCCCGCAAGGAGCTGGAGCGCAGCCTGAACGATCCGCTGGTCGAGGTTTGGGTGCTGTATGTGAACGGAACCCCGGCGGGCTACGCCGAAATCGACCGGCGCGAGGCGGCGACCGATCTGGCCTATTTCGGCATGCTGCCCGACTTCATCGGCTACAAGCTTGGCCCCTGGCTGCTCGACACGGCGATCCGCTTGGCGTGGCAGGGCGGCGCCAAAAAGCTGGTGGTCAACACATGCAGCTTCGACCACCCGCGCGCGCTGCCGCTCTACCAGCGCATGGGCTTCGTCCCGGCGCGCCATGTGGTGCGGGAGATCCGCGACCCTCGGGTGAATGGACCGCTACCGAAAGGCGCGGGGCCGCACATTCCGATTGTGGAGTGAGAATGAGGATTTTTTTGACACCGATGAACACAGATAAACACAGATGGACTAAGAATTAGGCCGATCCGCTTTCTGCGGGAAACAATCAAATCTTTTGCGGCCTAACAATGCGCCGCCTCGGATCAGCCAATAAATAAAATCATTTTTATCTGTGTTTATCTGTGTTCATCGGCGTCAAAAATCCTGCCCACAATTGGCGCTATCCCAACACCTCCGCAAGCACCGGGTCGGTCGGCACGCAGGCCAGCACAAGATCCATGAATCTCGATTGAATGGCGCACTGCCGAAAAGCGCGGGGCCGCACATTCCGATTGTGGAGTGAGAGAAAGGGATTTTTTGACACCGATGAACACAGATAAACACAGATGAACTAAGAATTAGGCCAATCCGCTTTCTGCGGGAAGCAATCAAATCTTTGGCGATCCAGCAATGCACCGGCTAGGATCATTTAATGAATATCATCATCTTTATCTGTGTTTATCTGTGTTCATCGGTGTCAAAAATCCTGCCCGCCATTGGCGCTACCCAAGAACCTCCGCCAGCGCCACGACCAGCGCCTTGTTTTCTTCTTCGCGCCCCACCGTGATGCGCAGGCAGTCGAGCAGGCCATAGTCGCTGACCGGCTTCACCAGAATCCCGCGATGGGCGAGGTGATCGACCACGGCCTGAACGCCGAGAGACGGGTCGGTCGGCACGCGGGCCAGGACGAAGTTGCAGACGCTGGGATAGACGCGCAGGCCCACCCGTTCCAACTCGCGCGACAGCCAGGGCAGCCATTCGGCGTTGTGGGCGTAGGTCGCCTCTTCATGCTCGGCGTCGGTCAGGGCGGCGGCGGCGGCGGCTTGGGCTGGGCTGGACACGTTGAAGGCGTTGCGGATGGCGTTCACCGCCTCGATCACCGACTGCGGACCATAGCCCCAACCGACCCGCAAACCGGCCAAGCCGTGCATCTTGGAAAAGGTTCGGATCATCAACACGTTGTCGGAGTTTTCGACGATCTCCGTTCCGTCGCTGTAATTGGACCGACGGCAATAATCGGCGTAGGCCGAATCGAGCACCAGCAGCGTGTGCGGCGGCAGGCCGGAGCGCAGGCGCTGCACCAGATCGACCGGAATGTAGGTGCCGGTCGGGTTGTTGGGGTTGGCGAGGAAGCAAATCTTGGTGCGGTCGGTGGCGCGGTCGATCATCGCCTGAACATCGACGACCAGATCGCGTTCCGCCGCAATCGTCGCCGTGGCCCCCGCCGCGCGGATCGCCTTGAGAAAACCACGATAGCCATGCTCGTGGCACAGCACCTCGTCCCCCGGCCCGGCGAAGGCCTGGGTCACAAGATGGATCAACTCCTCCGACCCGTTGGCGCACACGATGTGATCGACGTCGATGGAATGGCGGCGCGCGATGGCGTGGCGCAGCGCGTCCTGGCTCCAATCGGGGTAGCGGTGGATCTGCCCGGCGGCCTCGCGGTAGGCGGCCAAGGCCAATTGGCTGGGTCCCAACGGGTTTTGCGTCAGCGACAAATCAATCCAGCGCCGACCGTCCTTGGGCGGGCGCTGCGACCGATAGGGCTTGATCTGGCCGACACCGGGGCGCGGGCTGAGCAAATCCATGGGATCATCTCCGTCGTGCGTTGCAACGAACAGCGCGTCACGGGGGATGATTGAACCTCAATCCGGTGCGCGACGCCATTGGATATTGCGTCGCACACCGGAAAAAGTTTGATTTGTTACAAATTATCAGTGGTTCAGGATCTGGCTGAGGAACAGACGCGTCCGGTCCGACTTCGGGTTGGTGAAGAAGGAATCCGGCGTGTCCTGCTCGACGATCTCGCCACGGTCCATGAAGATCACCCGGTCGGCGACCGATTTGGCGAAACCCATTTCGTGGGTGACGCACAGCATGGTCATACCGTCTTCCGCCAACCCGATCATGACGTCCAACACCTCCTTGACCATTTCGGGGTCAAGGGCGGAGGTCGGCTCGTCGAACAGCATGACCTTCGGGCTCATGCAGAGCGAGCGGGCGATGGCGACGCGCTGTTGCTGGCCGCCCGACAATTGGCCGGGGTATTTGTTGGCCTGTTCGGCGATGCGCACGCGCTTGAGATAGCGCATGGCCATCTCTTCGGCCTCGGCCTTGGGCTTCTTGCGGACCCAGATCGGGGCGAGCGTGCAGTTTTCCAACACGGTCAGGTGCGGGAACAGGTTGAAGTGCTGGAACACCATGCCGACCTCGCGGCGCACCAGCTCGATGTTCTTCAGATTGTTGGTCAGCTCGATGCCGTCAACGACGATGGTGCCCTTCTGGTGCTCCTCCAGCCGGTTCAGGCAACGGATCATCGTCGATTTGCCCGACCCGGACGGGCCGCAGACGACGATGCGTTCGCCCTTTTGGACGCTGAGTTCGATGTTTTTCAGAACGTGGAACTCGCCATACCACTTGTTGACGCCCGTGCAGCGGATGATCTCTTCGCCGCTGGGGATGTGACGGGCCTGTTGGGCGGCCTGGGACATGATGGTGCGCTCCCTTAGCGACGATGGCTGCGGTTCAGGTCACGTTCCAGCTTTTGGCTGTACTTGGACATGCTGAAACAGAAGATCCAATAGATCACGCCGATGAACAGATAGGCCTCGCGGTAGAAACCGCGCCAGGACGGATCGGACAGCGCCGCCTTGGCGGTGCCGAGAAGGTCATAGAGGCCGATGATGATGACCAGCGACGTGTCCTTGAAGAAGCTGATGAAGGTGTTCACCAGCGGCGGAATGGCGATGGCCAACGCCTGCGGCAGAATGATCTTCAGCATCTTCTGCCAATAGCTGAGGCCCAAGCCGTCGGCGGCCTCATACTGCCCCTTGGGGATCGCCTGCAAACCGCCACGGATCGCTTCGGCCATGTAGGCGGCGGCGAACATGATGAAGGCGATCTGGGCGCGCAGCAGCTTGTCGATCGACACGCCGTTCGGCAGGAACAGCGGCAGCATGACCGAGGCCATGAACAGCAGGCTGATGAGCGGAACGCCGCGAATAAGCTCGATGTAGGTGACGCACAGCACCTTGACGGCGGGCATGTTCGACCGCCGCCCCAACGCCAGCAGAATGGCGACGGGAAAGGCCACCGCCAGACCGATCACCGACAGGATGATGGTCAGCGGCAAACCGCCCCACAGCGTGTTCTCGACCGGGGTCAGACCCAGCACGCCCCCCCACATCAGGGCCGCCACCGTCAGCAGCCCGCCGACCCAGAGCAGGCCAAGCCAGGGCTTCCAGAATCGGCGGTCGCAACTGACCAGCAGCAGGCTGATGAAGATGACGATGGTCAGCAGCGGGCGCCATTGCTCGTCCCAGGGAAACTGGCCGAACATGATGAAGCGCAGCTTTTCGCCGATGAAGCCCCAGCACGCCCCGCTGTTGTCCTTGCGGCACACCGGCGAGGTGGCGTCCAGGCCATGCGCGTTGACCAGAAGCCATTCAAAGAACGGCGGAAGAGCCGACCCCAGCAGGGCCAGAACCAGCACCGTCAGGATGGCGTTGTACCAACTGTTGAACAGGTTGTTCCGCAGCCACGCGATGGGGCCGACGGTGTTGGCCGGCGGACGTTCGTCCGGCAGGCCGACGCTTTGCACGTTGTCGGTCATGGCCGTTACCGCTCCACCAGCGCGATGCGCTTGTTGTACCAGTTCATGAAGATCGAGATGCTGAGGCTGATGGACAGGTAGGTGCCCATAATCATCGTCACGCCCTCGATCGCCTGCCCGGTCTGGTTCAAGGTGGTGTTGGCGATCGACACCAGATCGGGATAGCCGATGGCCAAGGCCAGCGAACTGTTCTTGGTCAGGTTCAGATACTGGCTGGTCAGCGGCGGCACGATCACCCGCAGCGCCTGCGGCAGGATGACCAACCGCAGGGTCGGGCCGCTGGGAATCCCCAACGCGCGCGCCGCCTCCGTTTGCCCCCAATTGACGGCGACGATGCCGCTGCGCACCACCTCGGCGATGAAGGCGGCGGTGTAGATGGTCAAGCCCATCAGGATGGCGAAGAACTCCGGCGACAGCACCATGCCGCCGACGAAGTTGAATCCGGTCAGCTTCGGCATGTCGAGCGCCGTCGGCGCGCCGCCCGCGATGTAGGCGATCAGCGGCAGGCCGATCAACAACCCCAGCGACGTCCAGCCAACCGGGAAGATCTGACCCGTGCGCGCCTGCCGGGCCTTGGCCCAGCGCCGCAGGACGTAAGCCAGGACCAGCGCGACCACAACGGCGATCCCCATCATCTTCCAGACGGGATCCGACGAAGGAGCCGGCACGAACAGACCGCGCTGCGACAGGAACACGCCGGGAACAGGGTTGAGCGCCGACCGGACCGGCGGCAACCCGTCGGACACCAGCGCGTACCAGAAGAAGAGTTGCAGCAACGGCGGGATGTTGCGGACGATCTCGACATAGGCCGAAGCCAGCTTGGCGATCAGCCAGTTGCTGGACAAACGCGCCACGCCGATCAGCGTGCCAAGGATCGTCGCCAGAATGACGCCGATGATCGACACCTTCAGCGTGTTCAAGACGCCGACCAGAAAGGCCCGCCCGTAGCTGTCCTTGGGCGAGTAATCGATCACATGCTCGCCAATGCCGAAGGCCGCTTCACGCTCCAGGAAACTGTATCCGGTGGCGATGGACCGCCGCGCGAGATTGTCGAGCGTGTTGGAAATCAAAAACCAGCCGACCAGAACAACCGCGCCGACCACCAGAATCTGGTAGACGACGGCGCGGACTGTCGGGTCGCTGAGGGAAAACGATGAGCCACCGGGCGCCGGGGCGCCGCCAGTGGTCCGGGTCTGTGTCGCCACGGATACTCTCCCCCAAACCATCGCGATCCGTTCGGTGTCCTCGCGATCCCGGACGTTTTTCCGGGCCAATTCCCACACCGACGGATGCGACCATGTCTCCCAATGCGGTCTGTTGCGTGGGCGCTTCAATGCGTCCTTCGCGACCGCTCGCTTTCTGAAAAGGCCGTCCGCTCCCTGTAAGGTGGGCGGCCTTCAATGGGTTTGCTTACCGGAACGGCGCCGTGTATTGCAGGCCGCCCTTGGTCCACAAGGCGTTCAAGCCACGTTCCAGCTTCAACGGCGTGCCGGGGCCGACGTTCCGCTCGAAGATTTCGCCGTAATTGCCGATCTTCTTGATGACGTTGTAGGCGTATTTCTCATCGACGCCCAACGCCTTGCCCAGACCCGGCGTCACGCCGAGAAAGCGCAGGATGTCCGGGTTCTTCGAGGTGAGGAACTCGTCGACGTTCTTCGAGCTGATGCCAAACTCTTCGGCCTGGATGGTGACGTTCACCGTCCATTTCACGATGTCGAACCACTGGTCGTCACCATGACGAACCGCCGGGGCCAGCGGCTCCTTGGAGATGACTTCCGGCAGAATGAAATGGTCTTCCGGAACCGGGGCCACGCCCGCGCGGGTCGCCGCCAAACCGGAGACGTCGGCGGTCAGCACGTCGCAACGACCGGCGAAATAGGCGGCGTTGACCTCGTCGTTGGATTCGATGACGACCGGGTTGTAGGACAGGCTGTTGCTGCGGAAGAAATCCGCCAGATTCAGTTCGGTCGTGGTGCCCGACTGAACGCAGACGGTGGCGCCGTTCAGCTCCTTGGCGCTTTTGACGCCAAGCTTCTTGCTCACCATGAAGCCTTGACCGTCATAATAGGTGACGGGCGCGAAGTTCAGGCCGACCGAGGTGTCGCGGGTCAGCGTGACGGTGGTGTTGCGCGACAGCAGGTCCACTTCGCCCGACTGAATGGCCGGAAAACGCTGCTGAGCCGACAACGGGGTGAATTTGACCTTGTTGGGGTCGTTGAAGATGGCCACGGCGACGGCGCGGCAATAGTCGACGTCCAACCCGGTCCAGTTGCCCGCGCTGTCCGGGTTGCCGAAACCCGGCAGGCCGGCGTTGACGCCGCACTGCACGAAGCCACGCGATTTGACGGTGTCAAGCGTCGCCGCCTGAGCGCCGACGGCGGCGGTAACAACCACGGCCGCAGCGGCGGCGGCCAGGATTCCCGATTTCATAATTTGTAACTCCACCCTGTTTTTGAATTTTTCAGGTACAGAACATTCTGATGCATGCGCAAAAGCGCCCCTCAGGCGTGCCGCCTCTTTGCAGGGGAGCCATGCGCACAGCACAAGAGTGCATCAATAAGAACCCCGTTGTCGAATCCTTCCGATCATCCTCCGTCAGCAATTTTCCGGCAATGAACCCATCCTGGACAGTGACTTAGTCGATCGACGCCCGTCCAGACGGCACCCCCGCGCCCACAGGCTCGCCGTTCGACGGCGGCGCCCGCGCCCGTCACAACCCTCAAAAGTTGATTTTTTCGCCGATGAAAATATAATGATTTTCCCCAAAATCAAACTATTTATTGATGAAAAATTCAGAAAATGCCAACATCATTCATGACAAAACAGCGCGAGATCCCACATCATGGAAAGCAAATCAACGGGGATTGTTCTTATTTTAATTTCAATTTTGTATGTTTTCGTCGGATTTTTCTACACCATCGACCCAACATCAGCGTACGCCCCGGGAACCAACGACTATTGGCAGGCGTTGGCGGCAGGACCAACCACGCGCATGGCGTTCCTTCTCGCCTTCGCCTGCGCTGGAGCGCTCGCCTATTGCGCGCTTCCCGCGCTTGCCTCGCTGATTGCGCCGAATGTCGGCGCCGCGCGCCATGCGGCGGCGCTGGGGCAATTGGGATTCGCGGTGACGGCGATCAGCTATTTCCGCGTGCTGAGCGGCGAGGCCACCCGCGCCGCCGCATACGCCAGCGGGGATGACGCCGTGCGAAAAGCCATCGCCTCCTTCTCCATAAGCCTTGATCCAAAAGGCTGGTTGATGTTCGGCGCGGTCGCCGTCTGCCTGTTTTGCCTGAACGCGGCGGCGCTGCGCCTCCGCACGATTCCGGCGCCCGTCGCCCTGTTGGGCTTGGCGGGCGCCGGATGCTATGGGTTGGCGTTCTGGGGACAATTAACCGGCCAACCCGATCTGACCGCGCTGGCGGCCGGCGTCGGCGCCATCGGCGTCGGCCCGCTTTGGTGGTTGTCCCTGGGGGTGATCTGCCTGCGGCGCTGCCCACGCTGGTGACGCCCCGCCCTCGACCGGCGCCCAACCGCCGGGGTGACGGCGCAGCAAATCCTCTTGCCAGAGCCGCAAGGCGCGGACATGAAGGAAGCGTGGCCGCCGGGTCAGCACCGCCCGCCAGGAGGCGAACATCGGCGTGATCCGCAACGCGTCCTGTTCAACCACCTCTCCCGCCCCGGAAACGACGCGGCGACGGCGCAGGCTGCGCCGTCCGCCCAAGACGGCAAGAACAAGATTCAGCCCAACGGCGCGCGCCCAACCGCCCGACGCCGCGCGCAGCCAGCGAACCATCGGCTGAACGCCCTTCGGCAAAGCGTCGATCAGGAAATCCGATGGCGGCATCGCCGCTTGCGCCGACACCCCGGCAAGAGCGGCGACCTGGACGACGAAGCCAACGCAATTGCGGTCAACCAGGTCAAACTCCGCGCCTTCGGCCAGGCTCCGCGCCTGCCACGCCTCGATCTGTCCGACGATGGCGTCGAAGCGCTCGACCGACAGCGCCACGCGCAGGCGCCGGGGATTCCAATCGATCCGGTCGTATTTGTCGGGAGACAAATACATGCCGGGCATGCGCAGCCCCGGATGCTCGTCCGGTTCGACGCCCAGGCTTTCGTCGGGAAAAAACCCGACGGAGCGGATTCCCCCCTGACCGTCGATCAACCGGACAAAGCAATGCCCGTGGTTGGTCAACAGCCCCGCCTGTTCCGCCTTGCAGATCGACACGATTTCCAAGGCCGGGCCGACGGGTTCGTCTTCGCCCAACGCGCGCGACACCGGCAACCGACGCCACGCCGCGCGCTCGTCGATGCGACCGACCGGCGCGCCGTCAGCGGTCCGGGAAAGACGACGCCGGGTCATTCCGCCGCCGCCCAGGCCACGGGTTCCGCCTTGATCGGCGCCGGGAGATCCCGTTGGGCGTCTTCGATCAGCGACCGATCACTGACCACCCGCAAGCCGCGCGACCGGAACAGATCGATGAAATTTTCATGCGTGTCGAAATAATGGGTGAATTGTTCGCCCGACAGAACGACGTCGCGGGTGATGTCGGCGATCTTCACGCCCTGCACCCGGTCAAAAACGCTGTCGCGGTCAATGTCCCCATCGAAATCCAAATAGGCGCCCGGAGCGATCTGCACCAGCGTCGAGGTGAAAACCGACGCCGTGGCGACCGTGCTGGCCTGGATGTCCGGCGGCACGCGGCCGTTGGCGAACACCCAGGCGCGCCGGTCTGGAAAAGCCAGCAGATAAATGGCCGCGACCAGCTCGAAATTTTCCGCAGACTGGAAGGCCACGGCGTCGATGGCCTTGTTGTCGGTTCGCTCCGTCGTGATCGGATTCCACGTCGGCATGCCGATGATGAGCGGCTCCACCCGCGCGCCATAATGCTGGATCAACCTCTGCCCATGGCGGATCACGGACAGGATGTCGGCCTCCAGAATCTCGGCCAAGCCGATCATGCAGCCAAGCCCCGCCTGCAAGCCGACGCGAATGGCCAACTCCTGCGACCGCATCCGGTGCATCCACCCAACGCTGCGGTCCGATTTCTTGTGAAGACGCAAACCCTGATCGACGCCCCACGCCTTCGGGCCGGATGGAATGTGCGCGTTGTAGAGATCCTCGTCGTAAGTCTCCTGCCAGGTCAGAACGCAATCCAACCCATCCCGTTTCAAGGCGGCGTAATGCTGTTCATGCATCGGAACCAGGCAGAGCGAGACGCGCGCCTGCGGGTTGACCGCGCTCACCTCCTCTTTCAGGCCGCGCACCAGGGACGGCAGAGCGTCGCGCAGGAACTTAAGATCGTCGCCGCCCGCGATTTCAAAGTGGGAAAAGCCCTTGGCCGCCAGACGACGCGCCTGCTGCCGGATCGCCGTTTCGGTGATGGCGAGCCGGATCATGTCCTTGTTGTCCGCCCGCCAGCCGCAAAACCGGCAGGTGGAGGCGCAAAACGACGACACTTCAATCGGCACCATCGTCGACACGGCGTCGCCGAACGCCGACCGGCGCAGCGCGCGGGCCGCGTCCACAACCGTTCGCCGCAGTTCGGGATCCGGTCGATCACGAACAAGCCGAAGCAGAGCCGACACGGCGTCCGGCCCCAGCCCCGCCGCCGATGTCCGCGACGCCAACGCCTGCTCGACCGACCGCGCCGACCCTTTGTCAAACGCATCGGCGCCAGTTTGATAGATCTCGCGCGATGACGAAAACAACGATTGATAAAAACCGTCTTCAATCATCCCATAGGCCGTTTCAGACATTGCTCTCCCCATTTTTATGATTGATCGGGGTGAAATTTTTTAATTCATTATTTTGTTTTAAATTTAATAATACTATTTTCACTCATAATGCTAAATTGATTGACGGTTTGGTGTCAATAAGAAATTATTTGTTATTTCATATCAAAGAAAGTCAAAACCTTATACGTTTTCCTGTCAACACGATATGAATGGATTTTGAACAGAATAAACCTTCATCATCCAATCTCTTTCTATAGCGATTGGATATATCTTATTTTGTTGAGCGGATAACGCTCTGCCCATTTGACATATGACTTTGCAAAATCATGATCGCCGCCGCGACGCCGGGTTTTTCCGCAAAGCGGGAATTTTTTGGTGTTTTCTCACGCCGCCATCGGCGAAAATCTTCCGTGGCGCCAGGGAATGACCGGTGACAAGATGCCCCACCCCGCTGAACCAGCCAGATCACAAGACGGACAGTCGATGAAGGACGTTGCCAAGGACACCACTCTGATCCATGCCGGACGCGATCCGCGCGCCAACCACGGCATCGTGAATCCGCCGGTCTATCATTGCTCGACCGTGCTGTTTCCGACGCTGGACGCGCTGGAGGACAGCGACCGTCGGCCGTTTGAGGTCGTCAATTACGGGCGCGTCGGCACCCCGACCACCCTCGCCTTCGAGCAGGCGGCGGCGGAGCTGGAGGGCGGGTTCCGCGCGGTCAACACCGGGTCAGGCCTGTCCGCCATCGCCACCGCGCTGTCCGCCTTCACCAAGGCGGGCGACCATGTGCTCATCACCGACACCGCCTATGGCCCCACCCGGCGATTCGCCAACGACACGCTGATTCCCTATGGGGTCGAGGTCGAGTTCTTCGATCCCTGCGTCGGGGCCGGGATTTCGGCGCTGCTGCGCCCCAACACCCGCGTCGTCTTCCTCGAATCGCCCGGCTCGCTGACCTTCGAGATTCAGGACGTTCCGGCCATCGCCAAGGCGGCGAAGAGCGTCGGCGCGGTCGTGATGATCGACAACACCTGGGCGACGCCGCTGTTCTTCCGCCCCTTCGACCATGGGGTGGACGTGTCGATCCACGCGGCGACCAAATACATGGTCGGCCACGCCGACGCGATGCTGGGCGTCATCGTCTGCCGCGACGAAGCCACCTGGACCACGGTGAAAAAGACCGCCACCCGCTTTGGCGCCTGCGCCGGGCCGGACGATCTGTTTTTGGGCCTGCGCGGCCTGCGCACGATGTCGGTCCGCCTGAAGCAGCACCAGGAAAGCGCGCTGATTCTGGCCGATTGGCTGGCCGCCCGCCCGGAGGTCAGCCGCGTTCTGCACCCGGCCCGCGCCGATTTCCCCGGCCACGCCCTGTGGAAACGGGATTTCACCGGCTCCAGCGGCCTGTTCTCCGCCCTTCTCAACCCGGTTCCGCGCGCGGCGCTGGCGGCGATGCTGGATGGTTTGGAGCTGTTCGGGCTTGGCTATTCCTGGGGCGGCTTTGAAAGCCTGATCCTGCCCGCCCGCCCGGCGGGGGTGCGCACCGCCACGCGCTGGACGGAGCCGGGTCAATTGTTGCGCCTGCACGCCGGGTTGGAGCATCCCGACGATCTGATCCGCGATCTGGACAACGCGTTCCGCCGTCTCAACGCCGCGCTTTGACCGGCTGTTTGTGAAAGGGTTTTGTCATGACGGACGCCACCGCGTTCGCGGAAGTTCTGGACGCCATCCTGTTCAACGCCGACGGGCTGGTTCCGGCCATCGCCCAGGCCGAGGGCAGCGGCGAGATTCTGATGATGGCCTGGATGAACCGGGACTCGGTCATTGAGACGCTGACCACGGGCCGGGTTTGCTACTGGTCACGCTCGCGCGGCGGGCTGTGGCGCAAGGGCGAGACCTCCGGGCAGGTCCAGCGGCTGAAGGATTTCCGGGTCGATTGCGATGGCGACACCCTGCTGTTGATCGTCGAACAGGACGGCGTCGCCTGCCACACCGGGCGGCGCAGTTGCTTCTACCGCGCCTGGCGCGACGGGAAGCTGGAGATCATCCAGGAGGTCCAGACCGATCCGAGCGAGCTGTACGGCCATCACGGCCACAGCCACGGCTGAACTGGCCCTGGTTTTGGGGGAATCCTGAGGATCGGTCAGTTTGCCGCAGCCCGGCGGCGCGACGATCCCAAACTTGCTTGATCCATGTCAAAGGATGGTTCGGTCAAAAGGGATAGAGATTGTCTTGTCTCAAAACCCTCCCTGTATTCCACTGAGCCGGGCATTCCTATGGATGCCCGGCTTATTTTTGCCCATTCCGTTTCACGCGAAAAACTTCAATACAAATTCGTCTTATTTGATGTGGATCAACGCCGCCCTTATGACCTTCGCATAGGGTCCGTTTGTCTCTAAACCTCCCTGTATTCCCTTAGGCCGGACGTCCTTTTGGATGTCCGGCTTTTTTCTGTTCTGGCCAGCGGCCAAGCCTTCCTATCGCCCATAGGCCCGCATCAACTGGCTCACCGCGTCGGCGATCACCGTTTCGTCGTCCGCCGTCACCGGCAGGCCGAGCATGGTCGGCCAGAACATCACCTCTTTGATTCCGCCCAGATACTGGCTGGCGACCATGGCCGGGTTGGGCGCGTTCAGGCGTCCGCGCGCGTGCTGGCTGGCGATGTAGGTTTCCAGCAGGGCGACGGCGCGGCTCTTGCCTTCCTTCAGATAATCCTCGGCCAGATCGGGGAAGCGCTGGTGTTCGGCGATGACCAGACGCAGCAGCCCTTTCACCTCTGGGCGGCGCATGTGGGTCAGCAATTCGCGGGTGAAGACGGGCAGCACGGCGTCCGGCGGTTGATCGGGCGGCAGGCGGTCGGATTCGGCGACATTCAACCCCTCATACAGACCGGCGACCACGGCGCGGAACAGATCGCGCTTGCCGGGGAAATGATTGTAGACGGTGCGTTTGGACACCCCGGCGTCGGCGGCGATGGCGTCCATCGAGGTCGCCTCGTACCCCTGGGTGACGAAGGCGCGGGTGGCCGCCTGGACCACGGCGCGGCGTTTGGCGTCGCCGCGCGCCCTGGTCGGACCTTCTGCTGTCGGAATCCCTGTTGCGTCGCGCCCGGTTGACATGGCTCTCCCTTTAAAAGTACACTGTACAGTGTAGTGTACTTATCTGACATCCCGCATCACTGTAATCCGCCCTGGATCGGGGCGGGAGAGGAAAACCATGGACACGCGCACCCTGGGTGGTTCTTCGCTGACCGTCTCGGCCCTTGGTCTGGGCTGCATGGGCATGTCGGAATTTTACGGCCCGACCGACGAAACCCAATCGCTCGCCACGCTGGAGCGGGCCTTTGAACTGGGCGTCACCCATTACGACACGGCGGACATGTATGGTTCGGGCCACAACGAAACGCTGCTGGGCCGCTTTTTGGCGGGCAAGCGCGACCGTGTGGTGGTGGCGACCAAATTCGGCATCGTCCGCCAGCCCGGCGTCTACGACCGCAGCATCGACAGCAGCCCGGCCTATCTGCGCCAAGCCTGCGAGGAGTCGCTGAAGCGTCTGGGCGTCGAGGTCATCGACCTTTATTACGCCCACCGCCTGAACCCGGACGTTCCGGTCGAGGACACGGTGGGCGCGCTGGCCGAACTGGTCCAGGCCGGAAAGATTCGCGCGCTGGGCCTGTGCGAGGTGTCCGCCGCCACCCTGCGCCGCGCCCACGCCATCCACCCCATCGCCGCCGTGCAAAGCGAATATTCGCTGTGGACGCGCGACATGGAGACGGAGGTGTTGCCGACATGCCGGGATCTCGGCGTGTCGCTGGTGGCCTACGCGCCGTTGGGGCGCGGCCTGCTCACCGCGACGATCAACGACCAAAAGCAGTTGGCAGACAACGACTTCCGCCGCCTGTCGCCGCGTTTTCAGGATGGCAACCTGGACGCCAACCTGCGGCTGGTCGATGCGGTGAAGGCGCTGGCCGAGGCCAAAAGCTGCAAGCCCGGACAAGTGGCCTTGGCCTGGCTGCTGGCCCAAGGGGCGGACATCCTGCCGATCCCCGGCACCAAGCGGATACCCTATCTGGAGGAGAATGTCGGCGCGGCGTCCGTCGCCCTGTCGCCCGAGGAGGTCGCGGCGCTGTCGGCGGCGATCCCGCCGGGGGCGGCCAGCGGCGACCGTTATCCGGCGGCGGGCATGCGCGGCCTGAACGCCTGACGGGCTTCCAGGTTTCCGGGCTTTCGGGCGGGGGCGCCGGTTACTTCGGCGTCCCCGACCAGACCTGAAATTGCGGGGTTTCCAGCAGCATTTCGGCGTGGCCGAAGGCGGTTTTGAACAGCTTGCCGACGCCCGCCGTGCGCTGCGTCACCGCGATCAGCGTGCCGCGCAGCTTGAGATACTGCTTGGTCCCGGCGACCAGCGCCTCCAGCATGCCGAAATCCTCGTCCTTGCCGCGATGGAGCGGCGGGTTCGACAGGATCAGACCAAAACGCTCGCGGGTTCCCAGACCGGCCAGACCGTCGCTCAACACCATCTCGGCGTCCGGCACATTCTGGCGGGCGGCGTGCAGGGCCACCGCGTCGATGTCCAGCAGGGTCAACAGCGCTTCGGGCTGGCGTTCGCGCACCGCCCGCGCGATGACGCCCGCGCCGCAACCGAAATCCAACACCCGCACGCCCGCCGCGATCTCCGGCAGGACGCGCAACAGGCATTCGGTCCCGACGTCGAGGTGGCCATGGGCGAACAGGCCGGGGTATGAGGTCAGTTCCAGGGCCGCCGCCGGTTCCGGCACGGGCAGGCTGACCGTTTGCCGCCAATCCTCCAACGCGCCATGGGCGGGTTCGGCGGTGCGGCGGGTTTCCAGAACCCGCGCGCGGCGCTTGATGATGAGGGTTTCCGCCCCCTCGACCAACCCGTCAAAATGCTTGACCGCCGAGGTCACGCCCTCGTCGTTGCTGCCGACGATCCACAGCGGCGCGCCGACCGGCAGGCGGGCGGCCAGCGCGTGCAAGGCCATCGTGAAGGAAGCCCAACCGCGCGGCAGGCGCAGAACCGCCCCGTCAAAGGCCCCGTCGGGCGGCCACGCCGTCGCCGCCTTGCCATCCTGCGCCAGACGCAGCCAGGGAACAACCTGCGCCCCGCCCTCCGTCAACGCCTGGGCGATCCCGCCGTCGGAATCGAAGGCGACGAGAATCCGGCCCTGCGGCTTGCGCTCGCTCAACGCCTCCGCCGCGACGGCGGCGATGGTGGAATCGCGATCCGTCGCGCGGTTGTCCAATCGGCTCACAAATCAACCCTTGTTCAATTCTTGTCCCGCATCAGCCGCGCCTTGTCGCGTTGCCAACTGCGTTCTTTTTCGGTTTCGCGCTTGTCGTGCTTCTTCTTGCCGGTGGCGACGCCGATCTCGACCTTGGCCATGCCACGGTCGTTGAAATAGATCGACATCGGAATCAGCGTCATGCCCTTTTGCTTGATCCCGGCGGCGAGCTTGTCCAGCTCGCGGCGGCGGATCAGCAGCTTGCGCGGGCGTTTCGGCTCGTGCTGAAGCCAGCGCCCGGCCTGAAGATATTCGGGGATGTAGGCGTTGAACAGAAACAGCTCCCCACCCTTCAGACCGGCGTAAGACTCGTTCACGCTGGCGCGGCCGCCGCGCAACGACTTCACCTCGGTGCCGGTCAGCATGATGCCGGCCTCCAAGGTGTCGTCGATGAAGAAGTCGAAGCGCGCGCGGCGGTTTTGCGCCGCGTATTTTTTTACTTCTGTGTCGCGCGACAAAGGCTTTCTCCTTGCGGCCTACCGTCCGATCAGGACAGCAGACCGGCTTTGGTCATGGCCGCGCGCACGGCGGCGCGGGCGGTGTCGGTCGCCGGAACCAGCGGCAGGCGCACCTCGTCGGTGGCGAGGCCCAGCAGGCTGGCGGCGAACTTCACCGGGGCCGGGCTGGTTTCCACGAACATGGCGTCGTGCAGCGGCGACAGCACGTCGCGCAGACGGAAGGCTTCCTTCAGGTCGCCCTTGGCCCACGCCGTTTGCATGGCCGAGCACAGCGCCGGAGCGACGTTCGCCGTGACCGAGATGCAGCCCACCCCGCCCTGGGCGTTGAAGGCCATCGCGGTGGCGTCCTCGCCCGACAGTTGGATGAAGTCGGGGCCGACCTCCGTCAACAGGCGGGACGGGCGGGACAGGTCGGCGGTGGCGTCCTTCACGCCGACGATGTTGGGCAGCTTGGCCAGCCGCGCCATCGTCGCCACCGACATATCCACGACACTGCGGCCCGGAATGTTGTAAATGAAGATCGGAAAATCCGCCGCGTCATGGATCGCCTTGAAATGCTGGTACAGACCCTCTTGAGACGGCTTGTTGTAATAGGGCGTGACCACGAGCGCCGCCTGCGCGCCCGCCTTCTTGGCGTGACGGGTCAGCGCGATGGCCTCGTCGGTGGAGTTGGAGCCGCTGCCCGCCATGACGGGAACCTTGCCGCCCGCCGCCTCGATGCACAGCTCGACGACGCGGTTGTGCTCGTCATGGCTCAGCGTCGGCGATTCGCCGGTGGTGCCGCAGGGGACGAGGCCGTGGGTGCCCTGGGCGACATGCCATTCCACGAAGGACTGGAACGCAGCCTCATCCACTTTCCCGCCCTTGAACGGAGTCAAGAGAGCGACGATGGAACCGTGGAACATGGCTGCCTCCTCAGACGGACTGCTGGAAAAAAAGAGTTGCGCACATTAGACCTCCCCGCCGCTGTGGGCAAGAGCGCCCGGATTGCTCTGGCCGCCGCCCTGCTCTGCCTTCCGCTCAGCCTTCCCGCCAACGCCGCCGCGCTCAGCGCGACCGACGCGGCGCTCTACCGGCAGGCCTTCAAGGCCGCCGACAATGAGCGGCTCGACGAGGCGCAGCGGCTCGCCGCCCAAGCCGCCGAACGGCTGCCCGCCAAGGTCATCCGCTGGCTGGCCTTGAGCGAACCGACGAGCGGGGCCGGCTTCGCCGAGATCGCCGCCTTCGTCCGCGACAACCCGTCCTGGCCCAATCTGGCGCAGTTGCGCCGTCAGGCGGAAAAGGCGCTGCCGATCAACAGCGACCCCGCGATGGTTCTGGAGTGGTTCCGGCAATACCCGCCGCTGTCCAACGACGGCTTCCTGCTCTACGCCGACACCCTGATCGGCACCGGCGACGCGGAGCGCGCCACGCCGCTCATCCGCGCGCGCTGGACCGACGCGACCTTCACCGCCGAGGAGGAGGACGCCTTCCTCGCCCGCTACCGCTCGTATTTGCGCCCGCAGGATCACAAGACGCGCATCGACCGGCTGCTGTGGGAGCGGCAGGGGGCGGCGGCCCGCCGGATGTTGCCGCTGTTCGACGACGCTTACGACACGTTGATTGAGGCGCGAGTCGCGCTGGACGGCGACGTCAGCGGGGCCGACGCGGCGGTGGCGCGGGTGGCCCCCAACCTCGCCAACGATCCCGGCCTGCTGTTCGACCGCGCCCGCTACAGCCGCCGCAAGGGCGACGACGCGACGGCGCTGGCGATCATCGCCCAAGCCCCAACCGACATGGGCCGACCGCAAGCCTGGTGGAGCGAGCGCCAATTGCTGGCCCGCCGCGCCATCGAACGCGGTGATTTCAATCTGGCCTATCAGTTGGTCAAGGCCCACGGGCAAAAAAGCGGGACGGGTCTGGCCGAGGCCGAATTCCTCGCCGGATTCGTGGCCCTGCGCTTTCTGGACCAGCCGTCGGACGCCTTTGGTCATTTCCACAAGCTCTACCGCTCCGTCACCGCGCCGATCAGCAAGGCGCGCGGGGCCTATTGGTGCGGACGGGCGGCGGAAGCGCTGGGCCAGACCACCCAGGCCAACGAGTGGTACGCCAAGGCCGCGCCCTACGGCGCCACCTTTTACGGGCAATTGTCGGCCCGCCATCTGGCCAACGGAACCGTCACCCTACCCGCCCCGCCGTCGGTGTCCAACGCCGACGCGACCGCCTTCGAGCGGCGGGAGTTGGTGCGGGTCGCCCGGATGCTGGCCGACATTCTGGGCCGCGACGACGACCGGCTGGCGTCCTTCCTGCGGCGTGTCAGCCTGGAATCCAAGACGCCCGCCGATTACGCGCTGGCCGCCCGGTTGGCGAGCGAGGTCGGGCGGCTTGATTTGGCGGTCGCCGCCGCCAAGGACGCCGCGCAGAACGAGGTGTATCTGGTCGAGGCTGGTTATCCGGTCCTCAACGAGCGGCCCAGCGCCCCGGAACCGGCGCTGATTCATGGGATCATCCGCCAGGAAAGCACCTTCAACACGCGAATCGTCTCGTCGGCGGGGGCGCGCGGTTTGATGCAGTTGATGCCCAGCACGGCGCAGTTGGTGGCGGGAAAGCTGGGGCTGAAGCACACGACGCCCCGCTTGACCGCCGATCCGGCTTACAACATGACGCTGGGGTCGGCCTATCTCAGCGAGTTGATCGACCGTTTCAACGGCTCTTACATTCTGGCCATCGCCGGGTACAACGCCGGGCCGGGCCGGGTGCGGCAATGGATCCAGGCCTATGGCGACCCGCGCAGCGGCAACATCGACCCGGTCGATTGGATCGAGCTGATTCCGATCTCTGAAACGCGCAACTATGTGCAGCGGGTGATGGAGGCGGTTCTGGTCTACCGCGCCCGCTTGCAGGGGCCGAACGCCGACATGAATCTCGACCGCGACTTGCGGCGCTGAGCGTTGACGGACGCCGAGGGGATGGCCCCCATCGGCGTCCACGGGTTCGGCGTCCGCCTCTTCAGAACGCGCATTCCGGGGGAATCGTCGTGTCGTTCCAGTCGGCCAGCGGCAGCGGCGTGGTCGGCACGGCGAAGGGCTTGCCGTTGCGTTGGCCCTTGCCCGACAGCAGATTGACGTCGCAGGTGAAGCCGTTCTTGGGGTCGAGCGTGTCGCGCGCCGTGTAGGTGTAGCCCGCGACCACCAAAGCGCCGTTGCGGACGGCGATGGTCAGTTGCTGGCGCCAGCGGTCCCGCCCGACGGAATCATTCTGGAACACCAGAATCAGCGACCCGCGCGGCGTGGCCGACATGCTGGGTTCGGTTCCCGCCATCGCGCCCTTCCAGCCGACGGCCTGTTTGTACAGCGTCGGCTTGTCCGGCAGGCGACCGCCCTCGCTCAGATAGACGGCGACATCAACCTCGTCGTCTTCGCCGGACATGACCACGCGGTCGGGGATTCCGTCGCCGTTCAGGTCCGCCGACAGTTCGGCGACCGGCGGACGGGCGCGGGTGGCGGCCTCGACCGCCGGAGCCGCGAAAAGCCCGGCCAGCGCGGCGGCGAGGCACGCGCGGTTCATCCTGTTGGTTCGCATCCGCGTTCCCACCATCAATGACTGTTTCAAAGCTTCGCAACAAGCGACGCCATCAGCGCCCAGGGCAACCGCTTGAGCCACGAAAAGCTGAATAAGCCCCTCTCCCCTCGCGGGAGCTACAGCATTCACACATCTTTTTCTTGCTGCAACCAATTAAAATAAAACGGATTTTCCGTCATCCCCGCGCAGGCGGGGATCCAGAGTTTGCCAGACGAACCCTATAGGTAAGTCTGGATTCCCGCCTTCGCGGGAATGACGGAGAAAAGTTCTTTTTCTTCCAATGAGTTGCCTAAACCGAAGATGTGTGAATGCCGTAGCCTCGCGGGAGAGGGGTTGGAGTGAGGGGGAAAAGGAACCCTCCCGGCCCCGTTGGGCCGGGCCGTACCCCTCATCCCAACCTGCGGGAACTATGAACGCCTTTGGCGTTCGGCGTTCCCGCCCCGCAAGGGGAGAAGGGCTTTCTCCCATATCCAGTCGTTCAAGCGATTGCCCTGCATCAGCGCCCGCCAGGTGTCTGGCCATCATCTTGGCCGTCCGCATCCTCGTCATCGCCGCCCAGCGCGGCGTTGATCTGGTCCAGCGTTCGTCCGCAACCCGTGCAGACGTCGCCGTCCATCGCGCACATGCCCAGGCAATCCGGATCGACGCTCATTCGCAAAGCCCAACTCGTTTGACCGCCGCCAGACGCGACGACTTCCCTTACTCCACCATGCCGCTCTGCGCCAGAACCAGGAAGATCTTTTCCTCCAACTGGTCGGGGGTGAAGGGCTTGGCGATGTAGCCGCTGACATGATGGGCCAGCGCGTGTTTCACCGCCTCCAGCGTCGCCAGCGCCGTCACCATCAGAAACGGCACGTCGGCGCGGACGGCACGGACGCGTTTCAGAACGTCCAGGCCGCTCCGTTTGGGCATCATCCAATCGCAGATGATGAGGCTGTAATCGCCGCCGCCCGGCCCGGTCAGACGGTCCAACGCCTCCTGCCCGTCGCACGCCGTGTCAATGTGGCCGACGCCGAGATCGCGCAGGACGGAGGTGACGAAGTTGCGCGGCCCCTCCTCGTCATCGACCGCCAGCACCCGCTGGCTGGCCAGATCGAGGAAGGGTACGCCGACGACCGCCAGCGATTTGCGCAGCCAGTCCGCCCGCGCCAACCGCTCCTTGGAGCTGGACGCGTTCAACAGAAAACCACGGACGAAGCGCGCCCGGTGGGTTTGCCGGTACAGGGCGCGGGCGACCGCCATCCGGCTCTTTCCCTTGCAAAAGGCCCCCTCGCCCGCCAGCCGGACGATCTCCAGAACCGCGTCGGGGGGCGGATCCTCCTTGGTCTGGATCAGCGGAGTCAGAACGCGCTGGGTGCGCAGATAGGCGTTTTGAATGTCGTCCACCTGCCCGGCGATGAACTCGCGGTCCTCGGCGGAAAAGGCGCTGGTCAGGACCATGCCCTGCACCTCGGCCAGCCCCTTCAGCTTCTCCCCCCGCTCCTTCCAGCAATCCAGGATGCGGCCGGGGAAATCGCGGCTGTCGAAGAAGCTTTTCAGATAGTCGTTCACCGCCCGCGCGGCGCTGGGCGACAGCGGCATCTTTTGCAGGATGAACAGGATGCGCAGCTTTTGCGCCAGATTGCGGCCCTTGGTGATTTCCGGGACGGTGTCCTCGTTCACCAGGATGGCGGTGCGCCGTTGCAGCGCTTTTTCCGTCTTGGCGCCGCCGTGATAAGCGCCGTTGGCGTCGCCCTCGGGCAGCCGCAGCCGAGCGGACAGGTCGCTGAGCGCCAAAATCTCGCGTTGAACGGCGTCGACGCCGTGCATGTCCCCGGCGCTGGCGATGGTGAAAAAGGACGGCTTGTTCATCTCCCGCCGGAAGGCCGCCGTCAGCGCCTCGCGCAGGCCCGGCATGGCGCTGCGCCGCGTCAGCGCGTCCAGGCGGCGGAAGATCGGCGGGGCTGTGTCCGGCATCGGGCGGTCTGCGGCCACCAGCGTGACGATGAAGTCGATCAGGACGGGAAACGCCGCGTCCTGGGCGCAGGACGCGGTTCCGGCGTCGCTGGCGAAAATCTCCCCCAGCAGCCGTTCGATGGGAGCCAGCGCCTCGCCGTCCTCCGTCGCTTCGGCCAAGGTCAGCAAGGCCTTGGCCTTGTCGGCGAAGCCGCGCTCGGCGATCACATGCTGGGCCAAGGCCGCGTCGAGCAGGAAGCGGCCAAGAAAGCCGCCCTTGGTCAGCAGCGTCGCCGCCGTCGCCGCGTAGCTGCCCGGAGACAGATCGGGCGGCGGGTTGTCCTTGGCCCGTTCGCGCGTCAGCCGCGCCAGTTCGTTGACCAGCGGGGTGAGCGCGCCTTTGCGGTCCAACGCCCGTTCGGCCTGCGCCAGAATGGCGACGAAGGTGGCGGTGTTCGACAGCGCGTTTTGATGGCGGTTGTTGTGCAGCAGCTCCGTCGCCGTCAGCGCGTTTTCATCCAAGAAACGCCGACAGAATCGCCCAACGCTGTCGCGCGCCGCCGGGGCGTAGAAATCCGCCGGTTCGCGGCATTCCACCGTTTCGGCGGAACCGTCCAGGTCAAGATCGTCCAGGGGTGCGTTGGTGTCCGACGCCATGGGCGCCCGCTCCTCACATCAAACAAAATGGCGCCGGTCAATCGGCCAGAAGATCGCTCAAGGCCTGGAGCAGCCGTTCCGGCGGCACCGGCTTCATGACGATCCGCCGCCCGGCCTGCGCGGTCAGCCCGGCGGCGGTTTCTTTCGAGGCGTAGCCGGTCAGGAAAAGAATGCGCTGGCCGGGGTTGCGCTCTTCCAGGGCGCGGGCCAGATCGGGGCCGTTCATGCGCGGCATCGACACGTCCGACACCACGGCGTCGAACAGGCCGCCCGCCTCGTCGTAGCGCTCCAAGGCCTCCACCCCGTCGGCGGCCTCCGTCACCACGCAGCCCGCCTCTTCCAGGGCCAGCCGCAGATAGGCGCGGACCGACGCCTCGTCGTCCACCAGCAGGATGGACGCGCTGTCGCCGTCGGCGATCCGGAGGGTTTCGGAACCGCTGGCGACGGCGGGCGGGGCGACGATGGGCAGATAGACGGCGAAGCAGGCGCCCTGCCCCGGCGGGCTTTCCAACTCCACCACGCCGCCCGCCTGCTGGGCCGCGCCATAGACCATCCACAGGCCAAGGCCGGTGCCTTTCCCCGGCTCCTTGGTGGTGAAGAAGGGTTCCCAAATCCGATCACGGATGGCGTCGGGCACGCCGGTTCCCTGGTCGGCGACGCGCGCCACCGCGTAACGCCCGTGCGCCAGCCCGCCATGGCGGGCGAAAAAGGCGCGGTCGGGCGTTTCCACCGTCAAGCTGATGCGCAAGACGCCGCCGTTCGGCATGGCGTCGCGCGCGTTCAGCGCCAGATTCAGCAAAGCCTGATTGAGCGTGACCGGGTTGATGAGCGTGTGGGCGGGTTCGTCCGTCAGGTCGATGACCACCTCGATCCCGGCGCTGATGAGCGGTTTCAGAAACACGCGCAGATCGCGGACCAGCGGGGCGATGGCGACGATTTCCCGCTCCTCCGACACCCGGCGGTGCGAGAAATCCAACAATTGGCTGGTCAGGGTCGCCGCCCGCTCCGACGCCTTGGCGATCTCCTGCACGCAGGTCAGCACGCGCGGCGCGTCGCCGGGGTTGCGTTCGGCCAGACGGGCGAATCCGCCGATGGCGGTCAGCATGTTGTTGAACTCGTGCGCGATGCCGCCCGCCATGCGGCCGACCGCCTCCATCTTCTGGGCGCGCTGCAACTCGCCTTCGACCCGGCGGTGGTCGGTGACGTCGTTCAGCACCAACAGCACCGCCGGTTTGCGATGGTAGACGGCGGGCGAGGCCCGGACCTCCAGAAAGCGGTTTTCGCCCGATGGCCGGACGGCTTCGCACTCCACCCGCAGACCGGCGCCCTCGGCGGCGGCGGCGAGTCGCGCCTCCAGCGCCGGGCCATTGTCCAGGAAACGGGCCAGCGGCGCGCCCTCCAACCCTTCGGCGCCGACGCCCAGGATCGAGGCGGCGGCGGTGTTGGCGAAGCGGATGGCCGTCCGATCCCAGATGACGATGCCGTAAGGGGCCAGCTCGACCAGTTGGCGGTAACGCCGCTCGCTCTCGCGCAGGGCCGACACGGTGACTTCCAGACGGTTGGTCTGCCCCGCCAACTCCTCTTCGCGCTTCTTCAGTTCGGTGATGTCCATCAACAGCTTGACCACGCCGCCGGCCCCGGTCGCGTGCTCGCTGATGCGATACCAGCGGCCATCGGACAGCAGGCCGTCCACCGGAGCGGAATGGCGCAAATGGCGCTTCAAGCGCTGCTCCACCCAGGCGCCGACGTCGCCCTCCCCCTCATAGCCGCCGCGCTCCGCCGCCGCGCGGAGAATGTCGGCGAAGCGGACGCCCGGCGTCAGCAAATCGGCGATGTTGGGGTAGGCCTGCCGGTAACGCTCGTTGCAGATCAACAATTGCCCATCGGCGTTGAACAGCACGAAGCCTTCGGAAATGCTGTCGAGCGCGTCATGGACCACCGTCTGCATGAAGCGCGCCTCGACCAGCGCCAGCGTTTCCGCCGTGCAGTCCATGCCGCAGCCGCGATAGCCGAGAAACCGCCCTTGCGGATCGCGCACCGCCGTGGCGTTGAGCCGCAGGATCAGCGCGCGCCCGTCGGCGTCGGCGACGGTAATTTCCAACTCTTGAAAGGGGCGACCGGCGACGATGTCGGCGCGGTATTCCATCCAGGTGTGGGCGTCTTCGACCAGAGGCTCAAGATCCAGCAGGGTGTCGCCAAACAGCGCGACCGGATCGGCGCCCAGAATCTCGCCCAGCCGATCCGAAACGAAGACATAGCGATGGTTGGCGTCGGTTTCCCAAAACCAATCGGTGGACGCCTCGGTGAAATCGCGGGCGCGGCGGCGGCTGTCGCGCAGATCCTGCGTCGCGCTCAGCAGAGCGTCGTTGTTGCGACGCAAAATCGCGGCGGCGACGCGGGATTGACGCAGCCCCCACCCCGCCAGCGCGGTCATCGCCGTCAGCGCGCCGATGGCAAGGCCGTTCGCCTCGCCCGACGCCGCCAGCCCGGCGATGGCCCCAACCCCCACCATCCCGGCGAGAAGCGGGGGAAGCGCCGACGACAGCCCGGACGAAGCGCCAATCCGATTGCGCGTGGAACCTGAATCGTCGGCAACGTCCACGGAACCTCCGTCGAGCAAAGAGGGGGTTTGGCGGCGTTCATCCGCCAAACGTCCTCTGTCTTAAGAGATAAGCCGTTAACGCGAAGTTTCGTGATGGTGATTAAATCTTTCAACCATCGGAAAATCCCAATCAACTTGACGCGAAAAAGATGTGCGGCGCTCGCGTCAAGTTGATAAATGTTATCTTACATGCTGATATCAATGTCGATTTCGTCGTCGTCCTCTGGTGCCCGGCCCAACAGAAGATCGGCGGCGTCCAGCGTCAGCGCCTCGACCTCCTCGTTCCGGTCCTCGTCGGGCAGGCGCAGGGCGTGCATGAGCTGGGTCGCCAGATGAATCAGCATGGCGCGGACGCAATCATCCTCGGGAAAATCCAGCGCGACCGTGTCCTTCAAAAAGGCGCCAAGCTGCTCCGGGCTGTTCCACGGGTGGGTGACGACGTTGCTGATGCCGCTGGTTCCGAAGAACACGGAATTCAGCGCCGTGGCCTGCCGGTTGATGCCGTCGATGGCGTCATCCTCCGACAATTCCTTGCGCAGCACCTCTTGGAAGGCGGCGAGGCTGAGGTCGATGAAGCCGCGCACCAGCAGACGGACGACGCTTTCGTCGGCCAAGTCATTCTGGCCCTGGGTGAGGGCGGGCAACGGCTCCAGAAGCGCCGCGATGATGGGTTTCGAGGTTTTGCTGTCCATCGCGTCGCGACTCCTGAAAACTCCACCAGGGATGGCGGATAAGGGAATTTCCGAATACGCGACTTTGCCGATCCTGTCCACCAACGCCGTCCGCCAACGCAAAAGGCCGCCCCCTGTCGGGAGCGGCCTTCCGCGAAACGCCGGGCCGAGGCCCACGTCGTTTTTATCAGCCGACGATCTCGGAACCCGCGAAGAAATAGGCGATTTCCTGAGCGGCGGTGTCCGCAGCGTCCGAACCATGGACCGAGTTCGCTTCGATGGACTCGGCGAATTCCTTGCGGATGGTGCCCTCGGCGGCGTTGGCCGGGTTGGTGGCGCCCATGATCTCGCGGTTGCGGGCGATGGCGTTCTCGCCTTCCAGAACCTGCACGACCACCGGGCCGGAGATCATGAAGGAGACCAGATCGTTGAAGAAGCCACGCTCGCGATGGACGCCGTAGAAGGTCTCGGCCTGGGCCTGCGAGAGCTGAACGCGCTTCTGGGCGACGATGCGCAGACCGCCGTCTTCAAACTTGGCATTGATCTTGCCGGTCAGGTTGCGGCGGGTGGCGTCGGGCTTGATGATCGAGAGGGTGCGTTCAACGGCCATGGCGGTGGACTCCTACGGATGCAGAGCTTGGATGAAAAAGATTTGGGCGCCGCCGTTGTCCGGGGCGCCGATTGCGCGGCTTTATAGAGGCGACGGCGCGGCGCGGCAACCCTGTTCCGCGCGGCGAATCGCCCGGCGGCGACAATGTCAAGAAACCGCCATGCGGTTGCGCCGCTTCTCTTCACCGGGGCCGCGTGCTACATCCACCGGCGTCATGCTGCACATCAATGATCTGACCTTTCGCTTCGGCGGGCGCGTGTTGTTCGATCACGCCACGGCGGTTGTCTCCAAAGGGCACCGGGTGGCGCTGGTTGGGCGCAACGGCACCGGCAAATCCACTCTGTTGAAGCTGATTTCCGGTCAGCTCCAGACCGACGACGGCGCGGTGACGCTGCCCAGCGGCATGCGGATGGGCATGGTGGCGCAGGAGGCGCCCGCCGGGCCGATCACCCTGATCGACGCCGTGCTGGCCGCCGACAAGGAGCGCACCGCCCTGTTGGCGGAGGCCGAGACGGCGACCGACCCGATGCGCATCGGCGAGGTTCACAACCGGCTGGCCGACATCGAGGCGCATTCCGCCCCGGCCCGCGCCGCGCAGGTGCTGTCCGGTCTGGGATTCGACGCCGAGGCGCAGCAACGTCCCTGTTCGGATTTCTCCGGCGGCTGGCGGATGCGCGTGGCGCTGGCGGGCGTGCTGTTCTCCCGCCCCGACCTGCTGCTGCTGGACGAGCCGACCAACCATCTGGATTTGGAAGCGACGATCTGGCTGGAAGGCTATCTGAAAAACTACCCGCACACGATCCTGCTGGTCAGCCATGACCGCGAGTTGTTGAACGCGGTGCCGACGACGACGATCCACATCGACAATGGAAAGCTCGTCACCTACAGCGGCAATTACGATTCCTTCCTGCGCCAGCGCCGGGCCAACCAGGAACGCTTGCAGTCGATGGCGACCAAGCAGGACGCCCGGCGCAAGCACATGATGGCCTATGTCGATCGGTTCCGTTTCAAGGCCAGCAAGGCCCGTCAGGCGCAAAGCCGCCTGAAGCTGCTGGAAAAGATGGAAACCATCACGCTGATGGAGGACGACGCCGAGGTCGTCTTCAACTTCCCGGCGCCCGACGAGTTGGCCCCGCCCTTGATCGCGCTGGAAGGCGTGACCATCGGCTATGGCGACAAGGCGATCCTGCGCCGGGTCGATCTGCGCATCGACATGGAGGACCGCATCGCCCTGCTCGGCGCCAACGGCAACGGCAAATCGACTCTGGTCAAGCTGCTGGCCGGGCGCTTGCAGCCGATGGCCGGGGAAATGCGCCGCCCGTCGAAGCTGCGCATCGGTTATTTCGCTCAGCATCAATCCGAAGAGCTGGATTTGTCGTTGACCCCGATCCAACAGACCCAGCGCATCATGCCGCTGGCGTTGGAGGAAAAGGTTCGCGCCCATCTCGGCCGTTTCGGCTTCCAGCAGAGCAAGGCGGAAACCAAGATCGCCGACCTGTCGGGCGGTGAAAAGGCGCGCCTGCTGCTGGCCCTGATGAGCCGCGAAGTCCCGCACATCCTGATGCTGGACGAACCGACCAACCATCTGGACATCGACAGCCGCGAGGCGTTGATCGAGGCGATCAATGATTTCCCCGGCGCGGTCATCCTCATCAGCCACGACCCCCATTTGATCGAACTGACCGCCGACCGGCTGCTGCTGGTCGCCAACGGCACGGTTCAGCCCTATGACGGCGATTTGGAGGATTACCGGCGCTTCCTGCTCGACCGCGCCAAGGCCGAACGGGCGGTGGCGAAGGCCGCCAGCCAGGGCGACCGCGACGTCGGCCCCAACAAGAAGGACCAGCGCCGCGCCGCCGCCGAATCGCGCGCCGCGCTGGCTCCGCTGAAGCGCAAGGCGACCGACGCCGAGACTCTGGTCAACAAGCTGACCGAGGAAAAGCGCAAGATCGAAGCCAAGATGGCCGATCCGGCGCTCTACACCGGCCCGGCGGACAAGCTGACCAAGCTGCAAATCGAGCTGGGAACCGTCGACAAGAAGCTCGCCAGCGCCGAGGAAACATGGCTGGACGCGCTGGAGGCTTACGAAACGGCGGCGGCGGAGGTCGGCGCGTGACCCGCCCCGCGCCCGACGCATCAACCAATCTGACGGTTCCCGAGAACGCGGAGGAGGAACGGACCTCCGACGTTCTGGCCCATTTTCGCGCCAATCTTCCACCCAACCGCGTGTCGCTGGGCGATCTGATCCAGGCCTTGGGCGACCGTTCGCTCGGCACCATCCTGTTGGCCGTGGCCCTGCCCACCATCGCCCCGGTGCCGCTGGGCGTGTCCTGCCTGTTCGACCTGCCGATCCTGCTCTACACCGCGCAGCTCGCCTTTGGGACGCGCGGCGCGCGTCTGCCCGATTGGCTGCTGCGCCGCTCGGTCAGCCGTTCGATGGCCGCCAAGACGCTCGACGTCGCCATGCCGCGCCTGATCGGCATCGAGAAGATGCTGAAACCCCGTCACCATCGGTTGGCCTCCATCGACCGGGAACGCTGGTTCGGGCTGCTGCTGTTCATCCTGACTCTCACCTGCATCGTCCCGCTTCCGTTGACCGGCTGGCTGCCCGGCTTCGCGCTGGTGTTGATCGCGCTGGGGCTGATCGAGCGCGATGGCGCGGCGATTGGCGTTGGTTTGGGCCTGACCGTGGCGGCGTTGGTGTTTTTCGCCCTGGTGGCGAGCGGGCTGTCATACGCAGGTCATCAACTTCTGGCAGCTACTGGGTAAGGGCGCGCCGCCGGTTATCCGCGATTGGGCGGGGGCGGACCGCGCCCCCGCGACCCAACCGCCGGAACGGAGCACCCGCCTTGACCGTCTCGTCTTCCTCCGCCCGCCCCGCCGGGGATTCCCCCGCCGCCGCCTGGCTGTTCTTCAAGCGCTGGCTGGCCGACCCCTGGGCGATGGGGTCGATCGCCCCGTCTTCGGCGTCGCTGCGCCGGGTCATCGGCAAAAACATCGTCCGCACCCCCGACCAACTGGTCGTCGAGTTCGGCGGCGGCACCGGCGCCGTCACCCGCGCCATTCTGGAAGCGGGCGTGCCCGCCGACAAGCTGGTCAGCTTTGAGATCGACGGCGAACTCGCCGGGTATCTGGGCGAACGCTACCCCGACATCACGGTCTATAAAGAGGATTGCCGCAAAGCGGCGGCGCTGCTGGGGGCCGAACAGACCGGCAAGGTCGGCGCCGTGGTCATCGGCATTCCGATGATAACCTTCCCGCTGGATTTCCAACGCGAGGTGATCGAGGCCACCTTCAGCATCCTGCAACCGGGCGGCCGTTTCCTGCTCTACACCTTCATGCCGCATTCGCCGCTGAACCGCGCGGCGCTGGGTCTGCAAGGCAAGCGTCTGGGCTTCACCCCGATGAACCTGCCGCCCGCCTCCGTCTGGGGCTATTGGCGCGGCTGATCCGGGAGATGGGCTGGCGAAACGCCTTCGCCAGCCCGCTCTTCCATCAGGGCTTGATCGCCTCGTCCAGCGCCTTGGCCTGATCGGTGGTGACGCGGGTCAGACAGTTCAGGATGACCAGCCCGCTCATGCTGCCGCCCCGGTAATTGCCGTCGCCTTCCCACTCGCACATCGCGTCACGGTATTTCAGCCACGCCCGTTGCGCGTCCAGAAGCAGCGCGCGCGCCTTGTCGTCCGGCGCCTCCTTGCGCGCCGCCTGATAGGCGGCGTTGAGCGCCTTGTCGGCGGCGCGAAATTCGGCGGCGGCGCAGATCTTCAGGCCGATCATGTCGGCGTTCGCGCAATCCTTCGGGCGCGGCTCCACCGGCTGGGCCAGAACCCGTTGGGCCAGCCCCGGCGGATCGGCGGCCAGCGCCGAACCGGCGAAACCGCTCGCCAACGCGACCAACACGCCGCACAGGACGCGGCGCGCGCCCTTCCCCGCCATCATGCGATGCCCCTTCCCAGACCATGTGAACCGGGAAAGGGTAGCACGCCCATCCCGCTTTTTCAGCGCTTTGGCCGTTCGGAGCGGCTGTAATTGCTGAAATGCCCCTCGCGCGCCGCCATCTGGCGGGCGCCCTGGACCAGCGACGCGGATTTGCCCGCCGCGACCGTGCCCGACATCTGCCGGGTCAAGGCGCCCGAGCCGCAGAACGGGCAAACCGGCGTGTCCGATCCCCGGACCAGAGTTTCAAACGATTGTTGGCAAGCGTCGCAACGGTAGGAATAGAGCGGCATGGCGAAGGACTCCTGAACGGGCGCGGCGTGAACCGGACCCGTCGAGGATGACCTTATATCCGTAAAAATAAAATGGTTTTGTTGCGGCGCAGCGTCGGCTTGCGGACGACCGACGCCGACGCTCAGGCCGCGCCGCCGAAATCGAAGCCCGCCGCCTCGACCGCCTGACGGACCGTGTCCGCCGGAACGTCGCCATCCACCATCACCCGGCCCGCCGCCAGATCGACGGTGACGGCGGCGTTCGGGGCCGCCTTGACGATGGCGTTCGACACCGAACGGGCGCAGCCGCCGCAGGTCATCCCATCCACCTTGTATGAATCCGCCATGCCCTGCTCTCCTGTTGAGGCTCCGAACGACCGCCGTCATCCGCCCGCGTGATGGGCGCGAACCACGGCGCTGACCGGAACCAGAATGAAGCCACGCTTTTGCACGTCCGGCAGCCAAGACGCCAGCGCCTCAAATGTCGCATCATGGGGATGACCGATGGCGATGGCGTAGCCTTGCTTTTTGGCGACCTGCTCCAGCTTGGACAATTGCGCCCGAATCGCGCCGACCGCCGGAAAATTGTCGAGGAAGACGTCGCGCCCGGCGAAGGGCATCTTCAGCTCCTCCGCAATGCCAATCCCAGCGCTGTGCGGCGTCGTCTTGCTGTCCAGCCACAGCAGGCCGCGCCGCTGCAACTCGGCCAGCACCGGGGCCAGCGCCGTCCGGTCGGCGGTGAAGCGGCTGCCCATGTGGTTGTTGACCCCGACATAACCGTCGAAGCTGTCCAGGGCGGCGCGGAAACGCCGCATGATTTCGCCCTTGTCGAGCCGGACCAGCAGCGCGTCGGGGCCGGGGTCGGCGTCCACGCTCGGCTCCATCGGCATGTGGAGCATCAGCTCATGCCCGTTGGCGCGGGCGGCGTGGGTCTGGCCGGACAGATCGCGGGCGTAGGGCAGCCAGGACAGGGTGAGCGGCCCCGGCAAGCCCGCCATTTTGGTCGAGCGTTTGCGGTCCAGCCCCATGTCGTCGATGACCACGGCGATCACCGGCTTGCCCGGCGGCGTCGCCTTGGTCGGCAGCGCGTTGCGGCGCCACAGCGCGGCGTTGCCCGCCGGGGGCTGCACCGGCGGCAGCGGCGCGACGACGCCGGGCGGCATCGGCGGCGGCAACAGGGCGACGGCGCCCTTGCCCGGTTCCTCCATCGCCTCCGTCGCCATGCCGGGTTCCGGTTCGGTGGTGGGGTATGGCCGATCCTCGGGCGGCGCGGCGGCGACCGGGGCCGGAACCGGCGGCTTGACGGATGGCGCGACCGGCGAACCCACGGCGGCGGTCGTCGGCTTGGCGGTTGGAACCGGCTTTGGCTCCGGCTGGCCCATCAGCCAGGACACGCCAAGGCCGATGGAAAACACCACCGCGACGGCGGCCAACGCCAACAGGACTGGATTGGCGGTGGACAACGACCATCCGGTCTTGGCAGTTTTTCCGGTCTTCGCAGTTTTGTGCGGCGCCTTGCGGGCCATGAGGGCGGTGTCCATCGCTGGTCGAAATGTCGCGGCAGAGTGGCGCCCGGTCGGCTTCGCCGCAATCGCCCATTCGCCGGAAACCCACGCTCACCGGAGTCCATCGGAATGCGCCTGCTTTTTGTCACCGCCGCGCTGCTCCTCGCCCTTGCCAGCCAGAGCGCGACGGCGGCCACGGAAATCCACTGCCCGCCCAGCCTGCTGGTCCAGTCGCAGCCCGACGCGCCGACGGGCTGGTCGCCCTACCCCGGCAAGGACAGCCATGTCCTGAGCGGAATCACCCTGACCGAAGGCGACCGGGCGACCCAGATGGCCGCCGCCGCGCCCGCCACCCTCGCCCCGGATCGCGAGGTGCGGCGGGGCCGCGCGCTGATTCATGTCTGGGAGTTTTCCGGGCCGCGCCGCGAGAACGTCTTCCTGCTCTGCCGCTACCGGAACACCCAGGCGACTCTGGCCGTCGATCTGCCGCGCAGCGTGCGCCGCTGCACCGTGACCCTGGAGTTGGACGCGCGCGGCGAACGGGTGGAAGAACCGAAAGCGCCGCTGCAAACCGACTGCCGCTGATTGAAGAGGCATTTTTCAACACGGATCATATCGGATTATCCGTCATCCCCGCGAAGGCGGGGATCCAGGCTTTCCCGTCAGATTCGCTCTGCGAACTCTGGATCCCCGCCTGCGCGGGGATGACGAATTTCCCAATGAAGAAATTTCGAGCCTTCAGCCGAGATTGCCCTGTCACAGCGCCCGCCAAGGCTGGAAATCCGTTTGTTCAGCCGTTAGGGTGGCGCAAGGTTGGAACGGGGCCGGAACGGCGAAGGCATAAGGCGACGCGCATGCTGCTGCTCATCGACAATTACGACAGCTTTACCTACAACCTCGTCCATTATCTGGGCGAGTTGGGCGCCGACGTGCAGGTTCGCCGCAACGACGCGCTGAGCGTGGACGAGGCGCTGGCCCTGCGCCCGTCCGGCATCGTGCTGTCGCCCGGCCCCTGCGACCCCGATCAGGCCGGCATCTGCCTGCCCTTGATCGACGCGGCGGCCAAGGCGCGCGTTCCGCTGATGGGCGTGTGTCTGGGCCATCAATCCATCGGGCAGGCCTTTGGCGGGCGGGTGATCCGCGCGCCGACGCCGATGCACGGCAAGGTGGACAACATCATCCATGAGGGGCGCGGCGTTCTGGCCGGTCTGCCCAGCCCGTTCCGCGCCACCCGGTATCACTCGTTGATCGTCGAGCGGTCGAGCCTGCCCGACTGCCTGGAGGTGACGGGGGAGACGGCGGACGGACTCATCATGGCGCTGGCCCACCGCGACTTGCCGATCCATGGCGTGCAATTCCACCCGGAAAGCATCGAGAGCGAACACGGTCACAGAATCCTCGGCAACTTCCTGGATCTGACCCGCCCCCGTCTGGAGAACGCGGCATGAGCGCGCCCGGCCACGGCGGCGACATCGCCGACATGAAATCCATTCTGGCCCGCGTCGCGTCGGGCGCGACGCTGACCGAGGAGCAGGCGGGGCTGGCCTTCGACATCATCATGTCGGGCAACGCCACGCCGTCGCAGATGGGCGGTTTTCTGATGGCGCTGCGCGTGCGCGGCGAAACGGTGGACGAGATCACCGGCGCCGCCCGCGTCATGCGCGGCAAGGCCATCGCGGTGGACGCGCCGCCCGGCGCCATCGACACCTGCGGCACCGGCGGCGACGGGGCCAGCACCTACAACATCTCCACCGCCGCCGCCATCGTGGTGTCCGCCTGCGGGATTCCAGTGGCCAAGCACGGCAACCGCGCCATCTCCTCCAAATCCGGCGCGGCGGACGTGCTGAGCGCGCTGGGCGTCAATCTGGATTGCGACCTGTCGCTGGTCCGCAAGGCGCTGTGGGAGGCGGGGATCGCCTTTCTGATGGCCCCGCGCCACCATCTGGCGATGCGCAACGTCGGGCCGACGCGGGTCGAGCTTGGCACCCGCACCATCTTCAACCTGATGGGTCCGCTGTCCAATCCGGCGACCGCCAAACGCCAGTTGCTGGGCGTCTTCGCCAAGCAATGGGTGGAGCCGCTGGCCCAGGTGCTCAAGCGTCTGGGGTCGGACGCCGCTTGGGTCGTCCATGGCTCCGACGGGTTGGACGAGATCACCACCACCGGCCCCAGCACGGTCGCCCAATTGAAGGACGGAATCGTCACCGTGTTCGAGGTCGCGCCGGAGGACGCCGGGCTTCCCCGCGCCAACCTGGACGATCTGCGCGGCGGCGACGCCCAGACCAACGCGGCGGCGATCCACGCGCTGTTCGACGGCGTGCGCAGCCCCTACCGCGACATCGTTCTGTTGAACGCCGCCGCCTCCCTGCTGGTGGCGGGCAAGGCGGCGACGCTCAAGGACGGCGTGGCGCTGGCCGCCGAGGCCATCGACAGCGGCGGCGCGCGCGACCGGCTGCGCCGCCTGATCGCCATCACCAACGAGGCTGTTTCGGCATGAGCGACGTTCTCGACCGCATCAACGCGGACAAGCGCGCCCTGGTCGCCGCCCGCAAGGCCGCCCGCCCGCTGGCGCAGGTGGAAGAGGCGGCGCGCGCCGCCGACCCGACGCGCGGCTTCATCAACGCCCTGCGGCGGACGGTGGCGAGCGGGCGTTACGGCCTGATCGCCGAAATCAAGAAGGCCAGCCCGTCCAAGGGCTTGATCCGCGCCGACTTCGATCCGCCCGCGCTGGCGCAAGCCTACCGCGACGGCGGGGCGACCTGCCTGTCGGTGCTGACCGACGAACCTTACTTCCAGGGCAAGGACGCGTATCTCGTCGCCGCCCGCGCCGCCGTCGATCTGCCGGTGCTGCGCAAGGATTTCATGGTCGATCCCTATCAGATCGTCGAGGCCCGCGCGCTGGGGGCCGACGCCATCCTCATCATCATGGCCTCCCTGTCCGACGCGCAGGCCGCCGAGATTGAAGACGCCGCCATCGGCCAAGGGCTGGATGTGCTGGTCGAGGTTCACAACCGCGCGGAGCTGGACCGGGCGCTGGCGTTGAAAACCCCGCTGTTGGGCGTCAACAACCGGAATCTGAAGACGCTGGCGGTGGACATCGCGACGACGGAGGAACTGGCCGCCCATGTTCCCGCCGACCGGATGCTGGTGGCCGAAAGCGGCCTTTACAGCCCGGCGGATCTGGCGCGGATGGCGGCGGTCGGCGCGCGCTGCTTCCTGGTCGGCGAATCGCTGATGCGGCAGGCCGACGTCGCCGCCGCGACCCGCGCCCTGCTGGCCCAGGAGTAAGCCGATGCCGGACCGCGCCGCCGCCCTCCCTGCCGCCCTCCCCGCTCTCGTCATCGAACGGGAAAGCCCCCGACAGCCGGAGGCGGCGGCCCTGGTCGCGGCGTTGGACGCCTATCTCAAGGAACGTTACGCCGACGACGCCTGTCATCTGCTCGACCTTGAGGCGCTGGCGGCGGACGACGTGCGCTTTTTCCTGGCCCGCCGGGACGGGGCGGCGGTCGGCTGCGCCGCCCTGCGCGTCGATCCGTCGGGCTATGGCGAGGTCAAGCGCATGTTCGTGTCGCCGCAGGCGCGCGGCGGGCGGATCGGCGAATCTTTGCTCGACCGGCTGACCGAACAGGCCCGCGTCGAGGGGTTGAGCGCGCTTCTTCTGGAAACCGGAATCCACCAGCCCGAAGCCGTGGCGCTCTACCGCAAGGCCGGTTTCGTCACGCGCGGCCCCTACGCCAATTACCCCGACCTCCCCGAAAGCCTGTTCATGGAGCGCCCACTGTGAGCGGTTTTACCCATTTTGACGCCGAGGGGCGGGCCGTGATGGTCGACGTCTCCGACAAGGCGGACACCGAACGGACGGCGACCGCCGCCGCTGTCGTGCGGATGCGGCCGGAGACGCTGCGGCTGATACTGGACGGCGGCGTCAAGAAGGGCGACGTCCTGTCGGTCGCCCGGCTGGCGGGCATCATGGGGGCCAAGCGCACGCCGGACCTGATCCCGCTGTGCCACCCGCTGGCGCTGACCTCCGTCAAGGTCGATCTGCGTTGCGACCCCGACCGCGACGCCGTGGACGTCACCGCGACGTGCAAGCTGAAGGGACAGACCGGCGTGGAGATGGAGGCGTTGACCGCCGTCACCATCGCCGCCCTGACCGTCTATGACATGTGCAAGGCGGTGGATCGCGGCATGACGATCACCGACGTCCGTCTGCTGCACAAGGCGGGCGGCAAGAGCGGCGTCTGGGGCGCCCACGATGATTCCCTCGGTCGCGATGCTGTCGGTCGCTGAGGCGCGCGCCCGCATCCTGTCCGCCTTTTCCGCCCTTCCGGCGGAAACCGTCGCCTTGCCCGACGCGCTGGGCCGCGTGCTGGCCGAACCCGTGCTCGCCCGGCTGACCCAACCGCCCTTCGACGCCGCCGCGATGGATGGCTGGGCGGTGCGCGCCGCCGACGTCGCCAAGGCCGATCCCAACCGCCCCGTGCCCTTGCGCCGCATCGGCGAATCCGCCGCCGGTCACGCCTTTTCCGGCATTGTCCGCGCGGGCGAGGCGGTGCGCATCTTCACCGGCGCGCCGCTGCCCGGCGGGGCTGACGCCGTGGTGATGCAGGAGGATTGCGAGGCCGACGAAACCACCGTCCGGGTTGGCCGCGCCGTCGCCATTGGGCGCCACATCCGCCCGGCTGGATTCGATTTCGCCGAAGCACAGGAGTTGCTGCCCGCCGGGCGGCGGTTGACCGCGCGCGACGTCGCGCTCGCCGCCGGGGCGAACGCGCCCTGGCTCAGCGTGCGGCGGCGTCCGCGCGTCGCCGTGCTGGCGACCGGCGACGAAATCGCCCTGCCCGGCGATCCGCTGGGGCCAAGCCAGATCGTCAGCACCAACGCGCTGGGCCTCTGCGCCCTGGTCGCCACGCAGGGCGGAATCGCCCACAATCTGGGCATCGCCCGCGACACCGCCGACAGCGTCGCCGCCATGGCCGCCGGGGCGGCCGGCTGCGATCTGCTGGTGACGACCGGCGGCGCGGCGCAGGGCGATTACGACCTTGTGCGCGACGTGCTGACCGACAAGGGCGTGGCGCTGGACGTCCACGCCATCGCCATGCGGCCCGGCAAGGCGCTGATGTTCGGGCGGGCCGGATCCGTGCCGCTGCTGGGCCTGCCCGGCAACCCGGTCTCCACCGGCGTGACCGCCGTGCTGTTCCTGCGGCCCATTCTGCGGGTTCTGCAAGGGCTGCCGCCCGACGAGACGCCGGGGCCGCAGCGCGCCCGCCTCGCCACGCCGTTGAAGGCCAACGACCGGCGCGAGGATTATCTGCGCGCCGCCCTGTCCACCGACGCCGACGGCGCGCTGGTCGCCACGCCCTTTTCCCGGCAGGACAGCGCCATCACCTCGCTCTACGCCCAGGCCGATTGCCTGATCGTCCGCCCGGCCCACGCTCCGGCGGCGGCGGCGGGCGACATGGTGGGGATCGTTCCGCTGTCGGGCGGCGCGCTCAACCTCTAGCCGGTGAAACACCCCCAACGTTCGGTTATGCGGCGTTCAGACCTCTTGACGTTCTGCGGGAACCAAACTAGAACAGAAGCTAACGTTTTGCTTTTGTTCTATCAATGGTTTGGCGACCGCCGGGAGGCACCAATGCTCACGCGCAAGCAGCATGAATTGCTGCTGTTCATCCACGAGCGTCTCGGCCAGGGCGGGGTGTCTCCCTCGTTCGATGAAATGAAGGACGCGCTTGGGTTGAAGTCGAAATCAGGCATCCACCGCCTGATTACCGGGCTGGAGGAGCGCGGCTTCATCCGCCGCCTGCCCCACCGCGCCCGCGCGCTGGAAGTTCTGCGGATGCCCGAGGGGGCGGAGGCCGCGCGCGCCAAACAGGCGGCCCGCGCCAAGTTCCAGCCCAACGTCATCAAGGCCGATTTCGCCTTCACCGGGCGCGAGATCGCGTCAGCCCCGGCGGCGGAAACCGTTCAGTTGCCGCTCTATGGCCGGATCGCCGCCGGAACGCCGATCGAGGCGTTGCGCGACCAGTCCGCCTTCGTCGACATCCCGGCGACCATGCTCAGCCCCGGCGATCACTACGCGCTGGAAGTCTCCGGCGATTCGATGGTCGAGGCGGGCATTCTCGACCATGACACCGTGGTCATCCAACGCTGCGACACGGCGGAAAACGGCTCCATCATCGTCGCGCTCGTCGATGACGAGGAGGTGACGTTGAAGCGCCTGCGCCGCAAGGGCAACACCATCGCCCTGGAACCCGCCAACGCCGCCTACGAAACCCGCATCTTCGGCGCGGATCGCGTGCGGGTGCAGGGCAAGCTGGTCGGTCTGGTCCGCAAATACTGAACGGTCAGTCGCGCGGCGCCCCTGACGGCAAAGCTGGACGGGGAGGAACGCTTCCCGTCCAGGGACGATCCCCGCGCCGGTCGCGCACGCTGTCCACCCGAACGCCGTCCGCCTCCAGATAGAGCGCGTGCGCCCCCTCCTGCCGCAGGCGCCAACGGTCGATGACCAAGGGCGCCCGGCAACCGCGCGCCGACACCGGGCCAATCAGCGCGTCAACCGTTCCGCAATCCTCGTCCAGCGCGTCGGGCAGGCGGATGAAGGAGACGCTGCGGCCATGCGCGCGGTAGAGGCAGCCCAGCGCGTCGCAGCTCAGCCGGTCGTCCACCCCGCGCCCGCTGAGCGGCCAGGGCGGCGCCGCTTGCGGCTCGCCATCGCGCTGCAACCAGCTTTCGCCCGTGCGCCCCTCCGCCTTCGCCGACAGGCTGAGACGGCCCGACGCCGCGCGCACGCCCATCAGCTTGCCGTCGCCCGACACCAGAATGTCGGGGCGTTGGACCAAGGCCGGTGTCGCCAAGCCGCCGATCACGGCGACCACCCCCAGCCAGCGCCAGGGCCGCGTCCAGGCGCACAGCCAAATCCCCCCCAACACCACCGCCACGAAGCCGCCCGCCGACATCGCCGGAACGGTGATGGACGACCAGGGCAAGCCCGCGAAAAACACGGCGGTCGCGATCACCGCGCGGTCGCCCCAATTCATCGCGATCAAGGCCGGGGCCTCCAATCCAAAAGGAAGCAGGGCGTAGGCGACGAGGCTCCACGGCATCACCCAGAAGGAGGTGATGGGAATGGCGATCATGTTGGACAACACGCCGTAAAAGGCGATCTGCTGAAAATGGAACAGCGAAAAGGGCAAGGTCGCCAGCGTGGCGATGACGCTGGTCAGCACGATGCCCCCGACATAGAGGACCGACTTGCCGAACCAGCCGAAACCGCGCCGCCACGCCGCCAGCGGCGCGCTGATTCGCTCGAACGCCGCGATCAGCCCGACGACCGCCGCGAAGGACATCTGAAAGCTGGGGCCGAGCATCCCTTCGGGATCCATCGCCGTGGTGGCGATCCCGGCGAAGGCGACCAGACGCATGCTCAGCGGGTCGCGGTCCAGCATCACCGCGCCCATAATCATGCCGGTCATCAGAACCGACCGCACCGTCGGCAGCGGCGCGCCGACCAACAGGGTGTAGGCCAAGGCCGACAGGATGCCGAACAGCGCGGCGATCTTCTTGATCGGCCAGCGCAGCGCGATCCAGGGCGACAGCGCCAGCAGGGCGCGCACCACGTAAAAAAGAATCCCCGCCGCGATGCCGACATGCAGGCCGGAAATCGACAGCAGATGCGCCAGACCGCTGAAGCGGAAGGCGTCCATCGTCGCGTCGGGAATGGCGAACTCCTCGCCGTTCAGCAGGGCGGCGGTGACGCTGGCCTCGACCGGATCGGCGATGGTCGCCGCCACCCGCGCCGCGATGTGGCCGCGCGCCCGCTCGAACCAGATCGCCACCCGCGACCAGCCGGTGACGGGCGGCGCGTCGAGGATCTCCGGCGCGCCCACCGAAAAGCCGGTGGCCCCCAGCCCCATGAAATAGGCCCGGCGCTGGAAATCGAAGGCTCCCGGCTCGGCGGGCGGCGGCGGCGGCGACAGGGTGGCGCGCAGCCGGACCAGCGCGCCGGGCGCGGGCGGTGGGTGCTTGTCGGAAATGCGGATGCGGACGGCCTTCGGCGTCTCCTCCGGCCTCAACTTGCTGACCACCGGATCGCGCAAGGTCAGGCGCAAGGCGCCGGGGCGCCGCTCCACCGCCATCACCCGGCCCGTGACCACCGCCGATCCCAACTCCCGCGTCAGGATCGGCGCGGCGACCAGCGCCGCCTCGCCCTGCGCCACCAGGAAACCGGCGGCGACGACCAACAGCCCCAGCCCGACCACCAACCCCGCCAACCAGCGGCGCAAGCCCAGCATCGCAAACGCCGCCGCGCCGACCGCCGCCAGCCCCACCCACCAAGGCGGCTCAAACCGCAGCGCGAAATACAGCGCCGCGCCGCCGCCAAAGCCGACGGGGATCCACAAGACCCAGCGTTCCCGCTCCGCCGCCAATTCGCCGACCAGCCACGCCCAGCCCCACAGGACGGGCGACAGCCAGCGCCGCCAGCCCGACGGCCCCAGGGCCGCCGCCGAAGCCTCCTCCCACGCCTCATCCAACGCGCCGTGGCGCTCCGTCATCGCCGCCGCAATCCTTTTGACGCCCATGCGCGCATGGCATTGCCCCGGAACCGGGTGGCTGTGTTACACAACGCGGACGCGCCCCGCGCGCTTCCCGTTGCATTGTAGCAGCGCCGAACCCGGAATTGAGACACCGATGACCGTCGTCACCCGCTTCGCCCCCTCGCCCACCGGCTTTCTCCACATCGGCGGTGGCCGCACCGCTCTGTTCAACTGGCTGTACGCTCGTCGGATGGGTGGCAAATTCCTGCTGCGGATCGAGGACACCGACCGGCAACGCTCGACCGACGCGGCGGTGGACGCCATCCTCGACGGGCTGACATGGCTTGGCCTGGATTGGGACGGCGAGGCGGTCAGCCAGTTCGCCCGCAAGGACCGGCACGCCGAGGTGGCGCACCAGATGCTGGCCGCCGGCAAGGCCTACCGCTGCTATTGCAGCCCGGAGGAGTTGACGGCGATGCGCGACGCGCAGAAGGCCAGCGGGCAGCCGATGCGCTATGACGGCCGCTGGCGCGACCGCCCCGACTCCGACGCCCCGAACGGCGTGGCCCCCGTCATCCGCCTGAAGGCCCCGCAGGAGGGCGAAACCGTTCTGAAGGATCTCGTCCAGGGCGAGGTGACGGTGCAGAACGCCCAGCTCGACGATCTGATCCTGCTGCGCGCCGACGGCACGCCGACCTATCTGCTGGCCGTGGTGGTGGACGATCACGACATGGGCGTGACCCATGTGGTGCGCGGCGACGACCATCTGACCAACACTTTCCGCCAGATCCAGATCTTCAACGCCATGGGCTGGGATCTGCCGCAGTTCGGCCACATCCCGCTGATTCACGGGGCCGACGGGGCGAAACTGTCCAAACGGCACGGCGCGCTGGGCGTCGACGCCTACCGCGATTTGGGCTATCTGCCCGAAGCGGTGCGCAATTACCTGCTGCGTCTGGGCTGGTCGCACGGCGACGACGAGATCATTTCGACCGAGCAAGCGGTCGAGTGGTTCAATCTGGAGGGCATTGGCCGCTCCGCCTCGCGATTCGATTTCGCCAAGCTCGACAGCCTGAACGCCCACTACATGCGGCAGGCCGACGATTCCCGTCTGGTCGGGCTGATCGCCCCGCGTCTGGAAGCCGATCTGGGCCGCAGCCTGTCCGACGCCGACCGCGACCTTCTGACGCGGGCGATGAACGGGCTGAAGCAGCGCGCCCGCACGGTGGTCGAATTGGCGCAGAGCGCGCGCTTTTATCTGGCCGCCCGACCTTTGGCCTATGACGACAAAGCCGCCGCGCTGCTGGACGACAAGGGCCGCGCCACGCTGGCGGAATTGGCCGTTCGCTTCGCCAACGAGGCGGATTTCACCGCGTCGGCCCTGGAGGCGCAGGTGCGCGCCTTCGCCGAAGAGCGGGGGGAAAAGCTGGGCAAGGTGGCGCAGCCGTTGCGCGCGGCGCTGACCGGATCGACCGTGTCGCCGCCCATTTTTGAAGTGGCCGAATTGCTGGGCCGCGAGGAGACCCTTGCTCGCATCCGCGATACAGCAGTTGCAGCATAAAGGTCATTTCCGTGCGTTGCCATCGGTGCGGCATGGAACTATGCTGCGCCGACGAAAAAAGGGTGCCAAGCCCGAAGCTCAACGATAAGGACGTGCCGAGATGACCCAGACTAAGGATGGTACGAACACGGTAACACTCACGGACAATCGCACTGGCAAGCAAGTGACCATGCCGATCCTCGACGGCAAGGTTGGGCCGAGCGTGATCGACATCCGCAAGCTCTACGCCGAAACCGGCTGTTTTACCTATGACCCGGGCTTCACCTCGACGGGAAGCTGCGAGTCGCAGATCACCTACATCGACGGCGACGAAGGCGTGCTGCTGCATCGCGGCTATTCCATCGACGAATTGGCCGCCCACTCGACCTTCCCGGAAGTCTGCTTCCTGCTGCTGAACGGCCATCTGCCGACCGCCGCCGAAAGCGCCGAATTCGACAGCATCCTGCGCCGCCATTCGATGGTGCACGAGCAGTTGACGAAGTTCTACAGCGGCTTCCGCCGTGACGCCCACCCGATGGCGATCATGTGCGGCGTCGTCGGCGCCCTGTCGGCCTTCTACCACGACTCGACCGACATCAACGATCCGGTGGAGCGCAAGATCGCGGCTCACCGCCTGATCGCCAAGATGCCGACGATCGCGGCGATGGCCTACAAATACTCGGTCGGCCAGCCTTTCATGTACCCGCGCAACGATTTGTCGTATGCGGAAAACTTCCTGTACATGACCTTCGGCACGCCGTGCGAGCCGTACAAGGTGAACCCGATCCTGGCCAAGGCCATGGACAAGATCTTCATCCTGCACGCCGATCACGAGCAGAACGCCTCGACCTCGACCGTCCGTCTGGCCGGTTCGTCGGGCGCCAACCCGTTCGCCTGCATCGCCGCCGGCATCGCCTCGCTGTGGGGTCCGGCCCATGGCGGCGCGAACGAGGCCGTGCTGAAGATGCTGGAGGAGATCGGCACCGTTGACCGCATTCCCGAATGCGTCCGCCGGGCCAAGGACAAGAACGACAACTTCCGTCTGATGGGCTTCGGCCACCGGGTCTACAAGAACTACGACCCGCGCGCCCAGGTGATGCGTCAGGCCTGCCACGAAGTGTTGGGCGAGCTGGGCATCAAGGACGAGCCGCTGCTCGACATCGCGATGGAGCTGGAGCGCATCGCGCTCACCGATGAGTATTTCATCGAGAAGAAGCTGTACCCGAACGTCGATTTCTACTCGGGCATCATCCTGAAGGCGATGGGCTTCCCGACCAGCATGTTCACCGTGCTGTTCGCGCTGGCCCGCACCGTCGGCTGGATCAGCCAGTGGAAGGAAATGATCGAGGATCCGGTCCAGAAGATCGGTCGTCCGCGTCAGCTCTACACCGGCGAAACCAAGCGGACTTTCGTTCCGCTGGCCGAGCGTGGCTAAGCCGACAGCCAGCAAGGGAATGGGCGGCTCCAACGGAGCCGCCCAAGACCCTATGGACTACATCGTTCCGGCGCGGCGCGTGCGTCTGCACGCGCCCGCCAACGACAACAAGGCGCCGTTGGGTTGGCGCGTTCGCCGCCTGCTCGTCTATGTCGTCATCCTGGCCTTGATCGCCGGGATTGTTTTGGTCTGAGCGCGCGACGCTCCGGCGTCACGGCGTGGTCGCGCCCGGTTCCGCGCCGCTGGCGAACGCGAATCCTTCGTCCGCCCACCCGGTCATGCCGCCGATCATAAGTTTGACCGGCCGCCCAAGGCGGGCCAAACGCAACGCCGCCCGGTCGGCCCCGTTGCAATGCGGCCCAGCGCAATAGACGACAAACAGCGTGTCATCCGGCCATTCCGCCATTCGCCGCTCCGTCATTTTGCCATGCGGCAGGTTCAACGCGCCCGGAACATGGCGTTCGCCGTACATCGCCGGGCTGCGAACGTCCAACAGCACAAAATCCTGAACGCCCGTGGCCAGGGCGTTGCGCACGTCCCAGCAATCCGTCTCAAAGGACAGCAACCGGGCAAAATGCGCGGCGGCCTGATCGGACGGGGCGGCGGGAATTTCGCTGACGAGGCTGGGCATGGGACTGTCTCCACTCTGAGGGGGCGTGTTTGTCCGCCCAGAATGCCGCCAACGCGGTGAAACTGGAAAGTGGCGCTACAGCCATGTAGCGTAAGCATCATGCCAAACGAACCATCCCCTGCGGCGCCAGCCGCCCCCTTGGTCGTCGCGCTGGCCTATGACGGTCTGTGCATCTTTGAATTCGGCGTCGCCGTCGAGGTGTTCGGCCTGCCGCGCCCGGAGTTGGGGCCGGGCTGGTATCGGTTCGCCGTCGCCGCCCTGGATCCGGGACCGTTGCGCGCCATGGACGGCGTGCGCCTGATGGTCGATGGCGGGTTGGAGCTGTTGGACGAAGCGCAGACCATCGTCATTCCCGGCTGGCGCGGCGCCCGCGCCCCGGTTCCCGCCGTCTTGACCGACGCCCTGAAACGGGCCGACGCGCGCGGCGCCCGCATCCTGTCGATCTGTTCGGGCGTTTTCGTTCTGGCCGCCGCCGGGCTGCTGAACGGTCGGCGCGCCACCACCCATTGGCGCCACGCCGGGGCGTTGAGCGACCTCCACCCCAACATCCAGGTGATCCCCGACGTGCTCTATGTGGACGAAGGCAACATCCTGACCTCGGCGGGCAGCGCCGCCGGGATTGATCTGTGCCTGCATCTGGTCCGCCGCGACTTCGGCCATGAGGCCGCCAACAGCGTCGCCCGCCGTCTGGTCGTCCAACCCCACCGCGAAGGCGGCCAAGCCCAATTCATCGAAAGCCCGGTGCCGACGGCGCGCGAAGGGGCGCGGCTTGGCCCGCTGCTCGACCATCTCCGCGCGCGGTTGGAGGAGGAGCACAGCCTCGCCGCCATGGCCGACCGGGCGGGGATGAGCCTGCGCACCTTCCTGCGCCGCTTTTCCGCGCTGACCGGCAAGACGCCCGGCGAATGGCTGCTGACCGAACGGTTGGCCCGCGCCCGCGCCCTGCTGGAGGACGGCGACCAGCCGATGGAGGATGTGGCGACGCGCGCCGGTTTCGGCTCCGCCGCCACCCTGCGCCACCATTTCCGCCAACGGATCGGCCTCAGCCCGGCGACCTACCGGGCGCGGTTCCGGCGTTCTTCTTAGCCCAATCGGTCGGCAACCTTTGCCCGGCAAGATTGTCCAATCGGCACAGTCACGCCATTTGCTGGGCCAGGAACAAAAGGCGGGCTTTTTTGGTTTCCTGAAGGCTCTGATACATCGGATCCCGCTGTATCGCGTCATAGTCCACCGTTGGCCGCAGCGGCGGCAAGGCGTCGTAGTCCGCTTGCGTCATCGCGGTTTTCGCCATCGCCACGGAACCGCCAAGCGCGCGGGCGATGGTTTCGGCGCGCATCTTCGCCAAACCAGGGCCGGAGCCGCCATTTGGCCCCGTGTTGGGAAGAAGCCCGTCCAGCTTGAGCGCAAGATTGTTGGACATCATCGCAAAACCGTTGTTGTCCAGCCGGGCGACCTCTTTGCCGTTAACCATCACCCGCGCGTAATCCTGATAAGCCGGATGGCTGGACGTATCCGGCATGTCCATGTGGTTGATCTTCAGAATTTCCTCGGTTGATTTTACGAAGTCCTGAAACATCGCCTCCGGCGCTTCGGAAAGCTTGATCGCTTTGACCTTCGACATGTCGATTGGTCGCAGATTGCCGATGGCGTAGCGCGTGGACAGATTTTGATCGGACATCATGCTCCCCCCAATGAACGCGGACGGCCCCCGCCGTCACAGCGTTTCATTGCAAAGAGCGCGCCACAAAATTGCGCCTCGTGAGGAAAAACACGCGTTCAACGCCGCGCGCCGCCGTCGGATGGCGTGGCGCCCGGACGGCGGCGGTCCGCCTCCGCCTCGGCCAACAGCCAAGAGCGAAAGGCCAAGGGCAGACGCCGCGCCTGCCCCGCCCCCGGCGCGGACAGCACATAGCGATCGCCGCAGGGGGCCGCCGGGCCAAAGGGACACGCCAGCCGCCCAGCGTCCAACGCGCTGAACGCCAGGGATGGCCGCGCCAAGGCCACCCCCAACCCGGCTTCGGCGGCCTGCATCGCCATCACCGAATCGGAAAAGCTGACGCCGCCGGACACGTCCAGCGCGTCCAGCCCCGCCGCCGCCCTCCACACGCGCCAATCCGGCCATTCATGGACGTGCAGCAGGGTGGCGCCGTCCAACAGATCGGTCGGCTGGCGCAAACGCTTGGCCATGTCGGGGGCGCACACGGGCAGAAGCGCTTCTTCCGACAGGGTGATTCCATCGGGGACGTGGTCGCCGCCCCGGACGTAGCGGACGACCACCCATCCGGCCTCCGCCTCCGCCGGGCGGTCATGGTTGCCGCCATCCAGATCGACGCGCAGCCCCGGCCAATCCGCCAGAAAGCGCGGCAGACGCGGGACCAACCACAAGGCGGCCCAGGCGCGCGGCGCGGCGACGCGCAGGCGCTGCGGCCCGCCGCTGGCCACCCGGTCCCAGGCTTCGGTCATCCGGCCCAAACCGCTGGTGCAGGCCCGCGCCAATTCCCGCCCGGCGTCGGTCAACAGCAAGCCGCGCGGCGTCCGCTCGAACAACCGCACCCCCAGACGTTTTTCCAGATCGCCGACCTGTCGGCTGACCGCGCCATGGGTCAAGCCCAGATCGTCGGCGGCGCGAGTCATGCCGCCATGGCGGGCGGCGGCTTCAAAGGCGGCGAGCGCGGTCAACGGCAGGCGGGGCATGGCGGGGCTTGTCCAGGTCGCTGTGAGAAAAGCTCACACCCCCGCCCTGCGAAGTCAATGGACCAAAGGATCCGACGCAAGGCAGGATTCCGGGCATGGACACACACGCCCCCCTCTCCGTTTCCATCACCCGCGTGGACCGACTGGACGATCCGCCGCTGCGCGCGGGTTTGGAACATCTGTTGACGGACGCCGTCGCCAGCGGCGCGTCGGTCGGCTTTCACGCCCCGCTCGACCCGGCCCGCAACACAGCCTTTTGGGATGACGTCGCCTCGGCCATCGCCAGGGGCGGGTTGCGCCTGCTGGTCGCCCGCGACGGCGCGGGCCGCGTGATCGGCGCGGTGCAACTGGCGCTCAGCCCGAAACAAAACAGCCCGCACCGGGCCGAGGTGCAAAAGCTGCTGGTCTTGACCGACCAGCGCGGGCGCGGCGTCGCCACCGCCCTGATGAACGCCCTTTATGATCTCGCCCGGTCGCTGGGCCGCAGCCTGCTGGAGCTGGACACCCGCGCCGGCGACTTCGGCGAACCTTTTTACAGCCGCAGCGGCTGGGAACGCGCCGGGGTGCTGCCCGGCCACACGCTGGAGGCCGACGGCGCTTTTCACGACGCCGTGATGTTCCGCCGTCGGCTGTGACCGCGCTTACTTCTTTTCGATCAACTCGACCTTGTAGCCGTCCGGATCCTCGATGAAGGCGATCACGGTGGTCCCGTGCTTCATCGGGCCGGGCGGGCGGGGAATTGAGACGCCTTCCGCCGCCAAGCCTTCGCAGGTCGCGTAAATGTCCGGCACGCCCAGCGCGATGTGGCCAAAGGCGTTGCCGAGGTCGTACGGCTCGGTCTGGTCCCAATTGTGGGTCAGCTCGATCACCGCCGTGTCGGCTTCCTCGCCATAGCCGACGAAGGCCAGGGTGAAGCGCCCGCTTTCGTAATCGGTGCGGCGCAACAGCTTCATGCCCAGAAGGCGGGTGTAGAAATCGATGGATTTGTCCAGATCGAGGACCCGCAGCATCGTGTGCAGCAGACGAAACTTGCTCATGCTTTGACCTTTCCCGTTGTCGGGTGTTGGCTGACGATGTCGAGAACGACGCGGGCGGCCCGTTCGCTGGGCGGAACATCCCCCTGCCCCAACCAGCGCGCCACCTCGGCCACCCCGTCGATCTGCGCCTGACGCGCCTGCGGATCGTCCAGCAGCCGCCCAAGCTCGCGCGCCAGATGGTCCGGTCGGCAATCCTCTTGCAGCAATTCCGGCACCAGCATGCGATCCAGCATCAGATTGACGAGGTTGACGTATTTCACCCGGATCAGACGCCGGTACAGCGCCACCGTGATCGGGTTCAGGCGGTAGGCGATGACCGACGGCAGCCGGGCCAACGCCAACTCCAGCGCCACAGTGCCGGAGGCGGCAAGCGCCGCCTCCGCCGCCGCGAAGGCGTCGTGTTTGGCCGCGTCGCCCTCCACCAAGATGGCGCGCAGCGGCCAATCGGCAAGCGCCGCCGCCACCCGGTCGCGCACGGTGGCGACCGTCGGGACCACCGCCACCAGCGTCGGGTGAGTCGGCAACAGCCGTTCCAGGGTCGCGCGGAAATCGGGCAACAGGCGCGACACCTCGCCCTTGCGGCTGCCCGGCAGAACCGCCACCAGCCGGTCGGTCGCGTTCAGGCCATGCTGCGCCCGGAAGCGGGCGGCGTCGCCCTGCCCGGCCCCGCTTTCCACCACCGAATGGCCGACGAAGCTGCACGGCAGCCCTTCCCGCTCGAAATAAGGCGGCTCGAAGGGCAGGATCGCCAGCAGGTGATCGTACAGCGCCGCGTATTTGGCGGCGCGTTTGGGCTTCCACGCCCACACCGTCGGGGCGACGTAATGGATCAGCGGGATGCCCGGCGCCGCCGCTCGCACCTTCTTGGCGACCCGCAGGGTGAAGCCCGGCGAATCAACGCCGATCACCGCGTCCGGGCGCTGGCGGACGATCTCCGCCGCCGTCTGGTCGATGCGGCGGATCAGGTTCGGCAGATGCGGCAGCAGCTCGAACACGCCGAACAGCGTCAGTTCGCCCATGGGGAACAGGCTGACCAAGCCCTCGGCGATCATTTTTTCGCCGCCGACGCCGATGAAGCGGACCTGACCGCCAGTCAAACGCTTGGCCGCCGCCATCAGTCGAGCGCCCAGCGCGTCGCCCGACGGCTCGCCCGCCATCAGGAACAGCGTCGGACCGCTCACGCCCCAGCCTCTATGGGCAACTCAATGCCGATGACGAACAGGCCCAGCCGATCCGCCGCGTCGGCCACCGCCTCGCGGTCGATCAGCAGGCTGCCGCCCGCTTCCAACGCCACGCCGCGCAGGCCCGCCGCCGCCGCCTTTTCAACCGTGGCGACGCCCATGGTCGGCAGATCGATCCGGCGGTCCTGGTTGGGCTTCTTGACTTTGACCAGCACGCCGCCCGGCCCCGGTCGAGCCAAATCGGCGCAGCGCGCCAACATGGCGTCGGTGCCCTCAATGGCCTCGACCGCCAGAACCAGCCCCTGCTGCACCACGGCCCCCTGCCCAACGTCCAGCGCGCCCAGAGCGCGGGCGACCTGGGCGGCGCGGGCGATGTCGCGTTCGGCCTCGGCGTCGGGAACCAGCGATCCCACCGGCCCGGCGACGGTCAACAAATCCTTCAGCACCTCGTGCAGGCCGACAACGCGAAAGCCCTCCTCCTCCAGCTCGCGCACCACGGCGCGCAACAGCCCATCGTCGCCCAGCGCCCGCGTGCCGACCCGCGCCAGAAAGCGCGTGGTCCACCAATCGGGAAGCAGTTCGGTGAAGGACGGGCGTTTGACCGGCCCGGCGAAGACCACCTCGCTGACGCCTTCGTCGTGCAGGCGGCGGATGATGGTTCCGGCGGCGCCGAAGCGGCTCCACAGATGAGGCAGCCCGGCGACCGTCGCCGGATCGGTGTGGCCGTCAAAGGCGACGACGAACACGTCGCGCCGCTGGCCGCGCACCGCCGCCGCGATGCGGGCCGGCAGCGTGCCGCCGCCGGCCAGGATGGCGAGTTTGCGCGCGGTCATGGACGGCGCCCGCCGCCGTCAGGATTCGCGCGGCTGGCAGAGCGAGCGCGATTCCTTGGCGCGGATGAACGCCAACACGTCGGCGATCAAGGCGCGCTCGCCGAAATCACGCTCCACCTCGTCCACCCGTTCGGCGAAGGTGCCTTCCGGGCCGAACAGCATGCGATAGGCGGCGCGCAACGCGTGGATGTCGTCCTTCTTGAAGCCGCGACGCTCCAGACCGACGAGGTTCAAACCGGCCAGCCGGGCGCGGTCGCCCATCACGGTTCCGAAGGGAATGACGTCGTTCTCCACGCCCGACATGCCGCCGATCATCGCGTGCGCGCCGATCCGCACGAACTGCCGTACCGCCGACAGGCCGCCGATGATGACGTAATCGCCCAAGGTGACGTGGCCGCCCAAGGTGGCGTTGTTCGCCATGATGACATGGTGGCCGACCATGCAGTCATGGGCGACGTGCGACCCCATCATGAACAGCCCGTCGTCGCCGACCTGGGTCAGCATGCCGCCACCCTCGGTGCCGGGATTCATCGTCACATGCTCGCGGATCTGGTTGCGGGCGCCGATGACGAGTTCCGACGGCTCGCCATGGAACTTCAGATCCTGCGGGCGATGGCCGATGGAGGCGAAGGGATAGATCACCGTGTCGGCGCCGACGCGGGTGCGCCCGTCCACCGCGACATGGGACACCAGCCGCACGCCATCGCCCAACTCGACGTTGGGGCCGACCACGCAGAAGGGGCCGATCGAAACGCCCTCGCCCAGCGAGGCCGCCGGATCGATGATGGCGGACGGATGGATGGTGGTGGTCATTTCTCGTCCAGGATCATGGCGGAATAGACGGCTTCAGCGACGAGGACGCCGTTGACCTTGGCCTCGCCCTTGAACTTCCACACGTTGGCGCGCTTGCGCTGTTTGCTGACATGAATGTGGATGGTGTCGCCGGGCGTCACCGGACGGCGGAAGCGCGCCTCGTCCACGGTCATGAAATAAACCAGCTTGCCTTCGGCCTCTTTCCCCAAGGTGCCAACCACCAGAACGGCGGAGGTCTGCGCCATCGCCTCGATGATGAGGACGCCGGGCATGACCGGGCGCGAGGGGAAATGCCCCTGAAAATACGGCTCGTTGATCGAGACGTTCTTGATGCCGACCGCGCTTTCGCCCAGCACGATGTCGACGACCCGCTCGATCATCAAAATCGGATAGCGGTGCGGAATCATTTCCATGATCCGCATGACGTCGATGTCGGCCATCCGGTTGTCTTGCGTGTTGCTCTCTGCCGTTACGTCCATAGTCCGGCCGCCCGCCTTTCCAAACACCGCCAATAGTTTTCACATGCCCCGACTGCCAACGGGAAGGTCGCGACGCCGCCGCGTCGGCCCCTGTCCCCGTCTTCTTGCCGCATTTTCGCGGCCCTCGCAATCGCCGCCATCCCCTATGGAAAAAGCCGCCACCATCCCCAGCGGACGGCGGCGGCTTTCACCCGACCCGAAAACCGCTTACGGCTTGGGAATGTTCAGCGCGACCTGCGGCAGCTTCTTGTTCACCCGATCCATGACGGCGTCGGTGACGTCGAGCTGGGTGTCCACCAGAACGAATTGCTGACGGGCCAGCACCAGATTCGCGCCGCGTTCGCGCGAAATGTCGGCGACCACCTCAACCATGGTCTTGTGAACCACGGCCATCGCTTCGTTCAACGTGGTTTCCAAGACGCGCTTGCGCGTCTGCACCGTCTTCTGAACTTCGGAAACCTGCTTTTCAAAGTCGCGGCGCTTGTTGGCCAAAGCCTCGGCGGACAGAACGGTCTGTTGCTTGCGCAACTCGTCCTCACCCTTGCGCAGCTTGTCCTCCAGCGACGAGATTTCTTTTTGGTAGGTGTCGCGCAGGGTCTCGAACGCCTTGGAGATGCTCTTCGAGGCGTTGGATTCCTGCATGACCTTCTGGACGTCGATCACCGCGATGACCGGAGTCTTCAGCTCCGGCCCCTTCGCGGCGTCCGCCGCCTTGGCCGCGTCCGCCTTGGGGGCCGCGTCCTGGGCGAAGACCGCCGGGGCGGCGAAGGAAAGACCGGCGGTCACGGCGACCGACAGGGCGGCGGCGCGGAGCGCCGTCTGGAGCGTGCTGGATTGCATGTTAGAACCTGGTTCCGAAGCTGAAGCGGATGAGTTCTTTTTTGTCGTAGCTTTCCTTGCGGAGCGGCAGCGCCAGATCAAGCCGGATCGGCCCGAACGGCGACTTCCACGACACGCCGGTGCCGACCGACACGCGAATCGACTCGTTTTCCTGAACGACGGGATCGGTGATCCCCGACTTGCCCAGAGTGCCGACGTCGGTGAAGGCGTGGCCCAGCAGCCCAAACTCTTCGGGCAGGCCGAAGGGGAAGCTCATCTCGACCGAAGCGCGGGCGTAGCGCGTGCCGCCCAGCGCGTCGCCCGTGGTCTTGTCACGGGCGCCGATGCCGGCGGTGTTGAAGCCGCGCAACGTGTCGCCGCCGATGAAGAAACGGTCGGCCAACGCCACCTTTTGCCCCATGCCCAGGATGTAGCCAATTTCGCCGGTCGTGCTGAGCACCCAATTTTCGGCGCCCAACGGCACGTAGTAACCGCCGCTCAGACGATTCCGCAGGAAGCGGACCGACCCGCCCAGACCAGCGATGTCGTTGGTCATGCGGATGTAATAGCCGTCGGTTGGCGTCAGCTTGCTGTTGCGCATGTCGTAGGTCAGTTCCTGACCGATCAACGACGTCAAACGCTCGCCCTTCTGCTCCCGCACCCATTTCGAGGCGGTGGAGGGCACCTCTTCGATCAGGGTGTCTTGCAGTTGGTAATAAACGCGCTGGCGCAAATGCTCGCTCAACGGAAAGCCCAGACGCAGCGCGAAGCCGGTGTTCTTTTCGTTGAAGGAACTTTCGTTCTGATAGTCGCGGCGAACCCGGAAGATGTCGACGCCCGCCGACATGTCGCGGTCCATGAAATACGGCTCGGTGAACGAGATGTCGTATTCCTGGCGCTTGCCCGAGATCGTCGCGCCCAGCCGCAGATCCTGACCCCGCCCCAACAGATTGCGCTCGCGAATCGAGAAATCGCCGAGGGGACCGTCCGAGGTCGAGAAACCGGCGCCGATCGAGATTTCGCCGGTGGATTGTTCGGCCACCTCGACGTTGATCGTCGAACGATCCGGCACGCTGGTTTCGGCCGTGGTGATGTTCACCCGTTCAAAATAGCCCAAATCCTTGATGCGCTGTTCGGAGCGCTTCAGCTTGGAGCTGTTGAACGGGTCGCCTTCCGACAGCAGCATCTCGCGCCGGATGACCTTGTCGAGCGTGCGGACGTTGCCGTTGATGTCGATGCGGTCCACGAAGACGCGCGGTCCCTCGGCCACCTCATAGGTGATGTCGACCGTCTGGGTCTCGCGGTTGCGGGTGATGCGCGGGCGGATGTCGACGAAGGCGTATTGCAGGTCGCCGACCGCGTTGGTCAGCTTGGTGATGCTATTCTCCACCTCCTGCGCGTTGTACCAGTCGCCTTCCTTGGTCGAGAGGCTTTCGGCCAACAGCGCCGGATCGACCTGTTTCAACTGCGTCTTGACGTCAACCTTGCCGAATTTGTAGCGCTCGCCTTCCTCGATCGTGAAGGTGATGAAGAACGCCTCGCGATCCGGGGTCAATTCGGCGACCGCCGAGATCACGCGGAAATCGGCGAAGCCTTCCTTCAGATAGAAGCGGCGCAGCAGATCGCGGTCATAGGCCAGACGGTCGGGGTCGTAATTGTCGTCGGAGGTCAGGAAACGCCACCAGGTGGTTTCCTTGGTCTGGATCGACTCGCGCAGCGACCCGTCGGAGAATTTTTCGTTGCCGACGAAGGTGATGCCGCGCACGCCGGTGCGCGCGCCCTCGTTGATCTCGAACACCAGATCGACGCGGTTCTGGTCGAGCTGGATGATCTTCGGCTCCACCGTCGCCGCGAATCGCCCCTGGCGCCGGTAGATGTCCTGAAGCCGCTGGACATCGTTCTGGACGCGGGTGCGCGTGTAGACGACGCGCGGGCGAAGCTGGATTTCCTTTTCCAGATTCTCCTTTTCGATCCGCTTGTTGCCCTCGAACGCGATGCGGTTGATGATCGGGTTCTCGGACACCTCCACGACCAGCACGTCGCCCTGGCGCTTCAGATTCACATCGGCGAACAGGCCGGTGTTGAACAGCGCCTTCAAGGATCGGTCGATGCGGTCGGGGTCGAACGGGTCGCCCGGCTGGATCGTCAGATAGGAGCGGACCGTGGAGGCCTCGATTCGCTGGATTCCCTCGACACGGATGTCCCGCACCGTGCCGCCGGAGAACACTTGCGCGACCAGCGTGCCGGGCGCCGTGAGCGGCGCGCCGCTCTGGGCTAGGGCGACAGACACCGTCGTCATGGCGCAGCCGGCCATCAGGCCCGCCACCAGAACTTTGCTCGACACCGGCAAATCACGCTCCCTGGCATAAGGGCTGGTTAAGACACCAGTCCCCGAAAGAAATCGACCACGCGCAGTTGGACCAGATCGTTCCACGTGGCGAAGACCATGAGGGTTAATACCAAAGCCAATCCAATGCGGAAACCGTATTCTTGCGCCCGCGCCCCAAGAGGCCGGCCAAGAGCGCCTTCAATCGCATAAAAAAGCAGATGGCCGCCGTCGAGCATCGGCACCGGGAACAGATTGATGAGGCCAAGATTGACCGACAGGAAGGCCATGAACCACACCAGCGGGTACCAGCCCGATTGCGCCACCTCGCCCGACATCTGGGCGATGCGCAGCGGCCCGCCCAGCTCCTCCGTGCCGCGCGAGCCTTCAATCATCTGGCCCAACGCGGTGAAGGTGCCGGAAATCATTCCGTAAATCTCGCGGGCGGCCTGCCAGACGGCGGTCGCCGGGTCGTGACGCTTCATGTCGGAGCCGCCGCGCGTGATGCCCAACTGGCCGACGCGGTGGCTGTTGCCCATCCGATCCACGATCTCCCGCGCGTCCGGCGTGGCGTCGAGCGCGATCATTTTTCCATCGCGCTCAACATCCATCCGCAGCGTTTCGCCCGGTTTGATCGAGACGATGGAGCGGATTTCCTCGAATCGCTGGATCTCCGCGCCGTCGATGGCGCGAATCAGATCGCCCGGCTTCAGCCCGGCGCGCTCCGCCGCGCTGCCCGGCTGCACCCCGCCGACGTCGGCGGGGGTGAAGGACTGCCCGGCGGTGGCGAACAGAACCGACAAGACGGTGATCGAAAAGATGAAATTGGCGATGGGGCCGGCGGCGACCACCGCCGCGCGCTGGCCCAACGGCTTGTGATGGAAGGAAACCGCGCGCTCTTCCTCCGTCATGGCGGTCAGATGCGCGCCCGGCGTGCTCGCCGGGTCGGCGTCGCCGAACATCTTGACGTAGCCGCCCAAGGGCAAAGCGCTGATTTTCCAACGCGTTCCCACCCGGTCGGTGAAACCGAACAGCTCCGGTCCAAAGCCGATGGAAAACACCTCGATCCGCACGCCGTTGCGCCGGGCGACAAGATAGTGACCCAGCTCATGCACGAACACGAGCACGGTGAGAACCAGCAGAAACGCCAGCACCGAGGTCCAGAAACCGCCGAGAACGTCCATGCTACCCTTTGCGCCCCCTCGGGGCTTGATCGCGGATCACCGGCTGCCAACCGCCGTCGCACCGCAGGCCGGAACGCGGGCGGCGGCGTCGCGGCGCGCCTCCGCGTCGGCCTCGCGCACTGCGTCAAGATCACGCAGCGGGCGGTGGGGCAACGCCGTCAATGCGCCCTCGACGATCCGTTCGATGTCGAGGAAGCCGATCTTGCGGTCAAGAAACGCCTGAACGGCCACTTCATTGGCGGCACTGAGAATAGTAGGCGCCCCACCCCCGCTTTGCAAGGCGGCGCGGGTCAGACGCAAAGCGGGAAAGCGTTCGGGATCGGGCGGCTCGAAGGTCAAGGTCGCCGTCTTGGTCAGATCGAGTCGCTCCGCCGGGGTCGCGAGTCGCGCGGGCCAGCCCAACGCGTAGGCGATGGGCGTGCGCATGTCGGGCGTGCCCAACTGCGCCAAAACCGAACCATCGACATACTCGACCAGCGAGTGGATGACCGATTGGGGATGGACCAGAACGTCGATCCGCTCCTCCGGCACGTCGAACAGGAAATGCGCCTCGATCAGCTCCAGGCCCTTGTTCATCAGGGTGGCGCTGTCCACCGAAATTTTCGCGCCCATGTCCCAGGTCGGGTGCGCCACCGCCTGCTCGCGCGTCGCCGTCGCCATGAAGGCGCGGTCCTTGTTGCGGAACGGCCCGCCCGACGCGGTGAGGATCAGCTTGGCGACGCTTTCGGGGCGCGCGAAATCGAACACCTGATAGATCGCCGAATGCTCGCTGTCCACCGGCAGCAGGGTCGCGCCGTGGGCGCGCACCTCCTCCATCATGAAGGCGCCGGCGCAGACCAGAACCTCCTTGTTGGCGAAGGCGACGATGGCCCCCCGGCGGATGGCGGCGAGCGTCGGCTCCAACCCGGCGAAGCCGACGATGGCGGCCATCACCCAATCGGCGGGGCGCGCCGCCGCGTCAACCACGGCCTGCGGCCCAGCGGCGGTTTCAATGCCGGTTCCGGCCAGACGGTCCTTCAATTCGGCGTAACCGGCGGGATCGGCGACCACCGCGAGACGGGCGTTCAGGCGCTTGGCCTGGTCGGCCAACAGGGCGACGTTGCGGTTGGCGGTCAGCGCCTCCACCGGAAAACGTTCCGGGTCGCGGGCGACCAGATCGACGGTCTGGGCGCCGACCGAGCCGGTGGACCCCAAAATCGTCACGCGCCGCCGTCCGACGCCGGACGCGGGCGCGCTGTTCGTCGTCACCACCATGAGAGAGCCGTTCCGAGGGTCGCGTGGAACACAGCCAGCACCGGGGCGGCGACCAGAAGCCCGTCGATGCGGTCGAGAATGCCGCCATGCCCAGGAATGAGCTGGCCGCTGTCCTTGACGTTGTAACGGCGCTTGATCGCCGACTCGAAGAGATCGCCGATCTGCCCGACCACCGCCGACAGGGCGCCGACCAGCAGCGCCAGCCCCGGCATCGCCGCGCCAGCGACCAGGGCGACCAGCCAGCCGACCAGCGCCGCCGAAACCATGCCGCCGATCAAACCGGCCCAGGTCTTTTTCGGGCTGACGCGCGGGGCCAGCTTCGGCCCGCCAATCGTCCGGCCCGCCGCGTAGGCGCCGATGTCGGTCGCCCACACCGCCAGCATGGCGAACAGGAACAGGGCGAGGCCGTCGCCCGGCAGATCGCGCAGCCACATCAGCCCGGCGATCCCCGCCGCGACATAGACGACGCCAAAGCCAAGCAGTTTGCGGTCCGCGCCGCCGCCGCCAAGCGCGGTCAATCCGGCGAACAGAACCGCCACCCCAAGCCCGGCCAGCGGCCCGACGAGAAGCTGCGCCGACAGCGCGCCCAGCACGCCGCACAGGGACATGACCCGCGCGGGCAAACGCCGCGCGCTGGGCACCAGATTGATCCATTCGGAAATGGCGATCACCGCGCCCAGCACGATGAGGGCGTGGAACACCCAGCCGCCCAGCCAGACCGCGCCGAGAACCACCGGCGCCATGACCAGGGCGGAGAGAACCCGCGCCTTCAGGTCACTGGGTTTGGTGGGCGCTGGGGGTTTAGCGGGTGCTGGCGGTGGTGGCGCCGAAGCGGCGTTCCCGTCGGTGGAACTCGTCAATCGCCGCCTCCAGATCGCGCTTGGTGAAATCAGGCCACAGCGTGTCAACGAAGACCAGCTCGGCGTAGGCCGCCTGCCACAGCAGGAAATTGCTGATCCGCTTTTCGCCGCTGGTGCGGATGATGAGATCGGGATCGGGAAGATCGGCGGTGAACAGCCGATCCGACAGGGCCTTTTCGTCGATGGCGTCGGCGCTCAAGCGCCCCGCCGCGACGTCTTCGGCCAGCCGTTTGGCCGCCGCGACGATCTCCTGGCGCGAGCCATAGCTGAGCGCCACCACCAGAGTCATCGTCCGGTTGGCGCCCGTCAACGTCTCGGCGTCGTCGATCAGCCGGTTGATGTCGTCGGACAGCCGGGCGCGTTCGCCGATCACCCGCAGGCGGATGCCCGCCTTGTGCAGTTCGGCGACCTCGCTGCGCAGATAGAAGCGCAGCAACCCCATCAGATCCGACACCTCTTCTTCCGGGCGGCGCCAGTTTTCCGAGGAAAAGCTGAAAATGGTCAGGGTGCCGACGCCCAATTCGCGCGCCGCCTCCACGGTGCGGCGGACGGCGTCCACGCCCTTCTTGTGACCGGCGGTGCGCGGCAAGCCGCGCGCCTTCGCCCACCGCCCGTTGCCATCCATGATGATGGCGACATGGGCGGGAACCGGGCCGGACGCCGCCAAGGACGGCGTCCGGCTGGTCTGGCTGTCGTCTGCGTCGCGCATTCCGAATCAGACCTGCATGATGTCCTTTTCTTTGGACGCTAGCGCTTCGTCCACCAGCTTGATTTGCTGGTCGGTCAGCGTCTGCACCTTTTCGGCTTGAGTCTTGTGCTCATCCTGGGTGATTTCGCTGGCCTTCTCGGCCTTCTTCAAGCCGTCCATGCCGTCGCGGCGGATGTTGCGGATCGCGATGCGCGCCTGTTCGGCGTATTTGTGCGCGACCTTCGCCAACTCGGCGCGGCGCTCCTGCGTCAGATCGGGCAGCGGCACGCGGATGACCTGCCCTTCCGTCTGCGGGTTCAAGCCCAGACCGGAATCGCGGATGGCCTTTTCCACGGCCTTGGTCATGCTGCGGTCCCACACCTGCACCGTGATGAGGCGCGGCTCGGGAACCGAGACGGTCGCGACCTCTTTCAGATGCATGCGGTTGCCGTAGGCTTCGACCGAAACCGGCTCCAGCAGGCTGGACGAGGCGCGGCCCGTGCGCAGGCCGGTCAATTCTTTGCGAAACGACTCAAGCGCGCCTTCCATGCGGCGCTTCAGATCCGATATGTCGGGCGCAGCCACGGGCCTACTCCCTTTCTTCCGTTATGATGGTGTGCTTGCCACGGCCCTGCATGACTTCGGCGAAGGCGCCGGGCGTGTGGATCGAGAAGACCAAGATGGGGATGTGGTTCTCGCGCGCCAAGGCGATCGCCGACGCGTCCATCACCTGGAGATCCTGGGTCAGGACGTCCATGTAGCTGAGACGGTCGTACCGCGTGGCGTTCGGGTCTTTTTTCGGGTCGGCGGTGTAGACGCCATCGACCTGCGTCCCCTTCAACAACCCGTCACAGCCCATTTCGGACGCGCGCAGCGCGGCGGCGGTGTCGGTGGTGAAGAAGGGGTTGCCGGTGCCGGCGGCGAAAATCACCACCCGGCCCTTTTCCATGTGACGGATCGCGCGGCGCCGGATGTACGGCTCGCAGACCGAGGACATGGGAATGGCCGACTGCACGCGGGTGGGCACGCCCATCCGTTCAAGCGCGCTCTGCATCGAAAGCGCGTTCATCACGGTGGCGAGCATCCCGATGTAGTCGGCCGACGCGCGCTCCATGCCGCCCGCCGCGCCCTTGACGCCACGGAAGATGTTTCCCCCGCCGATGACCAGAGAGACCTGGACGCCCAGCGCGATCACCGCCTTCACCTCGTTGGCGATGCGGTTGACCATGTCGGGATCGAGGCCGTAGTCGCGTTGACCCATCAACGCCTCGCCCGACACCTTCAGAAGCACCCGCTTGTAACGGATGCCGTCGTCCGGCGCGGTGGTCCCAGTGGTCTCGGCCATGGGGGAAACGCTCCCTTGCTGTTGCGGACTGCGGCTGATGGTTAGCAGGGTGCGGAAAAACCATTTTGCTGCTGCGGTCGGGTTCTTTCCGGCAATCTCGCGTCAAGACCTTGCAAGATACCACCAGTATCTTGCTACGGCCTTTCCTAATCTTGCCGAAAAGCCCCCTCCCTCGCGACGCAAAAGCCTTTTTCCGCACCCTGTTAGGCGTTAGGCCTGACCGGCGGCGGTCGCGGCGACTTCGGCGGCGAAGTCGGTCTGGGCCTTTTCGATGCCTTCGCCCAGCGCGAAACGGGCGAAGGAGGTCACGGCGACCGGAGCGCCAATGTCCTTGGCGGCGTTCTCAACCACCTTGCGGACCTTGGTCTCGCCGTCGATCACGTAGATCTGCTCCAGCAAGCAGACTTCTTCGTAATACTTGCGGATGCGACCTTCGACCATCTTCTCGATGATGGCTTCCGGCTTGCCCGAGGCGCGGGCCTGGTCGGCCAGCACGCTGCGCTCGCGATCCAGCGCCGAGGTGTCGACGTCGGCGATGTCCAGGGCTTCCGGGCGGGCGGCGGCGATGTGCATCGCGACCTGCTTGCCCAGATCGGCCAGCTTGGCGGCGTCGCCCGTCGATTCCAGCGCGACCAGCACGCCGATCTTGCCGAGGCCGGGCGCGATGGCCGAGTGGACGTAGCTGACGACGACGCCCGAATTCACCGACAGGGTGGTCGAACGGCGCAGGTTCATGTTCTCGCCGACCGTCGCGATCAGCGTGGTCAGCTCGTCCTGGGCGGTGTGCGCGGAGCCGGGATAGGCGGCGGCCTTCAGGGCCTCCACGTCGCCGTCGCTGCTCAGCGCCAGGGTGGCGCAATTGGCGGCGAAGCCCTGGAACTTGTCGTTGCGGGCGACGAAATCGGTCTCGGCGTTCACCTCGACGACGGCGCCCTTGGTCCCGGCGGTGGCGACGGCGACCAGACCTTCGGCGGCGATGCGACCGGACTTCTTGGCGGCGGCGGCGAGGCCCTTCTTGCGCAGCCAATCCACGGCGCCCTCAAGGTCGCCCTGCGTCTCGTTCAGCGCCTTTTTGCAGTCCATCATGCCCGCGCCGGTCTTCTCGCGCAGTTCCTTGACGAGCGAGGCGGTAATCTCGGCCATGTTGCGCCCTCTTCCTTGCTGGCGATCCCTGGTGGACCGCGTGTCAGTCATGAATACAAAACGGGTGGCAAGCCACACAAAAAAGGCAGCCAGGCCATGATTGTCTCCGGCCCGGCTGCCCCTTCGACACTCAAGCTCAGGCCTGGGCGGTCTCGGCGGGGGCGTCTTCCTCGGGAAGCTGCTCAGCCGGGGCGTCCTCACGGGCGCCGACGTCGATGCCGGCGGCGCTCATCTCGGCCTGGAGGCCGTCGAGAACCGAGCCGACCACCAGGTCGCAATACAGGTCGATGGCGCGCAGCGCGTCGTCGTTGCCCGGAATCGGGAACGCCACGCCGTCGGGATCGGAGTTGCTGTCGAGCACCGCGATGACCGGAATGCCCAGCTTGTTGGCTTCCTTGACCGCGATCGACTCCTTGTTGGTGTCGATGATGAAGATGACGTCCGGCAGGCCGCCCATCTCCTTGATGCCGCCCAGCGCGCGTTCCAGCTTGTCGCGCTCGCGGGTCAGCTCCAGCACTTCGCGCTTGGTCAAGCCCGAGGTGTCGACGCCCAGACGCTCTTCCATCTCGCGCAGGCGCTTGATCGACAGCGAAATCGTCTTCCAGTTGGTCAGCATGCCGCCGAGCCAACGATGGTTCACGTAATATTGGCCGCACTTGGAGGCGGCTTCGGCGACGCGCTCCTGCGCCTGACGCTTCGTGCCGACGAACAGAACGCGGCCGCCACCGGCGACGACGTCACGAACGGCCTGAAGGGCGCGGTGCAGCATCGGAACGGTCTGTTCCAGATCGATGATGTGAACGCCGTTGCGCACACCAAAGATGTACTGGTTCATCTTCGGGTTCCAACGGCGGGTGTGGTGGCCGAAGTGAACACCGGCTTCGAGGAGCTGGCGCATGGTGAACGTGGGCATAGGCATGGAAAAATCCCTTTTTCCGGTTGATCCGCCGCGAGCGTCTGTCCACGAGTGTGGACACCGGATCGGGCCATCGGCGTAAAGCCAAGGGTCCGCCAGCTCGCGTGAGGTTTTGACGACGGCGCTTACATAGCCCGCCGCTCCGGCTTTGGCAACAACGATGGCGCGGAAACACGCGGTTTTGTTGGGGTTGTTGGCGAAACACGCGGCGGCGCCCGCAAACAAAAAGGCCGCGTCGGTCTCCCGGCGCGGCCTTTTTCCTGAAAAACAACGCAGCCCTTACGCCTGCGGCGCGGCGACCTTCGGCTTGGGCAGATCCAGTTTCAGATGCAGTTCCTTCAGGCGGGACTGATCGACCTGGGCCGGAGCCTGCATCAACAGATCCTCCGCCCGCTGGTTCAGCGGGAAGGCGATGACCTCGCGGATGTTCGGCTCGTCGGCCAGCAGCATGACGATGCGGTCGATGCCGGGGGCCGAACCGCCGTGCGGCGGGGCGCCCAGCTTGAACGCGCTCAGCATGCCGCCGAATCGGGCTTCCAGCTCTTCGGGCGGATAACCGGCGATGTCGAACGCCTTGTACATCACCTCGGGCAGATGGTTGCGGATCGCGCCCGAGGACAGTTCGACGCCGTTGCACACGATGTCATACTGATAGGCGTTGATTTCCAACGGGTTCTTTTCCTGCAACGCCTTCAGCCCGCCCTGCGGCATGGAGAAGGGGTTGTGGCTGAAGATGATCTTGTTGGTCTCTTCGTCCAGCTCGTACATCGGGAAATCGACGATCCAGCAGAAGCGGAAGGCGTTCTTCTCGATGAGGTCCAGTTCTTCGCCGATGCGGGTGCGGGCGAAACCGGCCAGCTTGGCGGCAGGCCCCGCCTGATCGCAGACGAAGAACACGGCGTCGCCGTCTTCCAGGCCCACCAATTCGCGCAACGCCGCTTGCGCGGCCTCCGGCACGAACTTGGCGATCGGCCCCTTGCCGCCCGCCGCCTCCATGACGATGTAGCCGAGGCCGGGAGCGCCCAGGCCGCGCGCCCAATCATTGAGCTTGTCAAAGAAGCTGCGCGGCTTGTCCGACACCTTCGGGGCGCGGATGGCGCGGACGACGCCGCCCTTTTCGATGGTCTGCTTGAAGGCGCGGAATTCCACGTCGTCGCGCTTGAACACCTCGGTCACGTCGGTGATGACCAGCGGGTTGCGCAGGTCGGGCTTGTCGTTGCCGTATTTCAGCATCGATTCGGCGTAGCTGATCCGGCGGAACGGGGCCTGGTCGATGACCGGCTTGGTCTCGCGGCGGAAACCGCCGAACTCGTCGAAGATGCCGTGCAAAACCGGCTCGACGGCGGCGAAGACGTCTTCCTGGGTGACGAAGGACATCTCGAAATCGAGCTGGTAGAATTCGCCCGGGCTGCGGTCGGCGCGGGCGTCTTCGTCGCGGAAGCAGGGGGCGATCTGGAAGTAACGGTCAAACCCGGCGACCATCAGCAACTGCTTGAACTGCTGCGGGGCCTGCGGCAGGGCGTAGAATTTGCCGGGATGGTTGCGGCTGGGCACCAGATAGTCGCGCGCGCCTTCCGGCGAGGACGCCGTGAGGATCGGCGTCTGGAATTCCGTGAAGCCCTGGTCGATCATCCGGCGGCGGGCCGAGGCGATGACGCGCGAGCGCAGCAGAATGTTTTCGTGGATGCGCTCGCGGCGCAGATCCAGGAAGCGATAGCGCAGACGCATGTCTTCGCCGGTGTCGGCTTCCTGATTGACCTGGAGCGGGATCTGTTCGGCCTCGCCCTGGATGGTCAACTCGGCGATCTGCAATTCGACGCGGCCCGTCGGCAGGCGGTCGTTGATCGTCTCCGCCGTGCGCGTGACGATCTTGCCGGTCACGGTGACGACCGACTCCAGCTTCAGCCGGTTGGCGACCTCGAAGGCCGGGTTGGAGGTGTCGACCACGCACTGCGTCAGGCCGTAATGGTCGCGCAGATCGATGAACAGCAACTGTCCATGGTCGCGCTTGCGGTTGATCCAGCCCGACAGGCGGACGATCTCACCGGCGTTTTCTTCACGAAGCTGGCCGCAAGTGTGCGTGCGGTAGGGGTGCATGGGTCGAAACACCTTGAAAAGGTCGGATTCCGGCAAGGAAATGGGGTCCGACACACCACACCGGAAGGCCGCGAATGTCAAGCCGCCATCCTGCCGTCGTCGCGTCGCCCCGGCGGACCATTGGTCGCAAGCCTCGTTCCGTCAATCCACAGGCTCTTCGGCGCCCCTGTCAAATTCACCGGACTTTCAAGGGCGGTCCGGGTCGTGTATGAAGCAACCATGACGCTGATTACGACAACCGACGCCCTGGAAGCCTTCTGCCAGTCGCTGGCCGGGGCTGAATACATCACGGTCGACACCGAGTTTCTGCGGGAGAAGACCTATTGGCCGCAACTTTGCCTTGTGCAAATCGCCGGACCCAGCGGCGCGGTCGCCATTGACCCGCTGGCCGACGGCATCGACCTGACCGCGCTCTACGCGGTGATGGACGATCCGGCGATTCTCAAGGTGTTCCACGCCGCCCGCCAGGACGTCGAAATCTTCTGGCATCTGTCGGGACGCATCCCGACCCCGCTGTTCGACACCCAGGTCGCGGCGATGGTCTGCGGCTTTGGCGAAAGCGTCGGCTATGAAACGCTCGTCACCAAGCTGGCGGGCGCGCGCATCGACAAATCCAGCCGCTTCACCGACTGGTCGCACCGCCCTTTGACCGAACGGCAACTGACCTACGCCCTGTCGGACGTCATCCATCTCCGCCCCGCTTACGAAAAGCTGAAGCGCCGCCTCGCGCGCTCAGGCCGCTCGCATTGGCTGGAGGAGGAGATGGCGATCCTCACCGATCCGCGCACCTATCAGGTCGATCCCGAAACCTCCTGGCTGCGCCTGAAAGTTCGCACCAACAAGCCACGCTTCATGGCCGTGCTGAAGGAGTTGGCGGCGTGGCGGGAGCGCGAGGCGCAGCGCCGCGACCTGCCGCGCTCCCGCGTGCTGCGCGACGAGGCTCTGCTGGAAATCGCCGCCCACGCCCCGACCAACGTCGATGACCTCGCCCGCACCCGTGGCATGGGCCGGGGCTTCGCCGAGGGGCGCCAGGGCGCCGACGTGCTGGCCGCCGTCCAACTCGGCCTCGACATCCCCGACGGCGACTTGCCGAAAGTGGAGCCGCGCGACGAGCCGCCCCCCGGTCTGCAACCCATCGTGGAGTTGCTGCGCGTGTTGCTGAAGATGAAGTGCGACGAACACAACGTCGCGGCCAAGTTGGTGGCGTCGTCGTCCGACCTGGAAGCGATGGCGGCGGATGATTCGGCTGATGTTCCCGCCCTGCACGGCTGGCGCCGCGAGCTTTTTGGAGACGACGCGCTGGCTTTGAAGCATGGGCGCATTGCACTCGCGGTGATTGAACGTCGTGTTCGCATTGTCCCTGTTGGCGGGACCCCCAAAGAATCAGCGCCGGAAGAAACGGAAACTTGACGTTTCAGGATGGCGTCGATTGGATGAGCGGGCGATTGTCATAAGAATGCTTCACAGATTTTTTCCGTTAACCACGCTTTAAGGGCTTCTTAAAGAAAGTTCCACTTACAATCGGGGTGGACGGCGGTCGCCATGGTGGGCTGGGGGGCTGGTCCATTGGCGGCGGCGCTCCGGTCGTTTGGCCCTGGTCGTGTTTGTCGTGGTCAGTCAAAAGGACCGTCCCGCACGGTCTTGCAAAGGGTTTGTTTGGGGGAAAGCAGGTAATGAGCAGGTTCGGCGGCAAACCACCGATGGGACGGGACCGGGTCCGCCTTTCCACGACGGAAAAGCAGGCGGCGGTCGCCGCCGCGAAAGATCAACGTCCCGAATTCGACAACGACAAGCTTCTGAACCTGCTGCGCTCGGCCAAGAGCGAATTGCAAGGCATGCGCTTGATGCACATGCATCTGTCGCTGTTGAAAGACAAGGATCCCTCTGGCCAGATGATGGTCCGCACCATCATTCAGGAACTGGCGAGCAAGGCGTCCTATCTGCAATCCTTCAACATTTCCAACGGCGACGTCATCGTTCTCTACAAGGGGCTGAAGCTGACCGGCGTCACCGACGTCTGCCAGAAGCTTGAGCAGGTGTTCCTGTCGAAAACAACGCTGACCGGCGCCAACCCCTACAAGGAATATTCGCTCTATTCGATCATGGAATTGGCGTTGAACTTCATCAACGTCATCCGCTTCATCGAAGAATTGCAGGCCAGCGAGACCGGCAACGCCGTCATCGAAACCAAGCCGCCGATCACGCTGGAGGAGTTGGGCAAGCTCGAACGCTCGATGCAAATGTTCGATCTCTCGCCCTTCCTGTTCAATCAGGCCATCGCCAACATTGGCAAGGGGTCTGATGAGGATATGGAGTATTTTGAACTCTACATCTCCATCAAGCTGTTGCAGGAACGTCTCTGCCCGGATTACGACATCACGGCCAACAAGTGGCTGTTCAATTATTTCACCGCCAACCTCGATCAATCGGTTTTGCGGGCGCTGAATCATGGTCTCAGCTTCATGCGCGGGCGGCGAATCGGCATCAACATCAACCTGTCCACGGTGATCTCGACCGGCTTCGTCAAATTCGACGAACGCCTGCCGATCGACTTCCGGGGGCAGGTTGTGCTTGAGGTGTCGAAGGGCGATTTGATCGAGAATCTGTCCCTGTTCAACGAAGTCGTCGAGTTCGCGCAAGACCGCCGTTACCAGATCGCCGTCGATGGCCTGAACCCGTTCTGGGTGACGAATTTCGATCTGGAATATCTGAACGCCGATTACGCCAAGATCTTCTGGTCGAACGACATGCTGGAGATGGAGCCAGCCTTCGAGAAGTTCTTCCGCGAACGCATCGCCGAACAGGACCGCTGCAAATTCATTCTGGCCCGCTGCGACAGCGTGTCGAGCCTTGTCTACGCCCACAAGATGGGCATCAATCTGGTTCAGGGCCGCGCGGTGGACAACATCCTGCGCAAGGGCGTCAGCGTCCGCGAGGCCATCGCCCACGCCAAGGTGGACTGAACTCCGCAACGGAGGGTCGCCTCACCCTTTTTTCGGCGCCCGCGCCAGCAATCCATCGGTCCAGCCGGGCGGCAGCAAGGCCAACAGCCAGACCGCCGCCGCCACCGGCCAAGGAAAGCTGACGCGCGCCGCGTTGCGCGCCAGCCCCCGGCGTATCACCCGCGCCGCCGCGTCGGCCTCCATCAAAAAAGGCATGGCGAAGCCGTTGGCGTCGGTGATTCGGCTTTTGACGAAGCCGGGACAAATCACCGACACGCCGATCCCCTCCCCGGCCAGATCGCCGCGCAACGCCTCGCCATACACCCGCACCGCCGCCTTGCTGGCGCAATAGGCTGGCGCGCCGGGAAAGCCGCGAAAGCTGGCCTGCGAGGCCATCAGCGCGATCTGCCCGCGCCGCCGCTCCCGCATGCGGGGCAACAGCGGATAGACGCTGTTCAGCACGCCGTCGATGTTGACGGACAGAATCCGCCGGGCCTGCGCCTCGCTTTCCACGCCGCCGCCGGTTCCGGCGGAGATTCCGGCGTTGGCGATGAGAAGATCGACCGGCGCCCGGTCGTCCACCATCCGCAACCACGCCGCCATGCCGTCCCGGTCGGCGGCGTCGATAACGTCCGCCGTCACCGCCGCCCCCGCCGCCCGGCAGCGTTCGGCCACCGCCGCCAAGCGCGCGGCGTCACGCCCGGTCAGCGCCAAACACAGGCCGGGTTCGGCGTAACGCAGGGCCAACGCCGCGCCGATGCCGCTCGACGCGCCGGTGATGACCAGTGATCGCGGACGCCGCATGCTGCCGTCTCCGTTGCGCGCTTGTTTGCGGGATCATCCCATGGGTATAACCGGCCCACACCATCCCGCACAGCCATCATCGGAGGCCACCGCCGTGTCCGCACATCGCCCTGTTGTCGCCAGCATGACCGGATTCGCGCGCGTCGATGGGCATGGCGACGGCTATTCCTGGACCTTCGAGGCGAAAAGCGTCAATGGCCGCAGCCTGGACGTCCGTTGCCGGATGCCGACCGGCTTCGACAGCGTCGAGGCGCTGGCGCGGGCCGAGGCGCCGAAGCGGCTGGCGCGCGGCAACGTCAACCTGACGCTGACCATCACCCGCAGCCAAGCCGTGTCGCAACTTCGCATCAACCGCGAACTGCTCGCCCAAGTGCTGGAGTTGGCGCGCGAGATCGAAGGCGCCGGGGCCGCCCCGCCGCGTCTGGATTCGCTGCTGGCCGTGCGCGGCATCATCGAGCCGGTGGAGGAGGATGAAACCGACGCCCGCGAGCGGGTCGAGTCGGCGCTGAAAGGCGATCTGGCCAAGCTGATCGATCAACTCGTGGTCAACCGGCTGGGCGAAGGCGCCCGTTTGGCCGCGATTCTCAACGGCCATCTCGACGAAATCGCCCGTCTGGTGGAGGGCGCCAGCGCCTGCGCCTCGGCCCAGCCCGAAGCCTTGCGCGAAAAGCTGCGGCTTCAGGTCGCCACCATCCTCGGCTCCTTCCCGGCGCTGTCGGAAGACCGTTTGGCGCAAGAGGCCGCCATCCTGATCGGCAAGGCCGACATCCGCGAAGAGCTGGACCGGCTGCGCGCCCACATCCACGCCGCCCGCGAGATGATGGCGGAAGGCGGGGCCATCGGGCGCCGTTTTGATTTCCTTTGCCAGGAATTCAACCGCGAAGCCAACACCCTGTGCTCCAAGTCCGCCGACGTGGAGCTGACCCGCATCGGCCTGTCGCTGAAAGCCGCCATCGAGCAGCTTCGCGAACAGGTTCAAAACATCGAGTAACCCGCCATGGCCCTGCCCTCCCCCCAATCTTCCGCCGCGTCTTCCGCCCCGTCCTCCGCCACGTCCAAGGACATCTCCCGCCGTGGTCTGATGCTGGTGCTGTCGTCGCCGTCGGGCGCCGGCAAGACCACCATCTCGCGCCGCCTGTTGGAGCGCGATTCCGGCATCACCATGTCGGTATCGGCGACCACCCGCGCCATGCGCCCCGGCGAGGTTCCCGGCGTCGATTACCATTTCATCGACCTGCCCCGCTTCGACCGGATGGTGGAGGATGGGCAGTTCCTGGAATACGCCCGCGTCTTCGGCAATTGCTACGGCACGCCGCGCGGCGCGGTGGAGGAGGCGTTGGGCGCGGGCCGCGACGTCCTGTTCGACATTGATTGGCAAGGCACCCAGCAACTGGCGCAGAACGCGCGGGACGATCTGGTCAGCATCTTCGTTCTCCCCCCGTCGGGCGAAGAATTGGAACGCCGCCTGCACAGCCGCGCCCAGGATTCGGCGGAGGTCATCGCCGGACGCATGGCCAAGGCGTCGGACGAAATCAGCCATTGGGCGGAATACGACTACGTCATCATCAACCGGGACGTCGAGCAGAGCGTCGCGGCGGTGACGGCCATTCTGCACGCCGAACGGCTGCGCCGCCGCCGCCAGGTTGGCTTGCCGCAATTCGTCAAAACGGTACAAGCCGCGCTTTGACGGCGATGGCGGGAGCGTCGCTCCCGCCAATGTCCGTGAACCCGGTTGAATAGCGCGGGCGGCTTGTCTTTCCTTTACGCCTTGGCCAGACGGTCGAACGCCTGAAGACGCGCCAACAGAGCGGGCATCTCAGACAGCGGCACCATGTTCGGGCCGTCGCTGGGCGCGCAGTCCGGGTTCTCGTGGGTCTCCATGAACACCGCCGCCACGCCAACCGCGATGGCCGCCCGCGCCAGAACCGGCACAAACTCCCGCTGGCCGCCCGACGTGGCGCCCTGCCCGCCCGGCTGCTGCACCGAATGGGTGGCGTCAAACACCACCGGGAAGCCGGTTTCCGCCATGATCGGCAGCGACCGCATGTCCGACACCAGCGTGTTGTAGCCAAAGCTGACGCCGCGCTCGCACAGCATCACCCGTTCGTTGCCCGACGCCACCAGCTTGGCCGCGACGTTCTTCATGTCCCACGGGGCGAGGAACTGGCCCTTCTTCACATTCACCGCCCGCCCGGTGTTGGCGGCGGCGACCAAAAGATCGGTCTGGCGGCAGAGGAAGGCCGGGATTTGCAGAACATCGACGGCCTCGGCGACCACCGCGCATTGATCGGCGGCGTGAACGTCGGTGATGACCGGGCACCCAAAACGCTCGCGGATTTCGGCGAAGATCGGCAACGCCTTGTCCATCCCAAGCCCGCGCGCCGTGGTGATCGAGGTGCGGTTGGCCTTGTCAAAGCTCGATTTGTAAATCAGCCCAAGGCCCAACGCCGAGGTCATCGCAACCAGCGCCGACGCGGTTTCCAGCGCGTGATCGCGGCTTTCCATCTGGCAAGGACCGGCGATCAAAACGAACGGCCGGTCATTGGCGATGGTCAGGTTGCCGATCTGAACGGCGCGCGGCGTGGTCATGGGACGAAAAACTCCAAAAGGATCGAAGCAGAGAGGATCGGAACAGATGGGCGTTGGCCCTGTCAGGCACAGATGGGGCGTTCGGCGGGCTTTGGAAGGTCCGGCCTGCGGCGAATCCGCCCTTTGAATCCCACCAATGGCCCGGTTGGTCAACTCGGATGGCGCCGCGCCGGGCAAAAACGACGACGGGTCCGCGCCCCATCGGAACCCGGACCCGCCGCAAAATCCGCCGCAAGCTCGGCGGCGCCCGGCCAAACCGTCAGAACCCGACGCTCACCCCGGCGAACGCGCCGAAATCACGGACGCCCTGTTCCCCCAGACGGGCGTCCAGCCCCAGAGTTCCCGTGACCGCCTCCGCCAATTTGACGGACGCCCCCGCCGAGGCGTTGATCCAGGTCCGATCGCTCTTCGCCACCGGCATGGAATAGGCCAGCGTGGAGATGCTCTTGCTCTCCACCGTGACGCTGCGGTCGCCGTCGGTGAACTCCCGATTCAGCGTCACCTTGGCGTAGGGGCGGAACGATCCGGCGTCGTAAGCCGCCTGATAACCGACGCTGCCGACCAGGGCGTTGCGCGTTTGCTCCCGGTAGGAGAAACCGAACAGACTGCTGTCCTCGGTGAAGCCTTCCACCGAGACATGCTGATACCGCAGCCCCAACAACGGCCCGTGAGTCAGACCGCCGGAGGCGAACTCATAGCCGGTTTCCGCCGCGAGCGAGGCGTTGACGCCCTCCGTGCCGCCGCCGGTCGAATGGTCCGTGCCGTTAATGGTCACGCCGCGCCGCAGATCGTAATCGGCGAAGCCGAACGACCCGACGCCGCTGACATACGCGCCGCCCACCCGATAGACGCCATAGGCGCTGGCGACATACTCCCGCTGCTTGTAATCGCCGCCGGTGGAAAAGGCGCCCTTGTAGTTGGAGATCGTGCCCGCCACGCCGACCAGAAGATTGTCGGTGAAACGCTTGTCGATGCCGAGGCTGACGTTCAACGGCGTGCCGCGCGTCCCCGCCTGATCGCCGCGTTGATCGGCGCTCAGCCGCCCGACGCCGCCGACGATCCAGGCCCCCGATTCCCCAGTCTTGCGCGTCCACAGATTGGCCGACGCCTGCGCCTGGATGAGCGAAATCATCCGGTCACGCGTGTGCAACGGCGATTCGGCGAGCCGCGCCACATTGCCCGGCGCCGACAGCGCGTTCAGCACGAAATCGGAAATCGCCCGATGCCCGGCGGTGGTCGGATGAACGCCGTCGGCGAACAGATAGGTCTGCGCCGCCGTCGGCGTCGTCAGACTGGCCGAGCTGCAAAGCAGCGAACTGGACGTCGTGCAGGCCGTGCCGACCACGTTGGTGAAACCGTACGAGGCCGGATTCGCCACCGCGTCGCGCAACAAGGAATAGGTGTCGATGGGAACGACCGACACGCCCGCGTTGCCAAGCCCCAAGGTGACGAGCTGGTTGTAGCCGCTGACCAGTTGGGTGATCTGCGCCGCCGCCGTCGCGCCTTGCGCCTGTCCAAACGGGGTGAGGCCAATGTCCGGCAGGGTCGGCACCAGAATGGTTTGCGCCCCGGCGGCGCGCAGCCGCGCCACCTCGCCCACCAGATCGGTCGCCGCCTGGGTGATCGCCGCCTGCGCCGTCGTCGGGCTGGCGAGCGCGGCGAAGATGTCGTTCGCCCCGCCCCACACCGTGTAAAGCGCGTTCGGATCGGCCCGCCCGCCCGTCGAGGCCAGATAATTGGTGATCTGGCTGCGCACCGGCGTCGCCGTCGCCGTCGGCGCCGTGGCCGGAACGCCCGGCAATTGCGACACGCGCGCGCCGCCCACCGCGTAGTCCGTGCCCCCCGATACCGCCGGAGTCGCCGTCTTGCCATAGGCCGAAGCGACGTTTTCCGCCCACACCGGCCCCGGATTGGTGGTGAATTTCCCGCCAACCGGCACGACCGAACGGAAGGTTCCGCTGTCGGTCAAACTGTCGCCGAAGAAAATCGTGTTGGAATAGTCGCCCGCCGAGGCGGTCGCCGCGCCCAAAGCGACGACGGCGGCGACGGCGGCGGCGACCGCCGTGACGGCGGACGCCCTTCTGCCATACGAACCCATACGAAAACCTCCCCAACCCAAATTGTTTGGTTCCCAAGCCATGGGGATGCTCGCACAGAGTTGACGTTTGCTCAATAGTCCTGACGTATAGGTCATGTACAGGCCAGCCCACCCGGCGGGCGGGCGAATCGCGCCACCCGGCCAACAAAAAGCCCCGCTTCCAAGGGAAACGGGGCTTTTTGACCGATCAAAACCGATCCGTTCAGACCAGACGGCTTTGCTCCATCGCCGCCTTGATGAAGGCGGTGAACAGCGGGTGCGGCTCAAACGGCTTGGATTTCAGCTCCGGATGGAACTGCACGCCGATGAACCAGGGGTGATCCGGGATCTCGACGATTTCCGGCAATTCGCCATCGGGGGACAGGCCCGAGAACAGCATGCCGCAATTTTCCAGCCGTTCCTTGTAATAGACGTTCACCTCGTAACGGTGACGGTGCCGTTCGGAAATGTCCGTCGTTCCATACACCTCGGCGACCTTGCTGCCGTCCAGCAGCCGGGCCGGATAGGCGCCCAGACGCATGGTGCCGCCCAGGTCGCCGACTTCCGCCCGGCGTTCCAGCGTGTTGCCGCGCATCCATTCGGTCATCAGGCCGACGACCGGATTGCCCGGCTTGCCGAGTTCGGTCGAACCGGCGTCTTCGATCTTGGCGAGGTTGCGCGCCGCCTCGATGACCGCCATCTGCATGCCGAAGCAGATGCCGAAATAGGGCACCTTGCGTTCGCGCGCGAACTGGGCCGCCCGAATCTTGCCTTCCGTCCCGCGCGAGCCAAAGCCGCCGGGCACCAGAATGCCGTGGACGTTTTCCAGACGCTTCACCGCCGCGTCGTCGTCCTCGAAGATCTCCGAATCGATCCAGTCGAGGTTGACCTTGACGTTGTTGGCGATGCCGCCGTGAGTCAGCGCCTCGGCCAGCGACTTGTAGCTGTCGAGCAGGCTGATGTATTTGCCGACGACCGCGATGGTCACTTCGCCCTGCGGCTTGCGCACGCGGTCGACGATGCGGGTCCAGCGCGACAGATCCGGCGCCTTGTCGGTCGGCAGACCGAAATAGGACAGGACCTGCGTGTCGAAGCCTTCCTCGTGGTAGCTGATCGGCACCTGATAGATCGAATCGACGTCCAACGCCGCGATCACCCGCTCCGGGCGGATGTTGCAGAACAGCGCGATCTTCTTGCGCTCGTTCTCCGGGATCGCCCGGTCGGCGCGGCACAGCAGGATGTTGGCCTGGATGCCGACGCTGAGCAGTTCCTTGACCGAATGCTGGGTCGGCTTGGTCTTCAACTCGCCCGCCGTCGGGATGTAGGGCAGCAGGGTCAGGTGGATGAACAGCGCGTTCTCCGGCCCAACCTCGTTGCCGAACTGACGGATCGCCTCCAGGAACGGCAGCGATTCGATGTCGCCGACCGTGCCGCCGATTTCGATCAGGACGAAATCCTCGTCATCGGAATCCGCGCGGATGAAGTCCTTGATCTCGTCGGTGATGTGCGGAATCACCTGGACGGTTCCGCCCAAATAATCGCCGCGCCGCTCCTTGGCGATCACGGTTGAATAGATGCGGCCCGTGGTGATGTTGTCGCCACGTCGCGCCGAAACGCCGGTGAAGCGCTCATAATGCCCGAGATCGAGATCCGTTTCCGCCCCGTCGTCGGTCACGAAGACCTCGCCGTGCTGGTAGGGACTCATCGTGCCGGGATCGACGTTCAGGTAGGGATCCAGTTTGCGGAGCCGAACCTTATAACCACGCGTCTGGAGGAGTGCCCCGAGCGCCGCTGACGCCAAGCCTTTGCCCAGCGAAGAAACGACGCCACCAGTGATGAAGATGTAGCGAGTCATGTCCGTCCGAAGAGCTTGAGAGCTGTTTCCTGTCCCCAAAGACCCCCGCGCCGAACGATCACGTCCGACCAAGGATTCTCAAAAGAAAGAGGCGGCTTCGGGGAGGCCGCCTCGTCTGTCGCACCCGTGCCTGAAGCGCAGCCTTGTTACTGGCTGACCGGCGGAGCGGGTTGAGCCGGAGCCGCCGGCAGAGCCGGAATGGCGGTCGGCAAAGTGTCGATGATCGAGGTCGGCTTTGAATGAGCGCCAGCCAGGATCGCCAGAACAATGCTGGTGGCGAAGAAGCTGCCCGCCAGGATGCCGGTGGTGCGGGTCAGCAGGTTCGCGGTGCCACGGGTGCTCATCATGCCGCCCATGGTGCCGCCGCCAATGCCAAGGCCGCCACCTTCCGACCGCTGGATCAGGATCACGCCAACCAGCGCGACCGCGATCAGCAGGTGAACAACGAGAATCACCGATTCCATGCGATCCGTTTCCCCACGCCCGTCCTAAAATCGAATAGCGCGCCACAGGCCGTATCAGAGGCCGGTGGCGCGCGCCCACTGTTTCTACCGCGCCATCGCGCGATATGCTAGCGGCAACTCGTCGCGATGGCCCAGAAATCATCCGCCTTCAGCGCCGCGCCGCCGACCAACGCGCCATCGACGTTCTCGACCGCCATCAATTCAACCGCGTTGCCCGGCTTGACCGAACCGCCATAGAGGATCTTCGCCTTGGCCGGGTCGGCGATCTTGCCGTCCAATTCGGCGCGGATGTGGGCGTGCATCGCCTTCACGTCGTCGGGCGTCGCCGTCTTGCCGGTGCCGATGGCCCAAACGGGTTCGTAAGCGATCACCGTGTTGGCGGCGGTCGCCCCAGCCGGGATCGACCCGGCCAACTGGCCCGACACCACGGCGTCGGCCTGCCCCGCGTCGCGCTGAGCCTCCGTTTCGCCGACGCAGACGATGGCGATCAAGCCCTGGGCGTGGGCGGCGGCGGCCTTGGCGGCGATCAACGCGTCGCTTTCGCCGTGATCGGCCCGACGTTCCGAATGGCCGAGAATGACGTAGCGGCAGCCCGCATCGACCAGCATGGTCGGGGCGACGTCGCCGGTGTGCGCGCCGGAATTTTTGGCCGCGCAATCCTGACCGCCCAGCGCCAAAGCGCTGCCCGCGATGGCGTCGCCAACCGGAAACAGCAGCGGAAAGGGCGGGCAGACCAGCAGATCGAACGAAACCTCCCCCGCGCCGTTCAAGCGCCCGGCGAGATCGGAGGCCAGGGCCAACCCGTCGGCCTTCAACCCGTTCATCTTCCAATTTCCAGCGATCAGCTTCCGACGCGCGGTCATGGTGTGTCCTTTTTATGAAGCGTTTGGGGCGCGCCCCTGTCTAGCAAGACCCGCTCAGGATTTCCACCGGCCCGACCCGATCACCTCGCCCCATCGAACAAAATGGAACGCGCGCGCGGGAGCAAACAAACGTGTTTGTTGAACGCTTCATATCTGAGTGAGGGCATCACGGCCCGAAATAACGGGCCAACCCAGCAATGCCGAGCACGGCAAGCACAAACCCAACAAGCTGCAATGTTGTCGGGAGTTGCGAAACCCGCCCTTTGAGTTCAGCGACGTCCAACTCGACCCTGCGGACGCGGTCGTCAATTCTGGAAAGCATGGGTTCCAAGCGAATCAAGATTCCCTTGATCTCGCCAACATCGCTTTCAAGCTTTGCAAGACGTTGTTCCATATCAGGATGGTGGGGGCCGCCGCCATCAGAAGCAAGCCCCTTCATGGACGCGACACGCTCTCTGCGGTTTGGCAAGCTGCGGTCAATCGCCCCCACGGATTCCCCCATCCGATTTGCCAGCCCCAGTTTTCCCGCCCAAAGCCTGATAAGCGGTCAACAGCGCCTCTTGCGCGTCGGCCAAATCTTGGGCGATGTCGCCTTTCGCGTCCTGCGGCACATGCTCGCTCAGGCGCTCAAACGCGCTTTGGTGCATTTCACTGGCAAGATAGAGATGGATCACCGCCTGCTTGAGAGCGGCGATTGGGTCTTCATCCGTCATCGTCCGCTCATTGGCACGGATTGTAAGCAGGCAAAATATGGTGGGCGATGAGGGGATCGAACCCCCGACCCTCTCGGTGTAAACGAGACGCTCTTCCGCTGAGCTAATCGCCCGACTGAACCCAAAAACGAAACCGGCCGGGAAAGGCCCGGCCGGCGGCACTATGCCCCGACGGGACCAATCAGTTCAAGGCATCCTTCAGCGTCTTGCCCGCCTTGAACTTCGGCTGCTTGGACGCGGGGATGTCGATCTTCTCGCCCGTGCGCGGGTTGCGGCCTTCGCTGGCGGCGCGTTCGGCGACCGCGAAGGTGCCAAAGCCGACCAGACGGACCTCGTCGCCCTTTTTCAGCGAGTCGGCGATGCCTTCAAAAACCGCGTCAACCGCCTTGGTCGCATCAGTTTTAGACAATCCCGACGCATCAGCGACGTGCGCCACCAGATCATTCTTGTTCACGCAATCCCCCTTCCGAATTCGGCAAATACTCAATGTCAAAAAGCCGCCCCACGACTTTTCAGGGGCAAAGGATAATCACAGCGTTGCCCGCCCGTCAATTGGCGACGAGCGGGCAAGCTGGTCATTTTCAGCCGTTCAAACCATGATTGTCCATGGTTCGATCAATGGCGCAGCAGATCGCCCGAGGCGTCGCCGGTCGCCTTTTCAGACTGCGCCTTGGCGGCGACGGCGTCCACCTCCGGTTCGGTCCATTCAATCGGCGTCACCGGGCGGGTCAGGGCGTTGCGCAGAACCTCGTCCACCGTGCCGACCGGGATGATCTCCAACCCGCGCTTCACGTTGTCCGGGATGTCCGCCAAGTCCTTTTCATTGTCCTTGGGGATCAGCACATGCTTGATGCCGCCCCGCAGGGCCGCCAGCAGCTTTTCCTTCAGGCCGCCGATGGGCAGGACCCGACCGCGCAGGGTGATTTCGCCGGTCATCGCCACGTCCTTGCGCACCGGAATGCCGGTCAGCACCGAGACGATGGAGGTGGCCATGGCGACGCCCGCCGACGGGCCGTCCTTGGGCGTGGCGCCTTCGGGAACATGGACGTGGATGTCCTTCTTCTCGAACAGCGTCGGCTTGATGCCGAACGCCACGGCGCGCGACTTGACGTAGCTCTCGGCCGCCTGGACCGATTCCTTCATCACGTCGCCCAGCTTGCCGGTGGTGGTGACGCGGCCCTTGCCGGGCAGGCCGACGGCCTCGATGGACAGCAGCTCGCCGCCCACTTCGGTCCAGGCCAGGCCGGTGGTGACGCCCACCAGATCCTCAAGCTCCGCCTCGCCATAATGGAAGCGGCGGACGCCCGCGTATTTGTCGAGATTCCGACGGGTCACGGCCACCTTGCCCGAGCCGCCCGTCTTCATCATGATTTCCTTGACCGCCTTGCGGCAGAGATTGGCGATCTCACGCTCCAGGCTGCGCACGCCGGCTTCCCGCGTGTAGTAGCGGACCAGATCGCGCACCGCGTCGTCGGAAATCGTGAATTCGCCCTTCTTCAGGCCGTTCGCCTCAATCTGCTTTTCGATCAAGTGACGCTTGGAAATCTCGATCTTTTCGTCTTCGGTGTAACCGGCGACGCGAATGATCTCCATGCGGTCCAACAGCGGTTGCGGCATGCGCATCGTGTTGGCCGTGCAGACGAACATCACGTCCGACAGATCGTAATCGACCTCCAGATAATGGTCGTTGAAGGTGCCGTTCTGCTCGGGATCCAGAACCTCCAGCAAGGCCGACGACGGATCGCCGCGCCAATCGGCGCCCAGCTTGTCGATTTCGTCGAGCAGGAACAGCGGGTTCGACGATTTCGCCTTTTTCATGCCCTGGATGACCTTGCCGGGCATCGAGCCGATGTAGGTCCGGCGGTGGCCGCGCACCTCGGCCTCGTCGCGCACGCCGCCCAGCGACATGCGGACGAAGTTGCGCCCGGTGGATTTGGCGATCGACTTGCCGAGCGAGGTCTTGCCGACGCCGGGCGGACCAACGAGGCAGAGGATCGGCCCCTTCACCTTGTTCATGCGGTTCTGCACGGCGAGATACTCAAGGATGCGCTCCTTGACCTTCTCCAGACCATAATGGTCGGCGTCGAGAACCTTTTGCGCCAGCTTCAGGTCGCGCTTGACCTTGGTGCGCTTCTTCCAGGGAATGGACAGCATCCAATCCAGATAGTTGCGCACCACCGTGGCTTCCGCCGACATCGGACTCATCGAGCGCAGCTTCTTCAGCTCCGCCAGGGCCTTGTCGCGGGCCTCCTTGGGGAAGCGGGTCTTGTTGATCTTCTCTTCCAACTCCGCCGATTCGTCGCGGCCATCCTCGGTCTCGCCGAGTTCCTTCTGAATCGCCTTGAGCTGTTCGTTCAGATAATACTCGCGCTGGGTCTTCTCCATCTGCCGCTTGACGCGGTTGCGGATGCGCTTTTCGACCTGGAGAACGCCGATCTCGCCTTCCATGAAGGCGTAGACCCGCTCCAGCCGTTCCGACACGGTGGCGCATTCCAAAAGCTGCTGCTTTTCGGGGATCTTCAGCGCCAGATGGGAGGCGACGGTGTCGGCCAGCTTGCTGGAATCCTCGATCTGGTTGATCGAGACCAGCACCTCCGGCGGGATCTTCTTGTTCAGCTTGATGTATTGCTCGAACTGCGACACGACGGCGCGGCTCAGAGCCTCAAGCTCCTGGTTCTCGCCGATCTTTTCCTCGACCAGCTCGGCTTGCGCCTGGAAGAACTCTTCATTGTCGGAGAATTTGGTGATGGCGGCGCGTTGTCCGCCCTCGACCAACACCTTGACGGTCCCGTCCGGCAGCTTCAGCAACTGCAACACGGTGCCGACGGTGCCGACGCTGTAGATGTCGGCGGGAGTCGGATCATCCTGCGCGGCGTTCTTCTGGGTGACGAGAAGGATCTGTTTGTCGTCCTTCATGACGTCTTCCAGCGCGCGCACGGACTTCTCACGCCCGACGAACAGCGGCACGATCATGTGGGGAAACACCACGATGTCGCGCAACGGCAGGACCGGGTAGAGGGCACCACGGGAGAGTTCGATCATGGATCAGGCCTCGTGAAAAAGAACGCCGTCCAGCCCGGAATGGGCCTGAGGAACGTCCCGCCTTGGGATAAGCGCGGGGCGCGAAACACCGGCACGAGGACTAACGTGGCATAGCCCCCAGCCCCCTTCAAGGGGTTGAAACCCGCCAAACGGGGGAAACCTCCCGCGACGCGGCGAATTTCCGCCGCTCACGCCGTCTTCGCGCCCGCCACCGGGGGCGAATCCGTGCCAACTTGGCTCAAACGGCGGGACCAGGCGGGAGAATTCGCGCATACGCCATGCGCAGAGTCGGCTCCTGCGCGTCAACAGCCCGTGATGGCGCGGCCTCCGCGCCCGATTCCGACGGCGGCATCCGTTCCGGTCTGTGGAAAAGACGGGGGGATCAAACGCCAGGGTGTTTCGCGCTTTGGGCGGAGCGCTCTCCCCCCGCACCCGAACCATGCTGGGCGTGAAACAAAAAAAAGGGCGCCGAAGCGCCCTTTTCCTCAATCGCGTCTACCGGACGGCTTACGCCCCCGGCGCCTCGCTCCGGCGTTCGGCGTGGACGTAGAGCGGCTTGGCGCGCCCTTCGACCACTTCCTTGTTCACCAGAATGCTCTCAATGCCGGTCAGGCCGGGCAAATCGAACATCGGGTCGAGGAGGATGGCCTCCATGATCGAGCGCAACCCGCGCGCGCCGGTCTTGCGGGCGATGGCCTTGTGCGAAATCGCCTTCAGCGCGTCCTCGGAGAATTCCAGATGGACGTCCTCCATCTCGAACAGGCGCTGGTACTGCTTGACCAGGGCGTTCTTCGGCTTGCTGAGGATCTCGACCAACGCCGGTTCGTCCAGGTCCGACAGGGTGGCGAGCACCGGCAGACGACCGATGAACTCCGGGATCAAACCGAACTTCAGCAGATCCTCCGGCTCGACGCTGTGCAGGATGTCGCCGGTGGACCGCTCGTCCGGGGCGCGCACGTCGGCGCCGAAGCCGATGCTGGTGCCCTTGCCGCGCTGGGCGATGATCTTGTCCAGCCCGGCGAACGCGCCGCCGCAGATGAACAGGATGTTGCTGGTGTCGACCTGAAGGAATTCCTGCTGGGGGTGCTTGCGCCCGCCCTGCGGCGGCACCGACGCCACGGTGCCTTCCATGATCTTCAGCAAGGCCTGCTGCACGCCTTCGCCCGACACGTCGCGGGTGATCGACGGGTTGTCGGACTTGCGGCTGATCTTGTCGACCTCGTCGATGTAGACGATGCCGCGCTGCGCCCGCTCGACGTTGTAGTCGGCGGCCCGCAACAGCTTCAGGATGATGTTCTCGACATCCTCGCCGACGTAACCGGCTTCGGTCAGCGTCGTGGCGTCGGCCATCGTGAAGGGAACGTCGATGATCCGCGCCAGAGTCTGGGCCAGCAGCGTCTTGCCGCAGCCGGTCGGACCGATCAGCAGAATGTTCGACTTGGCGAGTTCGACGTCGTTGTGCTTCGTTCCGTGCGCCAGCCGCTTGTAATGATTGTGGACCGCCACCGACAGGACGCGCTTGGCGTAGACCTGTCCGATCACATAATCATCAAGCACCGCCTGGATGTCGCGCGGAGTCGGAACCCCGTCGCGGGACTTCACCAGCGTGGTCTTGTTTTCCTCGCGAATGATGTCCATGCACAGTTCGACGCATTCATCACAGATGAACACCGTCGGACCGGCAATCAGCTTGCGGACCTCGTGCTGGCTCTTGCCGCAGAAGGAGCAGTAGAGCGTATTCTTCGAATCGCCGCTGCTGGACTTGCTCATCGGTACTCCGTCATCTCGCGGGGGACGTGGCCCAAGGACCATGCCCGTTCGTGGCGCCCCCCGACGCCGGTCCATTCCGTGGGCGCCAGGAGGGGACCCCTGGCGCGGTATCTTGCGGCCTTTCACCAGCCGCGCGTCAGATCAGCCCGTGATCGGGACCGCTTCCCAGCCATTCAACAACAGGCAAACGGCCCGATCAACCCTTTGTTGGACAGGCTCAAGACGCCTGACCGTCCACGCCCGGACGTTTTTCCACCACTTCGTCGATCAGACCGAAGGATTTCGCCTCGTCCGGCGACATGAATTTGTCGCGTTCCATGGCGTTTTCGATGGTGTCGAGCGTCTGGCCGGTGTGCTTGACGTAGATGTCGTTCAGGCGCGAGCGCAGCTTCAGGATTTCCTGGGCCTGGATCTCGATGTCCGAGGCCTGTCCCTGGGCGCCGCCCGACGGCTGATGGATCATGATGCGGCTGTTGGGCAGCGAGAAACGCTTGCCCGGCGCGCCGGCGGTCAGCAGCAGCGACCCCATCGACGCGGCTTGCCCCATGCACACGGTGGACACCTGCGGACGGATGTACTGCATGGTGTCGTAGATGGCGAGGCCCGCCGAGACGTAGCCGCCCGGCGAATTGATGTAGAGCGCGATGTCCTTCGTCGGGTTTTCCGATTCAAGGAACAAAAGCTGGGAACAGATCAAGCTGGCGACGGTGTCGTTCACGCCGCCGACCAGGAAGATGATCCGCTCCTTCAGCAAGCGCGAATAGATGTCATACGCGCGTTCGCCCCGGTTGGTCTGTTCGATGACCATCGGGACCAGAGCATTCATCTTCGGCTCGAAGTCGTACATATGTTCTTCCCTGCCCCGGCGGTTGACTGGACCGGCTTTGCTTCCGGCACGAAACCACATATAGGTGCGATTGGGGGCGGCGGGTAGTCCGCCCCCAATCCTTTTGGCCGTTTACGCCGCCTCGGCTTCCTCGTCCTCGTCCTTGGTCAGCTCGTCGACCGTCACGGTCTTCTCGCTCACCTTGGCCAGTTCGAGGATGTGGTCGACGACCTTGTCCTCGAAAATCGGCGCGCGGAGGTTTTCCAGCGCCTGCTGGTTCTGCTTGAAGAACTCGAACACCTGACGCTCCTGACCGGGGAAGCGGCGGGCTTCGTTGATAAGGGCGCGGTTCACTTCGTCCTGCGTGACCTGGATGTTGTTGCGGCGGCCCACTTCGGACAGCAACAGACCCAGACGCACGCGGCGCTCGGCGATGGCGCGGTATTCGCTCTTCAGATCGTCTTCCGACTTGGCGGCGTCTTCGCCGGCCGTGCCGTTCTTCAGCTCTTCCTGAAGACGCGCCCAGATGCCCTCGAACTCGATGTCGACCATGCCGGCCGGCACCTCGAACGAGTAGGCGTCGGCCAGCTTGTCGAGCAACTGGCGCTTCACGCGCAGACGCGACAGGTTGGCGTATTCGCCCTTGATGCGGTCGCGCACGGCGTCGCGCATCTTCTCCAGGCTCTCCATGCCGAACTCCTTGGCGAGGTCGTCGTTGACCTCGGCCGGGACGTTCTTGCGGAGTTCCTTGACGTCCACCTCGAACACCGTGGCGGCGCCCTTCAGGCGCTCGTGCGGGTAATCCTCGGGGAAGGTCACGTTGACGGTGCGATGCTCGCCCGCCTTGGCGCCGACCAACTGCTCCTCAAAGCCCGGCACGAAGCGACCGGCGCCGAGTTCCAGCGGGTAGTCCTTGCCGTCCATGCCCGGCAGAGCCTCGCCGTCCACCGAACCGGCGAAGTCGATGAGGGCGATGTCGCCGTTCTCGGCGCCGCGCTCTTCCGTCACCGGAACCTGGGTCGAATGGGCGCCGGCCAGCTTGGCCAGGGCCTCTTCCACCGACTCGTCGCTCACCTCGGCGACCGGCTTGTCCAGCTCGATGCCGCCGAAATCGCCCGGCTCGACGTCGGGAAGCAGTTCGACGGCCATCTTGTAGGTCAGGTCGCCGTTCTCTTCGTACTTTTCGACTTCGATCTTCGGCTGCAAGGCGACGCGCAGGCCGCGCTCGCTCAACGCCTGACGCGAGCTGTCGGAGATGGCCTCTTCCAGCACCTCGGACAGCACGCCGCCGTGGTAACGCTGCTTGATGACGGTGACGGGCACCTTGCCGGGACGGAAGCCCGGAAGCTGGACCGTGCGGCGCAGCTCTTCGAGCTTGCCGTTCACCTTCTCTTCGATGTCCTTGGCGGAGATGACGACCTGAAAGTCGCGCTTGAGGCCGTCGGTGCTGGTCTCGGTGATGTTCATCGGAACGAAAGCCTATCTCGTTGTTCCGGCCCGGCGGCGCCCGTCCGGGCGGCCCGAAACCGTGTTTTCCATGCGGTCCGTGTCTTTGCCATGGTGCGGGCGAAGGGACTTGAACCCATACGACCGAAGTCACTGGAACCTAAATCCAGCGCGTCTACCAATTCCGCCACGCCCGCGTTTTCATGGCAAAAGGCAGCCGCGACGGGTGCCGCACACCCGCCGGACCACCGGCGAAGTTGGTGTCTATAGCACAGCGTGCCCGTTGCAAACAGGCAAAATGGGCCATCCTTCATCAGGGCGGACCCACGCGCGCCGGAAGCCCGCCGCGAGGCGGCGTTCGCCCCTTGCTTCGCCCCGCGCGCGGAGCAAAGAGACGGCGCGCGCCCCGCCCAGCGCCCTGCCCGGCCCCGCATGATTCGCGCGCGAGCATTAATAGGGGACGCGCGGTCGCCCCCTCCTCACCCCTTCAAGGCGCGCAGGACGCCGCACAGGGCGCCCGGCAAATCTTCGGCGATCAGGCCCGGCCCCACCAGCTTGGCCGCTTCGCCATGCATCCAGACGGCGGCGCAGGCCGCCTCGAACGCGTCCATTCCCTGAGCCATCAGCCCAAGAACCACGCCCGCCAGCACGTCGCCCGATCCGGCGGTGGCCAAATCCGGCGGGGCGTTGATGTTGACGACGGCCCGACCATCGGGCGCCGCCACCACCGTGTCGGCCCCTTTCAACAGAACCACCGCGCCGGAACGCGAGGCCGCCGCGCGCGCGCGCGACAGCTTGTCGCTGTCCATGCCGACCGACGCGCCGAACAACCGGGTGAACTCCCCCTCATGCGGGGTCAGCACGCAACGGCTGTTCAACCGATCCAGCAGGTCATCCGGCGAATCGGCGAAGCTGGTCAGCGCGTCGGCGTCGAGCACGCAGGCCTTGCCCGCCGCCAAAGCCGCCAACACCGACGCGCGGGTCTCCACACCGACCCCGGCCCCCGGCCCCAGCAGCGCGACGTTCTTGCGGACGTCGCCTAAAATTTGGGCAAACTCATCCGCGCTTCGCAGCGGTTCGACGATCACGCTGGGCGATCCAGCGGCGTAGATCGGAAAGGCGTCCGCCGGACACGCCACCGTGACCAACCCGGCTCCAGCCCGCAGCGCGGCGACCGAGGCCAGGCGCGCCGCGCCGGTCATCCGCCCGCCGCCCAAAACCACCGCGTGACCGCGCGCGTATTTGTGCCCATCCAGACTCGGCCAGGGAAAATGACGCCGCCACAGCGCCGGACTGTTGACCCGCGTTTGCGGAACGAGGCCATCAAGAACCCGGTCGGGAATGCCGATGTCGGCCACCACCACCTCGCCGCACAGGCTGCGGCCCGGCAGCAACACATGCCCCGGCTTGCGGCGGAAGAAGGTGACGGTCAGCGCCGCTTGCGGGGCCACCCCCAGCACGCGCCCGCTGTCGCCATGCAGGCCGCTCGGCATGTCGACCGCCACCACGGTGCGGCCCGCCATCGCCTCGACGATGGTTTTGGCGACTCCGTCGAGCGGGCGCGACAGCCCGGCGCCGAACAGCGCGTCGATCACCAGCGGGTTGCCTTTGAGAATATAAGGATCGGCGGCCTCGATCGGCCCCGGCCAGCGATCCGCCGCAAGCGCCGCGTCGCCGCGCAAGGCCGACCGCACGCCCAACAGCGCCAACCGGACCGGCCACCCGGCCTCCAGCAGCAAGCGGGCGATGACGAATCCGTCGCCGCCGTTGTTGCCCGGCCCGCACAGCACGGCGGTCGGGTGCGGCGCCCAGCGGTCGCACACGGCGCGGACCACGGCGGCCCCCGCCGCCTCCATCAACGCCACCCCCGGCGCCCCCGACGCGATGGTCTGGGCGTCGGCCCGGTGCATCTCCGCGACGGACAGAAGCTCGTCCATCACCCCTCCTTCGGTTCGCTGCGGCTGCGCGCTGGGGATTCGGCGCTCCGACAAGACCAGAAAACACAAAAGCCCGCAAACGGCATCACTGCCGTGCGGGCGCTGCGTCAACATTCCACGAGGGAATTTGGGGCGATGGACGGGACTCGAACCCGCGACCACTCGGACCACAACCGAGAGCTCTACCAACTGAGCTACCACCGCCGCCGTTGGGAGCGCTTATTTGCCTCAACGGACCCGCCCGGTCAAGCGGATTTTGCGGCTTGGCGAAAAAACATCGCCTTGCGCCGCCAACGCGCCGTTCCGGCAGGGCGCGGCGCCCTGTTCGCGGATAATCGGCGGCGCTTGCACAATTAATGTTCACGCAGCCGCATAATTCGGCAGAATGCTGCCTGAACCAATGGCGCAAAGCCATTGCTGAGCCAGTGTTGACGCCGTTTGAACGGAGGACGTGTTTCTGGCACGCTCCATGCTTATCGACGTTGTGTCGGCAGTGCCGTGGACGGTGCCTGCCGACGTTGGCACCTCGTACACGAGAGACCCATGAAGAAGATCGAAGCCATCATCAAGCCGTTCAAACTCGACGAGGTGAAGGAAGCCCTTCACGAAGTCGGGATCAAGGGCATCACCGTCACCGAAGCCAAGGGCTTTGGCCGCCAAAAGGGGCACACCGAACTGTACCGTGGCGCGGAGTATGTCGTTGACTTCCTGCCCAAGGTGAAAATCGAAGTGGTGATGGAAGACACCCTGGTCGAACGGGCGATCGAGGCGATCCAGCAGGCCGCGCACACCGGCCGGATCGGCGACGGCAAGATCTTCGTCACGCCCGTGGAAGAAGTGGTCCGCATCCGGACCGGCGAAAAGGGCGCCGACGCGATCTGATCGCGTCCGCCCACCCAACCCCAAGTCAACAGCCGTCGCCAACATGCGTCTTTCCCCCATGCCCGCCTCATCCGAACGCGCCGCTTTCCCCGCCGAACCGCCGATGGCGGTCGTCGTGGGCCTGCGACTTTTTCGGCTGGCGCGTTGTGCGGGCGGGAAAGGCGTGACATAACGTCCGCCGCGAGCCTCGTCGCCCGCCGTCGCGATCCGATGGTGGTTTGACGCAGCGGGATCCAAACCTCTTAAGCGTGGAAAAAGAGATATGTCCGACATCAGCAAGGTCTTCGACCTGATCAAGGAACACGACGTCAAGTACGTGGACCTCCGCTTCACCGACCCGCGCGGCAAGCTGCACCACACCGCCCAGCACGTCTCGACGATCGACGAGGACGTGTTCGAGGACGGCATCATGTTCGACGGTTCGTCGATCGCCGGTTGGAAGGGCATCGAAGAGTCGGACATGATCCTTCAGCTCGACCCGACGACGGCCGTCATGGATCCGTTCGCCGCCCAGCCGACGCTGAACGTCCTCTGCGACGTGTTCGATCCGGCCACCGGCCAGGCTTACGAGCGTTGCCCGCGCGGCATCGCCAAGGCCGCCGAGCGCTACACCGCCTCGGCCGGCATCGGCGACACCGTGTTCTTCGGCCCGGAAGCCGAGTTCTTCGTGTTCGACGACGTCAAATACTCCGTCGACATGAACAAGGTGTCCTACGAGTTCGCCTCGGACGAAGGCTCCTACGCCTCCGGCAAGGACTATGAGGACGGCAACCTGGGCCACCGTCCGGGCACCAAGGGCGGTTATTTCCCGGTCGCCCCGGTGGACAGCGCCAACGACCTGCGCGCCGAAATGCTGAGCGTGCTCGCCGAAATGGGCGTTCCGGTCGAAAAGCACCACCACGAGGTGGCCGCCGCGCAGCATGAGCTGGGCATCAAGTTCGACACGCTGGTCCGCACCGGCGACAACATGCAGTACTACAAGTACGTCGTGCACAACGTCGCCCACGCCTATGGCAAGACGGCGACCTTCATGCCGAAGCCGGTGTTCGGCGACAACGGTTCGGGCATGCACTGCCACCAGTCGATCTGGAAGGACGGCCAGCCGCTGTTCGCCGGCAACCAGTACGCCGACCTGTCGGAACTGGCCCTGTACTACATCGGCGGCATCATCAAGCACGCCAAGGCGCTGAACGCCTTCACCAACCCGTCGACCAACAGCTACAAGCGTCTGGTCCCGGGCTATGAAGCCCCCGTGCTGCTGGCCTATTCGGCCCGCAACCGTTCGGCCTCTTGCCGCATCCCCTATGTCGCGTCGCCGAAGGGCAAGCGCGTCGAGGTTCGCTTCCCGGATCCGTCGGCCAACCCGTATCTGGCCTTCGCCGCGATGCTGATGGCCGGCCTGGACGGCATCCAGAACAAGATCCACCCCGGCGACGCGATGGACAAGAACCTGTACGATCTTCCCAAGGAAGAGCTGGCCAAGGTTCCGACCGTCTGCGGCTCGCTGCGTGAAGCGCTCAACTCGCTGCGCGAAGACAACGACTTCCTGCGCAAGGGCGACGTCTTCTCGAAGGACATGATCGACGGCTACATCGACCTCCGCACGGAAGAAATGATGGCCTTCGAGACCATGCCGCACCCGATCGAGTACAAGATGTACTACTCGGTCTGATACAAACGTCGATCTCGCCGGGTTTTCCGTCATCGCCCTGGCGATGGCGGAGCGGCCCGGCGGCGCCGTCAAGAGCCTCCCTCGGGGAAACCTGAGGGGGGCTTTCTTGTGGCTGATGTCGGCGAAACCCTCTGAGATTCACGGCGCCGCTCACCCGGCGAACGGTCCGTCGCCGCGCCAAAAAGATCGTTGACGCCCGCCGAAACGCACGTCCCGCGCAGCGCCCTGGCTCTGGCGCGCGCTGGTCGATCGGAGTTCGCCCCGGTCTCACCACCCCCAGCAGGGCGGTTGACGCACGGCGCGCCTTGACGTCGCAAGCGCGAAAAGCATCCCTTTGCCCGAAAGGCGCTCTCATCCCCATCTTGCCGAGACGAGAGCGCTCCGATCACCCGCCCTGTCGGCGGCGTTGCAAGGCGCGGGTGGCGAGGCACAGCTCCACAAACAGGATCTGCGCCGCCACCTGGGCGGTGTTGCTGGTCGGGTCATACTGGGGCGCGACCTCCACCACGTCGGCGCCGATCACGTCCAATCCGTCCAGCCCTCGCAAAATGGTCAACGCCTCGCGCGAGGTCAGGCCGCCGACCTCGGGCGTGCCGGTGCCGGGGGCGAAGACCGGATCCAGGCAATCGACGTCGAACGAGACATAGACCGGCCCGTCCCCGACCACCGCGCGCGCCTTGGCGATGACGGCCTTCAACCCCATCTCCTGCACGTCCTCCGCGTGCAGAACGGTCATGCCGGATTCGTAGGAGAATTCCCAAAAAAACTCGGCGCTGCCCCGGATGCCGATCTGAATGGTCCGGTCGGGGTCGAGAACCCCGTCCAGCACCGCCGTGCGGAAGGGGCCGCTGTGGTGGAAACGGGCGCCGTCGCCGACGCCGCTGGTGTCGCAATGGGCGTCGAAATGGATCAGGCCGACCGGCTCCGACCGGCCCAGATTTTTCAGGATGGACGAACTGACGGAATGATCGCCGCCGACGCTCAACGGAATCACCCCGGCGTCCTTGATCCGCCCGTAAAAGGCCTGGATGTCGGCGTGACAGGCGTCATGGCTGAGGTAATTGCCAAACGGCACGTCGCCGACGTCCGCGATCTTGATCTCGGTCGCCGGGGCCATGCGCAGGACATGGTCATAGGGGCCGATGCGGTCCACGCCGCGCACGGCGCGCGGGCCAAAGCGGGCGCCCGCCCGGTTGGTCACGCCCAAATCCAACGGAACGCCGATGAGCGCCATGTCCAGCCCGCCGAAATCGGGCAGAGCGGCAAGATCAAGGCGCAGCGGCGCGTCCAGCAGCGTGCCGACGTCGCTGTAGGGCGGTCGGGGCGCCTCGGCCCCCTGGAACACCGCCGCCGCGACCTGCTGGAAATGGGGATCGAAAAAATCGGCGGGCGAGGCCGCGCCGTAACGCTCGCGCAGGCGAGCCAGCTTCGCGCTGTCAACCATGGAATGCTTCCCCTGCCCGCTTGTTATTGAGCCGCCGAAACGGCCAGAATTTCCGCCGCGACGCGCTCGCCCGAACGGATCGCGCCATCCATGTAGCCCGCCCATTGGCTGGCGGTTTCGGTCCCGGCCCAATGGATGCGGCCGCAAGGTTCCCGCAAGGCCGGTCCGAACGTGGTCCAGGCGCCGGGAACCAGAAAACCGCCGTAACCACCGCGCGAAAACTCCTCCTCCAGCCAGGATTGCTCGATGTATTCCTGAAGATCCGCCGCCGCCGGGCCGAACAGACGAACCAGCGCGCCGAGGACCGCCGCCTGACGGTCGGCGGCGCTGCGGTTGGTCCATTCCTTGGCCTCCTCCCCCTCGATGAAGGCGACCAGAACGCCGGGCGCGCCGGACGCCGGGGAGTTGTCATAGATCAGGCTGATCGGCCCGGACTCGTTGATCGCCATGCCGGACAGGCCCGCGTCGCGCCAGAAGGGCCGGGCGTAGAAACATTGGATCTTGATGCAGGCGCCCATCGGCAGCCGCTGGGTCAGATGGTCGCGCACGCCGGGCAAGGCGGGGGAATAGCGCAGGCGACCGGCCAAGGCTGGCGGCAGAGTCACCACCACCCGGTCGGCCCGCAAGGAGCCGCCCGCATGCTCGACCACGACGCCGTCAGCGTCCTGACGCAACGCCACGACCGGCGTGTTGAGGCGCAACTCCGCCTGGACATCCTCGGCCAGACGCTCGGCCAGATGCTGGGCGCCACGGGTGAAGCGCCGCTCCTGCGCGCCGCCCGACATGCTGATGAGGCTGGCCAGCCCGCCCCCGGACTTCACATAGAACAGCACATGCAGCAACGACAGCTCGCGCGCGTCCGCCGCCAGCACCGATTTGGCGAGGAAACGCATCCAGAAGCGCGCCTCCGCCCCCGTCGCCGTGCGTTCGATCCACGCCTCGAAATTCTGACTGTCCAGTTCCTTCGCGTTGGGCGAGGCCCAGGGCTGTTCGGCGTCCACCGTCGCCGCCAATTCGTCCAGCGCCTGGAAGGTCGCCTCCGTTTCCGCCACCGCTTCGGGCGCGTGGGGCGGCAGAATGCCGGAGAAGCGCATCAGCTCGCCGTTGAACAGGCACAGATTTTCGCCGGTTTCATAGGACGCGAAGGTTTCAACCCCCAACTCTTCGGCCAGCGCCAGAACCCGGTCCTGGCCGGGGCCGATCCATTGGCCGCCGACGTCCACCGGCGTGCCATCCGCCGCCGCCTTGGTGTGGACGCGTCCGCCCACCCGGTCCCGCGCTTCGAGGATGGTGACGGCGTGACCGGCGGCCTTCAGGGCGCGCGCGGCGGTCAGCCCGGCGAAACCGGCGCCGATGACGGCGATGTGCTGGGGAGAAGAAGCCATGGTGTCTCCGAATGATTCAGGGATGGATCATAGGAACACGCGCTGCGCGGCGGTGACGAGGGTTTGGATCTGCTGCCGCGCGCGGGGCGTGTTGGCGGTGGCCAGCCATTGCAGAACGATCCCGATGAAGCCCGTGAAGATGAAGTTGGTCAGGGCGTCGAGATCAATCTCCGACGAACCGGCGGTGATTTCGCTGGAGGAGGCCAGAGCGTCCCGGTAGAGCAGTTGATACTCGTCGTACTTCTTCTTCCCCATCCATTCCGATCCCGGCGTGGTCAGGGCGTAAAGCGTCAGATCGAACAGCGTCAGTTGCTCGTGCGGGTTCCTCTGGATCTCCCCCCAAATGTAGGTCAGCAAACGGTCGATCCGGTCCCGCAAGGGTTCCGGCTTGTCAAAGGTCTGCTCCAGATTCTGCCGGTATTTCGAGGCCAGATGGCCCAGAACGCTGAGCAGAATCGCTTCCTTGTTCTCGAACTGGTAATGCAGCGTGGCGAGGTTTATCCCCGCTTCGGCGGCGATTTTCCGCGTGGTGGCGCCATGCACGCCATTTTTGGCGATGACGGCGACCGCCGCTTGCAAGATCGCTTCCCGCTTTTCTTCACTTTTTGGACTCCGCAACACGATTCGGTTCCCCTTCCGACGATGACAGGACAGACGCCGATCCCGGATGGATCAGCGGGGAACCGAAAATAGGTCAAATGACCAGTTCATACGAGCGTTTTTGACAACCCCACCGGGTCGATGGGACGGATCGCGCCGATGCGCTCCTCCAATGCGGCGGCGGCGGCCAGACACAGCCCATCGCGGAAACGCGCGCCGACCACCTGAATCCCGATGGGCAGAGGCGCGCGGGTGATCGGAACGGAGATCGCCGGAACGCCCAGCATCGCCGTGGCGGTGCACGGGCTGTGCGCGCGCAGAATCTCCCGCGCCTCCTCCGCCCCCGCCACGTCATGGGCCACCGGAAAGGGCAACCGCCAAGAGGTGGGAACCAGCAACAACGGGTAACGCTCGAAGAACAAAGTCCAGGCGCGTTGCAGGGTCGTCCGCGTCGCCAGGCCCGCCAACACGTCCTCCGCCGACAGGACGGGCGCCCACTGGAGCGTCAGATCCTGCGACCGCCGCAAGCCGTCGTCGCCCAGCGCCAAGGCCGCTTGCATCGCCGGGGTGCGGATCTCGTTGCCCAGCAGGGTCATCCACAAATCCGCCGCCTCGACGAAGCGGGGCGGCGCCGCCTCTTCCACGCTGTAACCGGCGTCGCTCAGCCAATCCCCGGCCTGCCGCAGGGCGGCGGACACGGCAGGATCGACGTCATAGTCCGCCGTGCCGGTGTAAAGCGCCACCCGCTGCGCGTCCCGGTCGCCCTCCATGTCGAGCGGAGCGGGAACCCACCAGGGATCGCGCGGATCGCGGGCGCTCATGGCCGACAGCCCCAGCCGGATGTCCCGCACCGAACGCGCCAGCACACCCTGCGTCGCCCCCAATTGCAGGCACAGCGACCGCTCCGCCTTGCCGGTCGGGTTGAAGGCGGGAATGCGCCCGGTGGTGGGTCGCAAGCCATAGACGCCGCAGGCGCTGGCGGGCAGGCGGACGGACCCGGCCAGATCATTGCCATGGGCGATGGGGCCAATGCCCGTCGCCACCGCCGCCGCCGCGCCGCCGCTCGATCCGCCGACGTTGCGCGTTGGATCCCACGGATTCAGCGTCAGCCCATGCGGTTCGTTGTCGGTGAACCAGCGCAGGGAGAAGGGCGGCGCGTTGGTCCGCCCGACGAACACCGCGCCCGCCTTGCGCAGATTGGCGATGGACGGGCTGTCGCTGTCGGCGATCAAGCCGGTGAAGGCGCGGACGCCGTTGGTGGTGGCCGCGCCGATCTGATCGACGTTGATCTTCGTCGTCACCGGCACGCCGTGCAGCGGCGGCAAGGCCGCGCCGGAGGCGGCCCGCGCGTCGGCCAGATCGGCGGCGGCGAGCGCGGAGTCGCGCGGATCATCGACCACCGCGTTGATCTGCGGATTCACCGCGTCCAACCGATCCAGACAGCTCTGGGCGGCCTCGCGCGCCGACAGTTCGCGCCGCGCCAGCCGTCCGGCCAGGGTCACGGCGTCCCAGCGCCAGGGTTCTGAGTGTGAGGAATCGGTGTGTGAGAAGTCGGTGCGCGCGGGGTCGGAATGCCGGGGGGCGTCCTTGCTCATGTTCGCTCATTCCCTTGTCATGCGGCCTCCCCCGTCGGCGCGCCGGTGACGGCGCCTGTTCTCAGCCGAGCGGGGCGTTTTTTGTTCATGTTTCTCTTGACACCGATATCACCCCCTCTGCATGTTGGTCAAACGATTTGGTCATTTGACTATATTTTTGCGACAAGGCCACAGTCGACCCTCGCGGATCAGGAACCGCGCGGTCTTTCATCGCGGAGATTGGCCGCGTCCGATCCGGCAAGGATCGACGGCGCGCCCGCTTTTCGCCGACGCCTATGATGAAGCAGAAAACGACATGGACATTCCGCCAGCCACGCCCAACCCTTGGCTGAAAAAGGAATGCCGTTGAACAGGAACATTCGGCACACCGAAATCTGGGAGACAGAGCATGAATTCTTCAACGGCGCCCCGCGACAGCCACCTGTCGGTGGCGGCGATCACGCTGTTCGGCCTGGTCGGCCCCTACACCTTTTTGATCGCGCCGGTGATCGCCGGGCAGATGGCCGTGCAAATGGACTGGTCGCCGGGAACCATCGGCCTGTTGATGGCCGGTGAACTCGCCGGCGCCTCGCTGATTTCAATCCCGGCGGTGCGCATGCTGCGCAACATGACGCCGCGTCGTCTGGTCGTGTTGGCGACCCTGGTCTTCATCCTCGCCAATCTGCTGTCGGCGGCCACCACCACCATCTCGTGGTTTCTCGCCGCGCGCGTCGCCGCCGGGGCGGCGGGCGGCGTTCTGTCCGTGGTGTGCCTGCTGGCCGCCGCGCGGTCGGAAAACCCGCCGCGCTCCTTCGCCTTCTGGACCGGCGGGCAGACGGTGACGGCGGCGGCGGGCCTGCTGTATCTGCCCGATCTGTTCCCCCAAACCGGGCTGGGCGGCCTTTACGGCGCGCTCGCTCTGGCCGCCCTGGTCGCCCTGCCCTTTTTGTACGGCTTCCAGCCCGACAAAATGCTGCCGCCGCAAGCCGACGGCCAGCCGACGCGCCCAGCGGCCCGTTTGAACATGCTCGCGATCTTCTGCTTTTACGTGGCCATCGGCGGCGGTTGGGCCTTTTTGGGCATCCCCGGTTCCGACATCGGTTTCTCCGAGGCTGAAATCGGCATGCTGACCTCCGGCGCGATGGGGGTGAGCGTCATCGGCTCCTTCCTGGCGTCCTACACCGGCGGAAGCGCCTGGCAAGGCCGTTGGTCCATCGGCAGCTACATCGGTTTGATCGGCTGCCTGGCGACGTTGGCGCTGACCAAGGACCATCTGTCCTTCTCCGCCGCGACGATCCTGCTGCAAATCCTCTGGGCCTTTCTGCTGCCGATGCTGCTGGCCGCGCTGGCCGATTCCGACGAACACGGCGCCATGGTCATCCTGTCCAACATGATTATCGGCGGCGGCGCCGCGCTGGGGCCGCTTCTGGCGGGCTACACCATCGATTGGAGCGGTTACGGCGCCGTCGTGGTCGAAGGCGTCGCTTTGTTTCTGGTCTCGGCGGCGGCGTATGGTTGGGCGCGCTGGCGCTCGACCGTTGGAACGGTCCAGGCTTCGTCTCACTCCCTGTCTCACGGATAACATCCCATGGCGAACACCACCCAATTCTACATCGACGGCCAATGGACGGCGCCCAACGCGCCGCGCCTGATCGACGTCATCAACCCAGCGACCGAGGAGGCCTTCGCCCAAGTGGCGCTTGGCGACGCCGCCGACGTGGATCGCGCCGTGGCGGCGGCGCGACGGGCGTTCGCCAGCTTTTCGCGGACGACCCCGGCGGAGCGCATTGACCTTCTCGTCGCCATTCTGGCGGCCTACGAGGCCCGCATCGCCGATCTTGGCGACGCGATGAGCCAGGAAATGGGCGCGCCGCTGGGCTTCGCCCGTCAGGTCCAGGCCGGAATCGGCGCGGCGCATCTGCACCAGACGATCAAGACGGCCCGCGCCTTCGCGTTCGAGGAAAAGCGGGGCGACCTGCGGATCCTGCGGGAGCCGGCCGGCGTCGCCGGATTCATCACGCCGTGGAACTGGCCGATGAATCAGATCGTCTGCAAAGTGGCCCCCGCCATCGCCGCCGGTTGCACCATGGTCCTGAAGCCCAGCGAACTGGCCCCGGCCAACGCCGCCATCTTCGCCGAGGTGATGCACGCGGCGGGCGTTCCCCCCGGCGTGTTCAATCTGGTCCAGGGCGACGGGCCGGGCGTCGGCCAGGCCATCGCCGCCCATCCGGACATCGACCTGGTGTCCTTCACCGGATCGACCCGCGCGGGCGTCGCCGTCGCCAAGCTGGCCGCCGACACGGTCAAGCGGGTGACGCAAGAGCTGGGCGGCAAATCCGCCAACATCATCCTGCCCGACGCCGACCTGCCCAAGGCGGTGACGGAGGCGGTGCAGCGCTGCTTCAGCAACAGCGGCCAATCCTGCAACGCGCCGACCCGCCTGCTGGTGTCGGCGGCGCAGTATGAGACGGTCGCCGAACTGGCGGTGGCCGCCGCCGCCGGAATTACGGTCGGCGATCCGTTGGATCCGGCGACCACGCTCGGCCCGGTGTCGAACGCGACGCAGTTCCAGAAGATCCAACGCATGATCGAGGTTGGCGTCGCCGAAGGGGCCGACCTGCTGATCGGCGGAACCGGCCGTCCCGCCGGGCTGGAGCGCGGCTATTACATCCGCCCGACCATCTTTGGCCGGGTGACTCCCGACATGACCATCGCGCGCGAGGAGATTTTCGGCCCGGTCCTGTCCATCCTGACCTACCAGGACGAAGAGGACGCGATCCGCATCGCCAACGACACCGTCTATGGGCTGGCCGGTTACGTGCAGTCCGGCGACCCGAAACGGGCGGGCGCCGTCGCCCGGCGGTTGCGGGCGGGAACCATCTACCTGAACGGCCCGGCCTGGGATCCAAGCGCGCCGTTCGGCGGTTACGGACAGTCCGGCAACGGGCGTGAATACGCCGAATTCGGTCTGGCCGAGTTCCTGGAGATCAAGGGCGTCGTCGGCGCCGACCCCACCTAAGACCCCACCGAAGCGCATACGCCAAGGCGGCGGCGGAACCAGCGGCGAAACGCCGACGGCCGCCGCCGCCCCCATCACCCACAAAATTGAACAGACGAGGTTTCCATGTGCAACGCTCCCCGCGTCGCGCCGCACCCCGGCGCGCGCCTGCTCAAAGCCCTGTGCCTGGTCAGCACAGCGCTTCTCGCCCTGCCGCAAGCCGCGCAAGCGGACGTCACCCTGCTGGAGCAGGGAAACGTGACCGTCGAAGGCGGCTTGACCGCCGGGATCGCGGCGCTCAGCGTCGGCGACGCCAATCTTGGCGCCGGCGTCCGCAAGCCCGATGGCGGCGTGCAAAAAGACCGCAATTGGACCGAGGCCTTCATCGCGCCCAGCGGCAAAGTGACCGTCAATTCTGACTCCGTCGGCGCGTTCTACACCGGCTTCCGCATCGTCGGCAGCGGCACCGGCGGCGATGGCGACGCGGGCGGCAACGTCCAGGGACGGCAGGGCCGCTTCGACGTCGACAATCTGTTCCTGGGCTGGAAATCGGGAAGCCTGTTCCCCAGCCTGGGCGACAACGCCATCGACGTCAGCGTCGGGCGCCAACCCTTCATGATCGGCGACGGCTTCATCATTGGCGACGGGACCTTCGACACCGGGCGGATGGGCGGCTATTGGCTTGGCCCGCGCCGGGGCTGGGGCCTGTCCAGCGTCGTCGCGCGGGTTGACGTGAAGCCGGTTCATCTCGACCTCTTTCGCCTGAAAAGCGACAAGAACAGCTTCGCCGACGTCATTTATGGCGGAAATCTGGAATGGCGCGGCGGAGCCGACGGCAAGCTGGTCGTCGGCGGCTCCTACATGAACATCGACGACTCCCGGTTGGCCTCGCGCAAGGGCATGGACATCGTCAGCGTCCGCGCGCAGGGCGCCTTCGTGCCGAACGTCCCGGACCTCAACCTGTCGGCGGAGTATGTGAAGGAGCGGAACAACCGTTCGACGGCCAAACTCGACGCCAGCGCCTGGTACGGGGAAGCCGCCTACACCCTGTCGGATCTGCCCTGGACGCCCCGGTTGAGCTACCGCTACAGCAGCTTCAGCGGCGACAAGAGCGGCACGGCGAAAAACGAAGCCTTCGATCCCTTGCACCTCGCCTTCCCGCGCTGGGGAACCTGGTTGCAGGGCGAAATCGCCGGGCAGTATTTCCCCAACGTCAACTCCAACCTGACGGTCAACACCGTCCAACTGGCCGTGCAGCCGTCGGAAACGGTGACGTTGACCGGGCTGTTCTACAATTTCCGCTTCAACGAAAAGCCGGTCGGCGTGACCTCCAGCGATTTCGGCAACGAGGTCAACCTCGCCGTCGATTGGCAGGCGACGCCCAATCTTCTGGTCAGCGGCGCGGTTGGCCGCTTCTACGCCGGAGACGGCGGCCGCCAGCAGTTGGGCGGGCGCAAGGACACCACGCTGGCGGAAATCACCGCCATCGTCACTTTCTAAAAAGGACCGTGCCAGCGCTGGGCGGCGAGGACAAGGCCGCCCAGCGCCCCCGCGTCACACGCGGTTTATGGAACGGCGGCGGTGGCGGCGGCCACTGATCCGACCACCGTTGATCTGTTGTCGGTAAGTTGGCCGTGAGCGGCGTGAAGCCGTCAAACCATGCGGCGCGCTACACAGACGACTGTAAAACCAGACGCCGCAAACGACAAAACCGCCAAACAGCCCCGGTCGGGGGCCTCGGCCAACTCTTGGATTTTCAAAGGGAAAAGGTTGGTTGGGGGACTAGGATTCGAACCTAGGCTGGCGGAGTCAGAGTCCGCTGTCCTACCGCTAGACGATCCCCCAGACCGTCACCAAAAGAATCAATGACTTCCCGTCGAACTCTTCTGGGACAACAAACCTACTAAAACCACCACCTTCGCTGGCGTGGGGCACGTTGTGAGCTAGATCGGCAGCTGCGTCAAGATGTGCTTTCTATGACGATCCAGGGACCATTTGCACGTCGGGGCGGGCGCTTGGCTCGATGTAATGGCGCCGGACCAAGTGGTCGGCGCCCTGTTCATCAGGCGGATTGCCGGACGCGATGCTGTTCGCCGCCTGCGGACCATGCGGCGGCGCCGATTCGGCCGTTCATGGGAAGCGTGCTGGATCAGCAGTGGTGGCTAACCGTTTCAGCCTGCTTCAGCGGCAAGGGGGCTCCAGCTCAACGTAGACGCTCCTGTCGTCGCAGCATGAGCAGCGAAAGCGCAGTTCCTCGACCGCGGTCTTGCCACCCTGGGGCGCTGTTATGCCCAGCGCGACCACAGGGATGGAGCCATGACCGGAGGTGGCGCCGAGGCCGCAGTCTGCGGCGCTTCCAATGCACCTGGACCGCGGGCGATCACAACAGGATGCGACATATGTCGCGTCGATCTGGCTCACGACAACCTGACCGCGCTGCATGTACCTTGGGCTCGGCCTTGTAGATCGTCAGGAGAAGGCGATGCTTCGCTCGCTGCTCATAGTTGGTGCCCTTATCTTCACCCTTTGGGTCACTGTTCCGGCCGCCGCCGGTGATGCCGTGTCAGGATGGCAGGGGACGCGGTGGGGAATGTCCGCGGATGACGTGCTCGGGGCTGTGCCAGGCTCGAAGCGAATGGTGAAGCCGGAGAAGGACGGCTACGGCAACAGCCTCTTGCTGATGCTCGACAGCTACACGGTCGCCCAGCACGACTTTCTCATGAAGTTTTGGTTCGACAAGGGCGGCGGATTGTACTCGCTCGGTATGCTCGATAAGTCGAGTGACGGCCGTGGCTGCCTGGAAGCCTACTATAATTTCACCGACATGCTCATCTCCCGATACGGAGCGCCCGCGTCCTCGAAGGAGGAGCGGAACACCGTCTCTTCCTCGTTCTCCCGCCTCTGGGTGCTTGGCCCCACCCGTATCGAGCTTACCTGCATACTGCTGCCCGGCGCGAAGAAAGAGCTCAAGGGGCAGTTCACGGTCACCTACTCGGGAATCGATACGGCGGAAGCCTCGAAGCTGTAGGCCGCACGGAGTTGAAACGAGTTCGTACATGGAATTGGCGGCGTTCGGAAGGGCAATGAGCGTGTGATGGATACCGAGTGCTTGCCGGGGTTGATTGTGATCGTTATTCTGCAACCAAATTCGCGTCCAGGGACTCAGGATGAACGGAGAGGATGGCGAGGCTTTAGGACCTCCGGCGGTATTGGAGTTGGCGGCATTCTTCAATCAGCTTCGCCCGGTCATGGTCGATGAGCGCCCGCTCCTTGCCGAGCAACTTCCCGCCGTGTTCGACACATTGCGCGGGCTTAGCTTTGGTCACGCTGGACCTGAACTGCCCAGAGCGCAATTCCGAGTGGGGCAGACGTCTTCCTTGATAAGCTGGTTTGGAGAATTGCGAGGCCCGCTCACCAACTGCTGGGACGCGGGGCTGTTTGGCAACCCATGGGCCGCAGCTGCGCTCCGGCGGGATGAAGTGCGCAACGCTTCAGTGTTGGCGTGGTTCTTGGACCCGAGGGGCGGCCACGGGTGCGGCGATGCCCTTCTGATATCTCTCCTCGACCGCATACGACGTCACCTGCCGGGCTTCCCGGAACGGCCATCGCTCCGCTGCACTGTGGCTGTCGAGGAGTGCCCGGACGGATCAAGAGCCAACCGTGTCGACATCCAGGTGGATGACCCGACTTTCATCGTCGTTGTCGAGGTGAAGATCGATGCCCCGGAACAGCCGGGCCAATTGGAGCGCTACTGCCGGATCGCTGCCGAAAGGGCATGCGGCAGACCCTGGGCTATCGCGCTTCTGACGCCTGATGGACGGCCACCGGTAACAGCTGGTGAATACGGCGGATACGTCGTCCCGTTTGCTTGGTCGATGATCGCCACAGGGCTGCGTCGGGCAGTTTCCGCAAAAGGTCGAACTTTAGAAGGTCGCGCGCCTGCGGGCGTCCCGCATTTCCTGGCGACCACATTCGCCAGTCACGTCACTAACTTCTGAACGGGAGACCCGCACGATGGATGCGGACGATTGCAAAGCCGGAGCTATCATTCTCAAGGACTTGGCTCTGTTCAACAGGGCAGCCATATTCTTCGAGACACAGATCGAACCGCTGATTCGCACCGAGATCGGGCAGGTTGTGTCCTCCTGGCTGGAGGCTCACAACTGGTCAGGAGAGAGCGATGTCTCCGAGCAGCTTGAGGGTCTGTGGGTGGCTCCACGCCATTGGATGGCGCCCGAGGAGAGCGAATGGTACGCTTGGTTTCAATTTCGCTACCGTGCTAATTCAGACACCAGTTCCTACGAGATAGCCGACCTGTTCGGGTCGGGCCAAGCCGACTGGGGGCTTCGTTTTGAGGTCGGCCACGGCTGGTTCGGGGGAAAGACAGCGTGGAACGCTTATGCCAAGGGACTGGTTGAGCTTGGCCAGCAACTCGATGGGCGTGGTTGGGTTCACGAAGGCAAGGGCGTTTTCTTCCGCCCGGTGGTGTTACCCGCCGACAAGTTGGCCTCAGCCTGGGAGAACGAGGACTGGGTAGAGGCACTGGCGCCGCTGAAGCGGGCGCTGGATACCCTAGTGGATGATCTACAGATCTTTGACGTTATCGTAAACGGAGCCAAGGTCAAAGCCGAGAAGGCGGAAGCCGCTATGGAGCGTTAAATTTGGTCTACTTCAGCTTACTCTTTGTGCTTGTCGCGCTGCGGACGGATCTGCTCGATGGCGTAGGTGGTGAGCGTCTCGCCGAACAGCAGGCTGCTGGCGGCCCGGCGTAGCAGCGGCTCGGGCGTCGTGCTCAGCGCATCCTGGATGCCGAGGCGCAGGCCGTTGAGTCGCATCTCGTTCGTGTCCTGGGTACGCCGGATCAGCGGGCAGAAGGCGGGGCTCCCGCCAAGATTGTTCCGCACGCGGTGTCGGCGCGAGACCTCGCCTGCCTCTGCATGGTATGCGGCAGGGTCCAGGAGATCGACGTAGTTGCCCATAGTCAGGTCGGGCGGCTCGAGCTGTGGCCGGTGAGCCACTCGTACAGGTACCAAGCCCGCCGGTTGGTGCTGCCGGTGGGGGCCGCGAGCACGTAGCTCCTGAGCCTGCCGCCGAACTCCGCGAAAGCGGCCTTGAGGACTGGAAGGTTCAGCGGCCCGTGCTTCTGCGCGAAGTCGAGGTGCGCTGTGACGCTGTCCTCCGGTGCTTGGCGAGCGTCGATGATGCGCCACTCGCCGATCTCGGTCTGGCGGGTGTGGGTGTCGAAGGTCGCCCCGGAAGGCGTCGTCACGCAGGGCATCGGCCTCGGTCTCCAGAACATCGTCGATGCCATCGCTCAGGTCGACGGTGTCCAATTCAGGTTCTCGGACTTGCCGTCGTCAACGAGGACGTTGGTCGAAGCTCGGGTGTCGTGTCTTGCCGTCCTGGACGTAGGCGGCCACAGCAGCCACGACCTCGTCGAGCGTGTAGCCGTAGTCATCGCCCCGTAGTTTTTGCCGAAGCGGTCGATGATAGAGAACGTGTCCGCCTCGCACCCGTCGTATCCGGAAATGATACCCGCAACGACGCCGTTCACCTTGACCCACACGAGGTTGTAGTCCGCATCCACCGACGCCTCTGTGATGCCGTGCGCCGCCAAGGCTGCCACGATCGCATCGGCCTGCGTCCCGCTCTCGACCATTTCCATGCCGCCCTCCTAGCGTCACGTCATTGTGTAAGCTCTTGTCGGACAAAAATTTATTTCATGACATATGACCGGATCTATCGCTATCCACAATGGATTAGTTGGGAAAAACGCCATCATGCTTGTGTGTTGCTCAAAAAAATTTTCTGGCGCGATCACTCATACAATACAGTGACTTGGATTTTTGATGCGTCTTGTTTGTCAAATAAAAGGTAACGTTACTTTTTCTTTTGAGTTGCGCGAGCGGTATGGGGCGACTACCTTTTAAGTACTTGCGGTTGGCGACCCTGCTGTGAAAACACCGGACATCAGGTCTGACGGTGCTCTCAAAGTAGGCAGCAATCCGGCAGGTCGCCGTACCTGCTGAGGAGTTGGGCTCGACGGGCAAACGCTCGTTGCGGCTGTCGCACGCAAGGCGTGTATCGTCGTGCTCGCTGAGGCCCCGGTGATGCGGGCCTGGCGGGAACAGCCAGTTAACCATCAACCAAGCCCGCACCATGCCTCACAAACGCCGCATACCGACGTTCGCCCGTTCCGTGGACGCACCGTTCGTCCTGGCAATGCAGTCGGCCCCGCTCAGCCTGTTGATGAGCCTGTCACTCAATGCGGCAGCTCTGTCGCCTGTCACTGCGCGGGGTGGTCATGCCCTTCCGTGCGAGGGCGGCACCCGTCGTCAGCGCGTGGAGGGCTGAGGCATGCCTATTGTTCTCCATGCCGCGACCGCATGCGATGGGAACCAGTACCTCGTCGTCGACACGACCCCGCCGATGGTTTGTGCCTGGTACGTCAGTCGCCGCCTCGACGTCGTCGAGACCGACGGGTCCGCATACTACCGGATCAATGGCCGCAACGTCCTGCGGCGTCTCCAGAGCGTGCAGTACGACGACATCCGCAGCCTAGCGGTGGACGCTGCGTACTGCGCCATGATCGCGCTTCTGAGCGCGACGGCTGACGAACTGGCCGCCAAACACCGTCCCGGTAGCGACGTGCCGCCGGGCGCGATCGAAGTGACGGCTGATGCCCTGGACGCCGCAGCCCGCGTGGCGGCCGAGATGAAGAAGGGTTGACCCCATGAGCAACATCAACATCGCATCCCCTCGTGTTGCCTGGGAGATGTGGCGCGCCCGCCTGGGCGACCTTTCGACGCTCTCACTCGCCCGGGCGTTCGTCTACGCCGCTGGCTGCGGCTGGGCGCGCGGCGAACTCCTGGACGGGGTGATCACGTCTGAGGACGACGCCATTGAGGTCCTACGGACGCGGAGCCTGTACGTGGCTCTCACCTACGGATGCCCCACGTCTGAGATTCCCGCCGCAGACGCCGCCGAGATCAAGGCGTCCTTGGCCCTGGCTCCAACGGCTTGGCAGGCGCGAACGCAACACGGCAGCCTGCGCGCGCACCTGCGCGCTGTCGGGACCGGCGGAGGCGTAGAATGAGCCATGTCATTAACGTCCCGGCCGATACCCTGATTGCAGGTCTGCGCCAGCGCCGCGATGAGTTGGCCGAGCAGTTGGCTCGGCTGGAACGGACGCAGCAAACGGTCGCCCACGATCTGGATGCACTTGAACAGGCAATGCAGGTCATCGGTGGGCAGCGTAGTCGCGCAGCGACGCCTGCTGTGGCGTCTCAGGCGCTTCCGCCTTCTGCTTCGCCACCGGCTCGTGTCGGTGCTGTCGGCCGTCGCCGTGGCGACCTGCCTGCCGTCATTCGCCGTGTGCTCGCTGAGTACGCCTCCCTCGGTGCGCTGACCACGGCTGATGTCGTGGAGGCCGTACACGAACACATCCCGCCGACCGTGGCGAACAAGGACCGTATCGGGAACTGCCTCAATCAGCTGGCACGGATCGGCATGGTCACGGGCAAGCCAAGCGGGGCGAACAGCCGCATGTACGAATGGAGCCTGACTGACAAGGGCCGTGCTGCCGTCCAGCCCGAGGGAGGCAGCGTATGAGCCGCCGCGAGTTCCGGAAGGCGACAACTGGCCTCCGCGTCGTCATCGAAGTCGGCGTCGTGGTCGGTAACGCGGGGGCGCAGCTGGTGGCCGTCGAACTCTGCGAACACCCTGATCTCTGGCACTGGGCTGTGCGCTCACTCCCCGACGGCGGCGTCCTGCGCATCGGCAGTGCGACGACAGAGAGCGCCGCTCGGATGGTTGCAACGGGAGGCATGCAATGAGCCCTCAGGAGCATCTTTGCCGTCCAACCACACGTCAGCCGCTTTCCGTCAACCTCTGCATCGTACGGTGACATCATGAACCTGAACTACAACGCGGGCACGGGCCGTTGGGAATGCCAAACCGAGTTTTCAGAGCGCGACCTGCCGAAGAATGCTGGCTTCCGCTGGGCGCCCGCGCCCCTGAAGCACTGGTGGACGACGGACCCGCTGATCGCGGTCAAGCTCGCAGACCATGCCGACCAGATGACGGCTACCGGACTGCGGGCGGCGGCGGCCGCTGCAACGGCTCTTAAACAGGCTTCGGCGGCTGCGTCGCGGGCGACGGATGCCAACGTCGAGATCCCCGTTCCGGCCGGGCTGTCCTATCTGCCGTACCAGAAGGCTGGTATCGCCTACGCGATGGCGCGCAAGGACGTCCTGATCGCGGACGAGATGGGTCTGGGGAAGACGATCCAGGCCATCGGCACGATGAACACGGAGCTTGCCGCTCGTGACCGCATGCGCGCGCTCATCGTTGGTCCGAAGATCGCGCGGATCAACTGGCGTGGGGAGCTCACCAAGTGGCTGATCAAGCCGCTCACCATCGGCATCGCGACGACGAAGGTGTGGCCGGATACGGATGTCGTTGTCGTGAACTACGATATCCTGTCCAAGCTCGCTGACCGGTTGCGTGCCGTGGAGTGGGATGTCGTTGTCTACGATGAGGCGCATGCGCTCAAGGACGAGAAGACCGCTCGAACCAAAGCCGCCCTGGGCGGCAAGGGGCAGTCGCCGATCCCGGCCAAGCGCCGGTTGTTTCTGACCGGCACGCCGATTTTGAACCGGCCCATCGAACTTTACCCGATGCTGCACGCGATGGGGCTACCGGAGGCGAGCGACTATTTCCGCTTTGCCAGCCGGTACTGCGAAGGGCGCCACACGCGGTTCGGGTTCGACGCCAGCGGCGCCAGCAATCTGAGTGAATTGCAGGACGTCCTGCGCCAGTCGGTGATGGTGCGCCGTCTCAAGGCCGATGTGCTGGGCGACCTGCCGGAGAAGCGGTTCTCCGTCGTCGAGCTTCCCTGCGACAGCCCGGCTCTCGGCAATGTCGTCGCCGCGGAGCGTGAGGCGCTCGAGCGCGCTGAGCATGAGGAGAAGCGCCTGCGTGCCGCGGTCGCCTCGGCCAAGGTGGGTGGCAACGAGGCCGCGTACCGGGCGGCCGTGGCCAACCTGAAAGCCGGTCGCAGCGCGGCGTTCAACGAGATGTCGCGTCTGCGGCACGACACCGCCCTGGCGAAGGTGCCGCAGGTCGTTGAGCATGTCGCCGATGTCCTCGGCTCGGTGCCTGATGCGGTGCTGGTCTTCGCCCACCACACCGACGTGATCGAGGGCATAGTGGCCGGTCTGCGCGGGGCGGGATACGAGCCTGCGGTGATCAGCGGCGCTACTTCTGACGCCGAACGGCAGCGCGCCCAAGATGACATTCAGGGCGGACGGAGGCGGGTCTTCATCGGTAGCATGCGGGCCTGTGGCGTGGCGATCACGCTGACGGCGGCGTCGACGGTCATCTTCGCCGAGCAGGATTGGACCCCCGGCATCATGAAGCAGGCGGAGGACCGTGCACACCGCATCGGGCAGCGCAATGCCGTGCTCGTGCAGCACCTTGTCCTGGACGGCAGCTTTGACGCCACGATGACGAAGAAGGTCGCGATGAAGGGCGATGTCATCGACGCCGCCCTGGACGAGGTCACCGATGACACGGACGACCCTTCCGTTTTGGGCGGCATGGATGCCGATCCGGACCGGTTGTGCCCGTCGATCGCGATGTAGCGCGTACCCCTTCGGCAGGCCAGCCCAGGCCATCCTCAGTCCTTCTGGCTGGCCTGCCGAAGAGCTCTATCAAGACTGCCGCCGGTTACGGGCGCGAACTCCCAATCATTTCTTCACAACCAGGTACAAGGGCTGAAGATGCGTCACTTTACTCAGGTCGCGGATCCTCTCGGCGGCTTCTCGAGATCTCAACTGGAGATAATCGACATTGCTCATTTTCGGTCGGAGAGTGAGTTCAAGCGACAGTTCGGGCGTGACCCGGATCACACCGCCACATCCGATGTTGGCGAGTGCTGGCGCTTATTCCTGGAAGAGCTCGAGATCATGTCTTCCAGCTTCGAATCCGCTGGTTACGAACTGCGAGGCCGGACCGAGGAAACCGAGGCACTGGTGGCGCACTACCGAACCGCCTGGGAGAAGGCGCGGCAAGACAGCGGTATCGCCACCCCGGTCGAGGACAGTCGAGCTTCGGTAATGGGCCATCGCTCCTGACACATCCCGGCGCCCGCCGAGATGGCGACATCACCATGTCAGCGGGTATTCGTCGAATTATTTCTTCTATTCCGCGATGCCAGCTCAGCGACATCGACTGAGTATTTGGCTTGCTCCTCCGTGCCGCCGCCCAGGCACTAGATCGAATATTCTGGGTGCAGATCCCAAAACTGAAAGGAAGACAAGATGTCGGACCTCAACTTCATTGCCCGTGTGTACTTGAGCGGCAAAGCGCTTGAGGAGGCTGGGGCCTACAGCGATGAAGCGCAGGACGCGGTCCTGAGCGCCGTCTTCGATGTGGTTCACGTTTGGTCTTCCAATGAGGACGCTATCGTCGATTGCTACTGCGAAATGGCCGAGGCGGACACCTTCGACCACTCGATCAGTATCGACCATGATTCGGAAGAAGAGGATGAAGCCTCAAGCCTGCTCAGCGATTTGCGCGAACTGGTCGGCCAAGCGATCGAGGAAGCGCTCGAGGCCGCCGACTGGGAAGACGAGGCAGAAGAATTGACCAAGGGCGAGCCGGACTATGACTCTGGCTGCTACTACAACGGTACCGGCGTCGAGGTGTGGCCGAACGCAGTGCGCTTCACCACCTTGCCGGTCAATGGCGGGCGCACCGAAAGGGTCGTCAGCATTGGTGACGACACCTATGCCGCGATTGAGGCCATCATGGACCGCTACGCCTATGGCGACGCGAACCGCGTCATCGAGGTCCAGCAGCTGCTTAGAAAGGACTGATCACGGTCCCAAGGCTGGCGACGCTACTCAAGATCTTGGGGTAGCGGGGCCGCACGACCAGATGATCAGCCACCAGCCGAGAAAGCGCTGGGAGCTGATCAATGGACGTTCCTTCGACGGTGCGCCGACATGGCGACCTCAACATGTCGGCGCACCGTCGCCCGTTGGTCCGCCGGTGTCGGCGGGTGGTGAGGCATCGACGTATTGCGGTCATCGTGTCGTCGGATGTCTTTCCCAGCGGGCGACGGAGAACCATGAGCTTGTTGGGAAGCCCTGAAAGCCCATGCTTCCCTTGGGTCCGCGATAGCTTTGGTCGAGGTCATCACCTTGGCGGGAGCAGGATCGTTGAGGTCACGGAGACGCGGATCATAACCGGTTGACCCGCCCAGGGCGGCGCATGGTGACGTACTCACATGGCGGCCCCAACACGTCGGCGCGCCGTCGCCTCGGCGTGCGCCGGGATAACCGGGGTGGCTTCATTGGGCCGGGAATACCTCACGGAGTACGGGAGCAGGCTGAGGGCAAGGGCGTCTTGACCATCACCTTGGTCCGCCAGCGGTAGCTGGAGGCGGCTGAAGTGTTTTTGCCTGCACGACACGCCCCCTGCGTGCCCGAAGCACTGGAGCGCGCGCTCGGCGACGCGGCGGCTGCCCCACTGGTTCTCCAAGTGGCACCGGAGATTTGGGCCGCTTCATTGAGGGACGGCAGCTGGCGGGGGGCTGAGTTACCGCCCCGCTTGGCCGCCGTGGCCGCGTGTGCCGGAGGAGCTTCTACGCCGGTTGCTTGACGGTCGCTGGCCGTGTCCGGCGGAGATGGAGTGCGGTCAGGAGGCCAACCAAGGCCGCGGCACTGCCCATCAGGAAGATGCTGCCATAACCAGCCCGGTCGGCGAGCAGCCCGGCCACGGGGCCGGTCAGGCCGTAGGCCACGTCCTGAAACGCCGCGAACGCGCCGAGGGCGGTTCCACGAAGGTGCGGCTCCACGATATGGACGACCTCCCGGCCCATGGATGGGAAGACCAGCGAGCAGCCAAGGCCCGTCAGGAAGGCCCCAGCCAGCGCCAGCAACGGATCGTTTGCGCTCCAGACCAGCAGTTGGCCGACGGTCTCGACCGAAAGCGATCCGATAGCCACAGGCAGGCCGCCGATGCGGTCCGGGAGATGGCCAAGGGTAAAGCGAACGAGGACGAATCCGGTGCCGAAGGCGGTCAGGCCGAGCCCGGCGAAAGGCCAACCCTCGCGGACGAAGTGGAGGGAGAGGAAAGCGCCGATCGCAGCAAAGCCGATGCCCTGGAGGCAGACGACGGAGCCTTGCATCCATATCCGGCCGAGCACGCTCCGGAATGGCGGGCGTTCGGCATTCGGATGGGCGGCGACACCCTCTATCCTGCTGACGGCCAGCAGGCCGAGGGCGGGCAGCAGGGCGCTGACCGCCATGGCACCGGAGAAGCCGAGCCCGTCGAGGAGCGCCAGGCCCACCGGGCCGCCCGCCGCGAAAGCGCCGTAGAGTGCGGCGCCGATCAGCGCCAGCACCTTGCCTGCCCGCTGCGGGCCGACGATGCCGATGCCCCAGGCCACAACGCCGACACCGGCCAAGCTCTCGCCGAGGCCGATGAGCAGGCGTCCCAGGACGAGTAGGCAGAATGCCTGCCACGGCAGGTGGGACAGCAGTCCGGCTACCATAGAGACCAGCCCGCCCGCCACGTAGAAGACCAATCCCCGGCTGACGGCGAGCTTGGCACCCCGCCGGTCCGAGAGGGTTCCGGCGAACCCGCGGGTGAGGATGGTTGCGAGGAAGGCGCTGCCGACGCCCAGCCCGGCCCAGACGTTGCCGAGGCCGAGATCCCCGGCCACAAAGAGCGGGATCACGGGCAGGGAGATGGCGACGCAGAGATAGGAGATGAAAAGAACGACGGCGAGGATGATGAGGCGGCCTTGAGCCGCATCGCGCGCCGGTTGGGGACCCATGGTGGTTCTCCACGCTGGTCCTCGATCGACGGGCCGTCCGACAACGCGAACGCGCTCCGATCGACGAGGATCGTTGAGCGCGTTGGTTGACGTTAAACGCTTACGGCCAGTGCGACTGGCAATACGGGCACGATTACTGGAAGCGGTCGGAAAAGGCAACCCGGAAGTCTGACGAGCCAGACAAGCAGGATTTAGAGGTGACGTGTGGCCAGTGGCGTCAGTGCTGGCGAACCAGGCAGGTCAAACACTGCGACCGAAGATGTCGTTGAGTTGCTTGTTCGATGTGCCGGATGCGAGCCCCTCGAACGATCCCGCCTTCATCGCCTCCGCCATGCGCATGACCGCGCCCCAGGCCGCCCGCGCCAGCCCGCCGCCGACGCTGATCCGCCGCACACCGAGATCGGCGATCTCAGCCTGGGTGGCGTCCGGGCGCATCACAAGCAGGTTGACCGGCTTGGGCGCCACGGCGCGGACCATGCTCGCGATGTCGGCTTTCTCGATCACGCCGGGCGCGTAGAGGCAATCGGTGCCCGCATCGGCGAAAGCCACCAACTTGTCGATCGCCTCGGATACCCGCGTGGGATCGCTGAGCAGGATTTCAGTGCGTGCCACCAGGACGACATCCTCGCCGGTCCGGTCGATGGCGGCGCGAGCGGTTCGGATGCGTTCGACGGAAGTGGCGGTATCGTAGAAGCTAGGTTTGCCATCGGCGCGGATGTCCTCGATCGATAGGCCCGCGACACCGGCGTCGACCGCGAGCCGAACATTCGCAGCCAATTCCTCAAGATCATGGGCGAAGCCGGATTCGAAATCGGCGTTCACCGGGAGGTCCGTGGCGAGAACGAGGCTCCCAAGATGCTCCAGGACATCGTCGAGTTCGATGCCGTTTTCGGGGCGGCCCTGCGACCAGGAATAGCCTGAACTCGTCGATGCCAGGGCGCTGAAGCCCATGTGCTCCATCATCCTGGCACTGCCGACATCCCAGGGGTTGGGCAGGATGAAGCAGCCCTCCTCATGAAGCGCACGGAAAGCCTCACGCTTTTCTGCGATGGTGCGGGCCATGGGTCATCTCCTAAAAGGGGGCTGTAAGACGCGGATTTTGAGGGCTGTCCTGGAATCCATCTGGAGGAAAACCATGACGAAGAGCCTTCGGCTTGTCACCCACAGCGGCTCGTTCCACTGCGATGAGGTGCTGGGCTACGCCATCTTGCGCCGCGCCCTGCCGCCCGAGGCGCTGGCTGCCTCCAGTCTGATGCGCACCCGCGACCAGAGCGTTATCGAGGCCGCCGACATAGTCTGGGATGTCGGTGGAGTCTTCGACCCCGCGCGGGGGCGCTTCGACCACCACCAGCGCGGTGCCCCGGTGCGTCCCGACGGGGCGCCCTACTCCTCAGCGGGCCTGTTGTGGGCCGCCTACGGCCGTGATGCGGTGCGCGCCATCCTGGCGGGGCGCGGCGGCGAGGATGTCGTCGGGAAGATCTGGACGGAGATGGACGAGCATGTAATTCGCCTCGTCGACCTGGCTGACAACGGCCAGCGCCCCATCCCTGACTTCGGCGACGAGAGCCTCGACCGGGCGGCCCGGGTCGCTGACGGGATGGCCCTGCCGTCCCTGGTCGAGGTCCTGAACCTGCCTTGGGATGCCGACCCGGCCGACCGGCCTCGGGCTGAGGACGAGCGCTTCGCCCGGGCCGCCGAGATCGCGGGCGCCTTCCTCGACGGCCGCGTCGAGCAAATACGAGCTCGCATCGCCGCCCGCGACATCGTGCTGGAGGCGCATGCCCGCTCGGCCGACCCGCGCGTGCTGGAGCTCGACCGCGGCATACCCTGGCAGGGACCGGCGCATGACGCAGATCTGCCGGTGTTGTTCGCGGTCTACCCCGACAAGGGAAGCGATGCCTGGATGGTCGGCTGTATGCCGCCGGAGCCGGGCAGCTTCGCCCAGAAGCGGCCGCTGCCCGAGGCATGGGCGGGCTTGCGCGACGCCGAACTCGCCCGCACATCTGGCGTACCGGACGCCGTGTTCTGCCACCTGAACCACTTCATCGCCGCCGCCCGCTCGCGCGAGGGCGCGCTGGCGATGGCACACATTGCCCTCGGCCCTGCCGCCGAACCGACCGCGTAGGAGGTGAGCATTGAGCGGTTGCTTACTCCGTCCGGCGCCTCGTCCGTATCCGCTTTGCCTGCTCCCAATGGCGCTCCGGGTCAAATGCCGCCTCCCGCCAATGGTCACGCCATTTGACGTACCTGGGGCAGGCATACGCAAGCGCGGCCTCCAGTTGCCCATACCGGAACAGGCAGCTGTCGGCCATGCTGACGAGCAGCGGATTTGGATGCATGCGTCCTTCTGGATCTCCCTTCAACAGGGCAGCCACAGCCTCCTCCTCGGCGCCTGGTCCGAGTTCCTGGGCCAGCAGGGCGAGCGCCATGGCGGCGGAGCGGCTGACGCCCATCTGGCAATGGACCACGAGCAAACCTTCCGGGGCCTGCTCGGCAATCCTGCGCCCGAACTCTAGCGCTTCGGCGACATGGTCGATGACCGGGCCGCGGTAGGGGCCAAAGGCCGGGATGGCAATGTCGTCGAACCGCTGCACCAGCACGGCGTCCACCTCGCCGCCGGTGGCCTGCGCCAAGGCAAGATCCAGGTTCTCGGCATCATGTTCTGCCGACGGTTTGATTGAGATGATCCCCTCGGCGCCTTCAGCCTCCCCGCGCTCGACGGCCACCCATGACAGCACACGAATTTTCATTCTACCCGCCAGCGTTCTCACCAAGACATGCGTTCGGAACCGATAACCATCAATCCTGCCGAATGACCAGACTTGCTGTTGCCTCGAGAAGCACGGATCGCCAATCTGCCTACGCAGCCCTCGGCATCCGCGTGGCCTCCAGCCTCTCCACGGCCTTGCCGACGTATCGCCTAACGTCACGCCCAGTGTAGCGGAAGGACGCCTCGAGGCGCTGGAAGACGCTGGCCTCGTCGCGGGCGGCGCTCAGCCAGTTGAAGGCCCCTTCGATGATCGCCGAGGTGGCAGGGAAGGACAATGCGGCAGAGACCGGGGGATCGAACAACCTCTTCCGTCAACTGCGGGCCTTCGCCAACGTCGGCTGCCGCCATCCCGACGGCGAGGGGCTCGCGCCAGGATCAAGCAGATCTCTCGGCTCGTGGCCCACGACGACCCGATCGAAGGCGTGCCGATCTGCTGGGCCGTGTCGCAGGCGGCCAAGAGTTTCCTCACTACCGGCCGGTCCGCCGCGCCCCAATGTCGAGAGCCCGCCCGTCGCTGACTGTTCGGACCGTATCCGGGGAAAGTTCCCAGAGCGGGCGCGCCGCCGGAGCCAGGCTATGGCTTTCGTGGAGTACTACCAGGACAGGTTCGGGACGGCGTTACATAATTCGTGATCTACGCCTGCGCACAGTGGCGGCCGGTGCGCCGGGGCGGATGCTGCCTCCTGCATAGGCTCCGGCACATCGGCTGATCTACTTGCCGTCGCTTGGGAGGACGACGACCTGGGGCCTTCAACATGCCGTCGGCCCAGCGCTCGGTGATGTCGGCGACTGGTCAGGTGACGACCTCACCATGTCGTCGTGTCGGCGCACCGGCTGATGGCCTCGGATGCGGCCAAAGCGTTGTTTTCTCTGGTTTGGGGGTAGTGCCGACCGCGGCATCCGACGACGTGGTAACCTCACCATGTCGTCGCCACGGCTACTGGGAATGCGGTGATGCCAGCGGCCAGGAAGGTGCCGACACCACCATGTGGTCGGGTCAGCGGCCTCGATACCTAACCGGCCCTGGTCCAGTCCGTCTCGACGGTCAGCAGTGGCCTCACCACTCGAACGGGTTGCCGAAGAGGCGCGTGTGCTCACCATCCTCGTTCGGCCGCCCTCGCTCAATCATCCGGTGCTCGGCCGAGTTCAGAGCCCAGGGCACCGGAGACAGCCGTCAACGCATCCATGTGTGTCTCGGATCCGACCTCGGCGGCAAGAACCATCGAGCTCAGTGGCTCGAGTTCCGTATCCTCTGGGGCGGCCTCCAGCAGCGACCGCAGGCGCATCATCTCCTGCCGGTACGCCTGGTCACTCGGACGCGGCCAAGCATGGTCCGGCAGGCTGTCCGTCCAGATCATCGTCCTCAGAATTTCCCTGATCTCGCTCACCGCTGCCTCCTTCAGACCGACCTGGACGTCCTGACCGAATTATGGTCGCTTCGCAGGGCGGATCGTCGACGATCGAGGATAGGAGTGGTCGTTGGACCGTGTCGCGGCGAGGGCGACCCTCAAGGTGATGCACCGAGACGCAAAGGGCGGCGAAGGTGCCACCGCAGTCCAGGTGGCGTGCCCGCGCGGCCGACGCCAACACGTTCCCTGGCCAGCACGATCACTTGGCTGCTTCAGCCCGGATTTACGGGTTGGACAAGCGCTCCAGACGATGCTTCCGAAGTCCGTCATCCGGACCGCGTTCGTAGGCATCCACGAAGATCAGCTTCCGGAGCGAGCGGCCAGGGCCATGCGGCTGCATCTTGAAGTGTCCAGCCACAGACGACCGCCAGCCGAGTTGCCATCCGCCTTCTCCAAGGGACTGGCGACGGCCGAAGCGATCCGGGGGCGGTGTCAGGGTCTGGACAGCGAACAGGCTGGCCTTCTTATGGTGCTGACGGGCCTTGCGGGACGTCGCCATTTCCCGGGTCATGCGGGGGAGCTGACCACGCTGTGCGGCGTCCGCATGCTGTCGGTACAACGCCAGCAGGCTCAGGAAGCCCTCGACCTGCTCCGCCAACAGCCTTCTGTCGACATCGGCCGCGACGAGTCCCATGGCCTCTCCATCTCCGGCAACCCACATCAAGCGTCCGGAAATTCGGTTTGACCCGGGCGTACAGAGCACCGCTGATACCGCCAACCCAGCATGAGGGGATGGCTGGGTGAAAATCGCACGCACCCCCAAGTCGCCGACCAGCAGCGATCCATGAGGAAGGTCGACGTACCAGGATGCAGCCATCAGATCGCTATTAACCAAGGCGCTATGATCAGCCGGAGCCTTTGCGTTCGATAGCAGCGCGACGAGTTCACGGCTGGGCTGAACGGCAACAGTATTGAACCTTGGCTCCGTCTCCATACTCTGTTTCTTGTCGCTCAGGGACAAAGCGAACGGCCACAAGAACCGCGAAAAATAGCTCGAGTTACCAACAATATCATCAGGATCGAAAGTGATCGAACGAGCGTCCAAAACGCTGAGGCTCGCTTGGAGCGGCACGATCAACTGGAAAGCCTCGATGTCGATCAGCTTATCCATCCGGATGCCATAAAGTTCGCGCAACGTCGCCGCAACGAACTGACCGTTGGAATCTGCTTTGGCCGCAGCGCGAGTCCTTTCAGCATATCCAGAGATATACCAGTCAAGCCAAGTCTTTGACATGTCTCTGCCTCCTGCGCAAGGGCGCAGCTATTCCTTGACAGAGGATCCCGACAAAATAGTATCGCCGAGGTCGGACTATCAAAAGGTGTTACAGATTAGCTTGGTCAATCGTCCGCCGTTGCCGTCAAGACGGCGCAGATGTGGATCTCAGAGGAGTGAACGCCAGTCTTCTTCATTACTTAGATCGAAAGCATACAGGCGCACCGTGTCGCCGATGATTTCCACATCGTCACAGCAGTAGGGATGGGACATGCAGGCAAAATGAGCGATCAGATCCTGCTCGATCTCGTCATCACTCAGTCCAAAACCCTCCCGAGCCGACTTGATGTACTCAAGAACCTCGACCTCCAACTCATGGGTAACATCCACCTCGACACCATCCGGGCTGATCTCAATTACCCGCGTCACCCTCACAATCGTTTCGCTCATTCGAGTTACCTCCATTGAGTGGATTGCCTCAATATCGGTAGATCGCGCCCAATCTGATGTCAATAAAAATCTGCGTCATTCATAATATTGCATCGTAGATAGCATGCCTATCGCCCTCCAATACTGTTGACAAAGATTTGTCATTGCTACTTTTCTTGAGAAATCCTTGCGCAAGGATTTCTAGAATGTGAGATCAGTTACTTCGTTACGAGTACGAATGAACTTGAGGATCACCATAAATACGCATTCGGCCATCCGAGAGTCGGGAATCTTGATTTCCGAGATGCTCGTTGCCCGCTGACAGGCTCACTTGGCTGCATGACGCGAGAAGTTGTCTGCCGATAGGAGGCGGTCAGCTTGGCGGCGTGACCATCACCGCCGCCACAGGACGGACCGGCGTGCCCCCTCCCCTCGGAGAAGACCTGCCTGCCGAGAGGGGCAACGCCATTTCCTAATGCGGGATTTGCCGCGGGACCATTGCCTCGATCCGATGCTCCAGATTTCCGGGCGCCCCGGACCGGCGACTGAATTCACCCAGCTACCCGCGCAAGGATCGCTTCGCAATCTGCCAAGCGCTTCCGGAACACCCCATTCTGCAAGCTGGGATCGGCATCATGGGAACCACGGGCGAACCGGCACGCCCATTCCAGGCAGCGCGCCATCTCCGCCAGTTCCTCGGCCGAGACGCCCGCGGTCTCGGTCCGCGCAACCGGAGGCCGAACGGGCGGTTCCACGATGAAGCCATCATCGTCCTCGTGATCCACGGCGTAGCGCGTCCCGCCCGCCTCGGCAATACGCAGAAGCTGGCGCAGGAAGTCGGGCTCGTCGAGCACCCAAGCTGGAATGTCGCCGGGGCTTGTCCCGTCCGTGCGCCGAACCTCCAGCCGCCCGAACGCCGTGTTCGCTCTGATCTTCATCATCACTGCCCTCTGCTCCGTTCTGGGAGACCTTGCTGGAACCGGCTGCATGAGCGCCTCAGGCGAAGGGGTGGCAGAAGCCGCCCCGATCGCCCCAGAAGGCTGTCAGGCGTCCTCGACCTCGTCGCCGAACAGTTCGGTCAGCGCCTCGTGGCGCCCGCAGAATTCCAGCCAGGCCATGGCCTGGGAGCGGTCGAGCGGAGCGTATGCGTGTCCGTACGACGTTCCGTCACCCGTGCTGTGCAGCCAGCCCTCGACCACCAGCAGGAACGACCCCTTGGCAGACCGGTACAGGGCCTCCTCGGTGTAATGGAAGTCGTCCCGGGAACGGCCGAACTCGTAGTCAGCCACCCGCTCCATCGCTTCGGCACGATAGCGACGACCGCCCAGCACCACGTCGAACATCGCGCGAGCCTTGCCGGGGCGCGTCGCCACGCCCTCGATCAGCCCATCAATGAAGTCATCGACAAACATGCATCCTCCATCAAAGTATCAATAGGCGCTACCTCGCGTACATTATTAATATTGTTCCGCAAAAATGGAGGTTCAACTAAAATCTATCGGCGTTAAGCGCCCCACTGAATAGATCTCTTATCCTTCGATGAAAGGATTTGTAATTTATTTTTCCTTATTACTGCCACCTTCAAGAAGGATTCCATCATCATTCACTCCCGTTTTCTTCGAATTTGCATAGCTGCCATGTAGCGATGCCTTCATGTACCGGCAGCAGGAGCAACGCCGCACAGCCACTCAAAGCCGCAGGTGGCCAAAACCGAGCAGCAGACATTCGATGCTCAGCGACCGCGGTCTGCGCGTTTCCCGTCAATCAGGTGGTGATTTCCGCACCCTGCCTTGCTCGCGGTCGCCCCCGAACGTCGCTCGGCCGTGGACGGCGTCCCGTCCGGATCGCGGGAAACCGGCGCAGGAGTTCGAGGCACCGCTCAACCTCAAGGGCCGCCGCATCCCTCTCGGCGCGACCACCGTCTCTCAGGGCCGTCTCCAGCGCTTCGGTAGCAGCCGCCAGCTGTCGCAGAGCCCCGTGCCTGATCGCGCTACGCCAAGCCACCGCAGTTGCACGGCTGGGAGCAGTCTCCGGCGACAACTCTCCACGAACAAAGGCGTCGTAAACATTTTTGTAATGCCGCTCCGTTCTACCATGCAGACGAACAGGTGTGAAAATGTTTACGTGGGCGCGCGCCTCACCAAGCAAAGTAAACATATTTATCATAGCGCCACCATTTTCACTGATATGCTTGCAGAATGTTTGAAACTGATCATAGCATTGATTTGGGAAGCCAATCCATACGTGGGGAGATCCCGATGATCGTCATTGCTTCATCATTCATCCGGCGGTGTGCGAAGTGGAGCATGGCGATGGCCATACCCGCTACATTCGCTTGTCTGCTGTGGCTCACCGCTGGTGAGTTGATGGCCGGTTATCCGCAGCTGCCGTCGCTTATGCTGATGAGCTCCTGGCTGGTCGATGCCGCCCCGCCCATTGTCCAGGCAGCCCTCAGCGTCGAGCTGAGCATAGGGCTTGCGCTGGTGCTGGCATCCGGCCTCCTGCCAATCCTCGTGGTGCACCAATCCGCGCGCATGGTGGTGAAAGCCATCCGGCGTGAGCCTCTTTCCATCGGGAACATCGTCACAGCAACCCTTGCGGCCACCGGGTTGCTGGCATTCCTGACGGCTGCCTACGGCTTCCAAGCCCCTCTGCTGATCGCCGCAGACGCAGTCCTCGCACTCGGTGTGCTCATGGGCGTCGGCCGGTTCGTTGCCCGCTCGATCGAGGAGATCGAGGCTCTCCGTCGCCCCTATGTTCCCATCACCGCGATTTTTGTTCGGCGCCCCACGGCCAAGGATGCTTCCGATGAGTAAGCTCCGATCCCTCCTTGAACGCAGCCAGCGGCGGCTCCAGACATTCCTCGATCGCGGCCAACGGGAAGCACGCGCGTTCGTTCGTGTTGACGTTCTTGGCGTCGACGAGTGGCGATCCGACTGGAAAGGAGCGCTGCGAGGCAGGGGACGGGTCCTTGGAACCGGATGGCGCAGCATCAACGGGCTTTGGGCTGGAGCCGTCTCCAATGTCGGGATGCTGGCCCGTGGCGCGTTCGGTCGCCAGACGGTCCAACCCTTGCCGTCGCAGGCGACGGACCCGGCCGAGCGCTTTCGGGTCGCCCAGCGGTTCTACGATCGTTCCGACGACTTCCTGACCACCGCCCAGGCTTGCACGCACCGGTATTTCCTGCTCCATCTCGCCGCTCTCATCGCTCTGCTCGCGGTCGCGGTCGGGTCAGTAGGCGGAAACCATGTCAACAGCTTGCTGGAATGGATCAGCTTCCTCGCCTGCTTTGCGGCGATCCCGGTTTTCGGTGCCCTGGCGACCAGAGCCGCGTTCTACAATTTTCAGCTGCGCAAGCGTCGGCTTGACGGCTTCGCATCCTGGCTTCGGCAGCCCAGTGAATGGTGGACCGAAGCTCCGGAGGGTGCTTCTCCGCTGTCCGGCGCTGGACCGGCCGCGCTGGTGCTGATGATCAGCGGTGCCACAACCGCCACGATGCTGGGCAATCCCACTGCCGCCGTAGCCGCGGCCACGAACGCCGATCCGGTGGTCAGCGGGAACATCATCACGGCGCTGTTCCGCGCGCACACCGCCAACGACCTCTGGTACCAACTCCTCACGTTCGTGTTCCCGGGTGTTGGTCCGGTCGGCGGCACGGTCACGCCGCTGGCGAACGGAATCGCCAGCGGGTTCTCGGTGTTCATCGCCGTACTGATGGCCTGCTCTGCGGCTATGATGTCCTACCACACCATCATTGGAATCGTGGCTACCGCGCACGAGGGAAAGGTCCTTGGGTCGCGCTGGCACCAAGTATGGGCACCGATGCGCGTCATGTACGGCGTGGGCGCGCTTGCCCCGGTCGCCAAAGGATACTGCCTACTTCAGATTCTCGTTGTTTGGATTGCGTTGGTCGGCGGCCAATTCGGCAACTTGATCTGGACCGGATTTATCGATGGGTTGTCCGGCGCCAAGATCAGCAATCCAGCCCTCCAAGAGTCCATCCCGCTGGTCCGCGACGTCATGTTCCTCGAGGTCTGCCTCGAGGCCGTCCGGCGCGAGTCCGCCAACGTCAGCTCAGGCGTCCCCGCGCCGGAATGGCCGCGGGAGCCCATACCAGGGCCGATGACACTGACGAACAACGGGATCTACCGCGGCGTCAAACAGGTTTGGCATTTTGTAGTGAGCCTCTGGGATTCGTCGAAAACCGCTGGGACACAGCAGCCTATTGCTGTCCAAGACATGATCCTGGACTACGGCGTCTGCGGTTCGATCCGTGTAGCCTCCAGCAAGGAGTCCGCGGCAGCCGACAGAAACGTTCTCCAACTGGACCAAGCGCGGAATGCCGCTCTCGACTCTCTGCGCGCCAAACTGCGGACCATCGCGCAACGGATGATAACCTCGGATGGTCCTGTCAGTATCAACCTTTCTGACAAGGACAAGGATAGGGCAAACGAAATCTTCCAGCAGGTGCTGCTGGCGAAGGCAGATTATGACAACGCTCTGACGACAGCAGTCCAGACCTATGTGGACAGTGTCAACAAGGTCAGCTTGACCGAGTTCAAGGCAGTTGCGGGAACGGCAGGCTGGGCGTCTGCTGGCTCCTACTATATGACCCTCAGCCGAATTTCTGCGCAGGTGATGTCCCTGGTCGGCGTGATGCCGGAGGTGACTTTTGGGAGCACCAATTCACAGTACAAGGACGGCATTGGGATTGACCGTCTGCTTGGCCACGAACTCTTGGGCGTGCTTCCGAATTTGCGCAGCTGGTGGGACAAGCAGCTGTTGACCACGACCTCTCTGTCTACTGCGGCCGCCCGCGCTGGTCAGTTCGACAACAGCGGCAGCATTGCCGGTGTTTTGGAATGGTTCGGCAGCTCGGACAGCGCGCTCCAGAAGTGGCTGATTGGCCTGGCGGTCCTGAAGCCGGGCACCGGCCAAGCGCTTCAGCACATGGTCGACTTCGGCCATCTCATCCTCAACGCCGCCTTCATGATCCTCGCCGCCCTTGGCGTGGGTGGGGCGCTGATCTCAAAGGTCCCGGTCGCGGGAGCAGCTGCCGAGGCAGCGTCCAACTTCGTCGGCAAGCTGATGCCGAGCGGGGCCGAAAAGCTGACGGGCTTTGCCGCGACGTTCTTCGGTCTGATCGCCGTCGCTCTTCTGCTTGCGGCGGTCTTCCATGCCTACGTTCTACCGATGATGCCCTTCATTCACTTCCTGTACGCTGTGATGGGCATGCTGATCTTGGTGATCGAGGGAGTGATCGCAGCTCCTCTCTGGGCCTTCATGCACATCCGGATGGATGGCGCGGAGTTCCTGGATGGTCCTCAGAAAGCTGGCTACGGCATTGTCTTCAACCTGCTGTTCCGGATCCCGCTGACCCTGTTCGGGCTGTTCTTCTCCATCCTCGTGTTCGAGGCGATGGTTTGGCTCCTGTCCAAAACAGTGTACGCGGCGATGGCGGCGGCGACCACAGGGAACACGGTCGGACTCATTGGTGTGATCACCTATGTGATCCTCATCTCGGTACTAAATTATCAACTGGCCATCCGCAGCTTCAACCTGATCACCCAAGTGCCGGATCGGGTCGCACGCTGGTTCGGAGCGCAGCCGGACGGGGACGGTGAACACCACCAAGCCGCCAACGCGGTAGGCTTTGTCGGGACGCACACGGAAAACACCATGAAATCGGGCGTCGACGCTGGCAAAGCCGCATTCTTTGCCTCGCCAAGCGACATGAACCGGCTGGTGAGCGCGCTCGAGAAGGCAAACGGCGACGGGAACCTGGCTTCCGCCGCTGGCGGGGTGTCTGGTGCGAGCAAGATCACCAGCACCGCGGCCGGGCGTGCAGCCGATACTCCGCACATGGCCGACACGGCAAAGGGTGAGGCGGGTGACAACGGCAAAACCAGCCACAGTAGCCCGGCTACGAAAGCACCGAAACCGGCAGGAAACGGTCAGCTGAAAGGGGGCGGATAACCCAAGTGGCACCTTCCGGTGCCGCTTCAACTGTGGACCGAGCGTTCTCTTACCCCACGCGATAGACTTCGGGGTTCGTCACGTTCCGCTTCCTGGCAGCCTCGTCGAAGGCATTGATCCAGATTCCGGTCGACCTCCTCAGCGGCGAGCCGTTCTTCAGAGTACCGACCTGTACCAGAAGAGGACTGTCGGGATGCTGTGCCTTGAAGGCATCGACGACTGCCTGAGATGCGACTGCCGTGGCTTCTTCCAAGGCCAGCTTGAGCTCAAGGTCTGCGACCCGGGCGCGCAGGGCTCCGTTCTCCTCCTTGAGGGCGGAGATGGCCTGCGCGTCGGCCTGACGCTGCTGGTTGGCCTGCCCGAGGCGCTCCGCGAGCGCGACACCGACAGCCTCGACCGTGTCGGCGCGACGCTTCTGTCCGAGCAAGATGCCAAAGGTCATGTCGTCCATGGCTCGGATCCTCAGCAAGTGACCACATCGGCGTCGAAAACGGCATCAACCATTGATCGTTGAGAATTCCTTGTCAACACATATTGCGCGCCGCAGTAGTTCATTCCAAAAATGCGATCTATAATGTTGTGCTGATCTCTTACACCGATACGGAGATGATCTATGAACGATAGGCTCACCGTTCAACGGCTGTGGACTCCCTGGCTGCATCGCTGTCCGCTTCTGCTCCATCGCGCCCACCGTGCCCATGGTCCCGAACGCCGCGCCCTGCTGCGCGCGTGGCTGCACAGCCGCCGCGACGACGACCCGTTCATTGCGCGGGTCTCGGCACCCTGATCCCGAAGTCGCCACGGTCCATCATTGCCAAGATGGCGCGGAAGGCATCGCGGCGGCGCGGACGCCGCGCCGTGCGCACGAGCTGCGGGTGACATCCGCGAGCGGTTTCGGCGTGCCACTTGCCGCCATTGCGGCACAGGACGATCCGCCACCCGCGGTGCTGGTACGTCCGTTGCGCCGTCGACTGCCCCGCGATCTTCGGCGACTGGGACAGCAACGGCGTCGTATCCCCACGCTGAAGGCGACGAACTTCAAGGCGCCGAGCCGCTCGCCAAGCACGGCGCCGGAACTCCAGGTCCGAGACGTCGGGCCTCGGTTGTCCGCGGGACAGGTGCCGGAGAATGTGCCGGAGCAGGAGGATATTCATCCTTTCGGTCACGTCATGTGTATTTGGTGTCACCATGGCAGGCTTCCTTTGGTCGCCGTGGGGACTCCATGTTGGCATCGCCGCAGAACGCGAGCAATTGGATGCCTCTATGACGATCGGATCGCGATGCGATCCGATCGTCATGGTTGTGTTACCAGGGAACCGACTGTAGGTTCTCCAGCGCACCCTGGAGCCAACATCCTGCTCGGCTCCCACCACACGGGACAGAAACGATGACACGGAGCGACCTTCACATACGGCGGCACTGACGGCCTGCTGGCCAGCGGCCAGCGCACTGTCCTCCCGCGTAGAAGAGGGTTCTCTGGATGTCCGCCCGCAAAGCTGTGGTGCAATCGGCCGACGATTGCGACGAGTTTCCCTTCACCAGCACCCCTCAAGCCGAAGAGGCTCGCGACCCCGCCGAGGTGGCAGCGCTCGTCCTCGTGAGGCGCGTGCTGGATTCCTCACTGGTCCTCAAGAACACCACGACCGCCCATGCCATCGCTGCTGTCGTGCAGGTCCCGAGCGCGGGCTGGCTCAACGCCATCGCAAATGCCTGGGGCGGCCTCCTCGGTGGCGCCGATGCCGCACCGGAAGATGCCGACACAATCTCGCGCCCGCACCTGCCTCAGCCCCATCTGGCGGGAGTGTGGTTCGAGTGCCGCCGCGATGGCAGCACCAAGACACATCGGCCCGACTTAGGAAATGAAGGGGTGTCGGCAGCCCTCAGCGCCGGGCGCTCCATCTTCGGCTTCAGCCCCACGCCGGAGCGGCATCTGCCGCGTGACCTGCTTCGTGTTGCCGAGTTTCGGGCCGTCATCCCTCCTCTGGATGCAGACGCGCTCAGGGAGGTGGTTACCGCGCTTGTCGGCACCCCGCCGTCCCTAACGGTTTCCGACGCCCTGTGCCGCCTGATCGCTGTGGAGGATCTGCGACTTGCCCGCCGCCCAGGGCAAGACGCCAACGACTACGTCGCCCGCCTGCGCGGACTGCTGGATTTCAAGACGAAGCAGCCCGCCACGACCCTCGCACAAATGCGCGGGATGGATGAGGCAGTGGACTGGGGGATGGCTCTCGTGCGCGATCTCGCCGAATACCGGGAGGGGAAGTTGCCGTGGTCAGCGGTCGACCGGGGTGCGCTGCTGACGGGGCCATCCGGCACTGGAAAGACGACTTTCGCCCGCGCGTTGGCCGGGTCCTGCGGCGTGCCGCTCGTGACCGGCTCCTTGAGCCGGTGGCAGGCGGCGGGGCACCTGGGCGACATGTTGCGGGCTATGGCGGCGACGTTCGATGAGGCCCGTGCAGCCGCCCCTTGCATCCTGTTCCTGGACGAGGTCGACAGCGTCGGTAATCGCGCAAAATTCACCGACAACGAGGACTACAACATTCAGGTGGTCAACGCGCTGCTCGAGGAGCTCGATGGCATCGGCGGGCGTGAAGGAGTTGTCGTGGTCGGCGCGTGCAACCACCCGGACCGCCTCGACCCCGCGCTCACGCGATCCGGTCGTCTTGACCGCACCATCCGTCTCCAGCTGCCGGATCGGAATGCTCTGGCAGCCATCCTGCGGGATCATCTTGGTACGGATCTGGACGGCGTGGACCTGACAGCGACTGCCGTGCTTGCGCTGGGCGGCACCGGTGCCGACTGCGAGCGCTGGGTTCGCGGCGCCCGGCGCCGCGCTCGGTACACCAAGCGTGACATCGCAATCGACGACCTCATCGCCGAAATCCGCGGGAGCCGTCGTCCGCGCTCACCGGAACTGAATAGGCGATGTGCGGTCCATGAGGCAGGCCATGCCTTGGCCGTTGCGCTTGAGCGGCCGGGTGCGTTGCTTTGTGCATCCATCCGTGGAACGGCCACTACGGGTGGCAGCGTGACCGCCAACCTGAAAAACGCCGGGCCGATGACGCGCGCCGAAGTCGCTTCGGCCCTTCGGCACCTCCTCGCCGGGCGGGCCGCCGAGGAGGTGCTGTTCGGCGACGTGTCGGCCGGGTCGGGCGGCGATCACACCAGCGACCTGGCCAGGGCGACGGCTTTGGCCGTGTCGGCACTCTGCTCCTTCGGGTTGGACGAAGGGGAACACGGCCTGCTCTGGCTGGGGCTGCCGTCACCCGACAGGATTGGCTCCATGCTGGCGTTCAGGCCGGAGTTGGCCGACCGGGTATCCAAGATGCTGACTGACGCCTATGCCGACGCGAAGACCCTGGTGGGACGGCATCTGCATGTAGTCGAGCGGATCGCCGACGCGCTCATCGACCGGGAGACGATCGGCGGCGACGAGATCGAGGCCATGTTGCGGAATGCGATGGCAGCCAGCCCGATGGTCAGCGCCACCGCCGAGGATGAACGCCCGACAACACCAAGCCCCGAAGCCTCGGCGCCCACAACGCCCGCAGGACGCTGACCGTGAGCATCATCTTCTACGGCGATCCTCATGGCGAATGGCGCCCGCTCCTTGGTGCCTGCGCGCTACACCGGCCTCAAGCTGTCGTCATCGTCGGCGACTGCGAGCTCGAAGAGCCGCTTCGCCGGGTGCTGGCGCCTCTGTTCGACGCCGGTGTGAGGGTATTTTACGTCACGGGCAACCACGACACTGATCATCCGGAGCGGTATCCGCTGTTGTTCGACGACCATCCCGAAGGGAACCTACACGGCCGCGCCATCGAGCTGGACGGCGTGCGCATGGCCGGTCTCGGCGGCGTCTTTCGCGGAAAGGTGTGGCACCCGCGTCTCGGTGACGAAGCCCCCGTCTGGAGGACCCGGGCCGACCTGTTGGAGCATACGCCGAAGCAGGCCAGGTGGCGTAGCGGACTGCCGCTGCGCCACCGTTCGACGATCTTCCCCGAGGACTTGGAGGCGCTGCGAGGAGTTGGGCCGGTCGACGTGCTGGTGACCCACGAAGCGCCGACCACCCATCGCTTGGGCTTCGCCGGTATCGACCAGGCCGCCACGGCATGCAAGGCCCGCCTTGTCATCCATGGGCACCATCATTATGCCTACGAAGGAGAGCTACCGGGCGGCTGTCGGGTGCGGGGCTTGGCCATGGCAGAGCCTTGGGTCCTGGATCTCTGACGCAACCATGGTTTGCGCCACGGTTCTCCATAAGGAAAACCCAGGGGCGTCCAACCCCTGGGTCCATTTTCTCCTGGCGAAGGCCACTACCCGGCCTTAGCACCGTCCTTCTCGTTCTGGTTGGCTCCACCTTCCGAAAGCGTCCTGCGGAGCTTCTCGGCGCGCTCGGCACGCTGACAGGCCATGTCGAAGAAACGGGTATCAAGCTCCACACCCAAGAAGCGGCGTTCCGCCAGAATGGCGGCCTCGGCCGTAGAACCGCCGCCCATAAAGGGATCCACCACCAGATGGCCAGGCTGCGAGTGCAGCGCAATGAAGTGTCCGGCCAGCGCAGGCGGCTTCGGCGTCGGGTGGTCTTCGGCCTTGGGAATGATGCGCTTGATGCCGTCGTCGGGACGGATGACGTTGGTCACCCGGCGCGTGGTGTCGTACCAGCGGCTCTTACCCCCGGGCCGCTGCCCGGTCAGAACAACTTCGTACGAGCGGCGGTAATGCCAGCCCATGCCGAATCCCTTGTCCCAAATCACCGTCATCTTGTGACCGAGGAGTTCTTCCATCCAGAGCGTCCAGCGCGCCATTGTCAACCCGCCACCCCCGCAGCAACAAGCCAGGACGGCGCCAGGCGGCAGAAGACGCCGAGCCTCGTTGAAAAGGAAGCGAACCAGCTCGTCGGCCTCCTCGCGGCCATCGTTGGCGATGGGACGCCCGGCGCGGACAGGCCCGTGCCCCAGAGCCACCTCGCGGCGGCTGATGAGGTCGCCATTGTCGTTATTGCGGTGCCCGAAGGGCGGATCGGTGAAGATAAAATCGACCGCCTTGTCGGTAGTGGAGGCAAGCACGTCGCGGGCGTCGCCGCGAACGAGGGTGGCAGAACCGATCGTGACCGTCTCCATCGCGTTTCTCCGTTTGCGTGGGGAAGGTCTCTCTTGTCGTCTGCGATCGGAACTCCTGAGCCATCGGCAAATCCAGCATAAAACCGGCATTTAGCTGGGGAAGGCCACGCTCGTTTCCGTTGGACATGGAAGCAGAGCGTACATAGCCTATCCGTCCATCCGTTAATTTCGTGATCGCGTTATGGTCGATTCCAGAATTGTAGACGCCGTTGCCCTGGTGCAGACCTTGGCCGCTGATCCGCTGGCCCGGAATGCTCACCGCAACCTCGGAACCGTACAAGAGCGTGCCCTGGAGGACCTTCGCATTCACTTCGCCTCTCCGCTCGTGGAAGAGGCACTTGGTGATCTGTCCGTTGTGATCAGGGCGACGGAGAGAGCGTACGACGATGAGAAGGTGAGCGCCGGAGCGAACTCGGCGCATCTCCGCAAAATCCTGACGGATGTCATCGAACAGGCCGAAGGCATTCAGGAAATCTTCCGACGAGGTCGCGCCGGGCGGCATGCACAGATGCAAATCGAAGAGGTTCTCCTTCGGCACGCCATTTCCAGGTCGGCATCCGCTCCAACAGTAGCGCCAAGCCAGCTGGCGAAGGCCAATCGGCGGGTGGGAGCCGGGTGGCTCATCGCCGCAGCCCGGAGACGGCGAGGGATAGAAGCCGCTGCAAAAACACGAAACCTCAAGAACAGCATCCGGTTGTCGGAAGTAATTGGCCATACTCCCTGCGGCCCCAGCCGTCTCGCGAGGGATTTGGCCCTTGAGGTCGAGGCGATGGTTGCGTCCGATATCGATCCGACCGGCCGCCTCATTGCCGCAGCCAAGGAGGTCCTCAAGTCCCTGCCTGCCGCAAAAGGACGACCCGCATTGCTCGGTCCTCCGGCGGGGCTCGTGGCCGCTTGGGCCTGCCTGGAGCTGGTCGAAGCGTGGAGGCCTAATGGAAAAGGCGCGACGCAGGGCGACAACAGCGTGCTGACCAAACTGGTTGGGCTTGTCTATGAAGCTGTCGATCCCAATAAGGTTGGGCGAGGCTTCGCAGCGCACGTCGAAGATGCGGTAACCTATCGCAATTCCGGTCACATTGCCTTGGCATTTGCTGGCCGTTACAGCCGGGAACAACGGCAGGCCGAATTCGAGAACCGCTTTTGGGACCGTGTTGCGGCTGAATCCAAGGGATCTGGCCCCGACGAACCCGATCTCGAAACGGAAGAAGAGCTACCCTCGTCCAATGACGCACGGCTCCCTGCCGAGACGGCCGCGGAAGCAGAAGACGGTGCAAAGCCTCGACGTCGGTTAAAACCGAGCATGATTGAACAAGACCATGATCTCTAACCTTCATCGACGAGGCAAAGCGGCTATGCCCTCGTAAGCGTCTGCTCTGAGCCGCGGGCAGCGACAGGGGACGAAGGTATGGCCGAGAATGAGGAACTCGATATCACTGTAGAGGCTGTCGAGGCTCTCGGTCCTCGGCGGCTGGCGGAGATCTTGATCGAACACGCCGATCGGGACACTGGCCTGCATCAGGCTCTCCGTCTTGCCCTGGCGTCACTGGGCAGCGGCGACCGACTGCCGCAGACCTTGTCCGAGGAAATCCTGCGGATCAAATCTGATCGCCGGTTCTACGGCTACCGCGAGAGCTCATCGCTGGCTGCTGACCTTGACCGGGTCCGCGAAGCCATTGTCCGGGACCTCCTCCCGGAACATCCCTCAGCGGCTGCCGAGCTGCTCGGTCGCTTCATCCGGCTCGACGCCGCGGTGTTCGACCGCTCCGACGATTCCGACGGCCTGATCGGCGACGTGCTCAAGCAAGCCGTCGACGACCTCGGTGCAGCATGGGCGGCGGTGCCAGACCGCGACCGGGTGCAGTTGGCCCGCGATGTCTTCGGCATCCTCACCAAGGACAGCTACGGCGTTCACGGTGGTATCGTCATCGCCTTCAAGGAGGCATTGGGGCCGGAAGGATTGGACGAACTGGAGCGCCGGATCCGCGGTGACCTGGAATGTGGCCGGACCCAGGACGAGGAGGCGCGGACGTGGCCTTTGACACGAGGGCTCCGGCAGATCGCCGACGCCCGCGGGGATGTCGACGGCCTCATCGCCGTGCACCGGCTCGCAGGAACCGAGAGCCACGCCCTCAAGGAGATCGGCGAGCGCCTCGTTGAAGCGCGGCGCGCGGCCGAAGCCTTAGCACGGGTCGAACAGGCGGACGTCCCGGCGCACCGGCAATGGGAGATCGATGATTTCCGTGTTCGTCTCCTGGACCTACTGGGCCGTCACCAGGATGCCCAGGCAGTCCGCTGGAAGATGTTCACCGGCAGCCTGTCCGAGCACATCCTCCGCGCATACCTCGCTCATCTGCCGGACGGAGAGCACGACCGGGTGCGGGCAACGGCCGTGACACTGGCCCGTCAGCATCGCGAACCGCATGCCGCGCTCAACCTGCTGATCAGCCTGGATCTGGATGCTGCGGCGAACCTCGTGTTGACCCGCGTCGGCGAGATGAACGGTGACCTGTACAGCAGACTACGCGCCGCCGCGCAGGCGCTGGAGGCCAATTATCCCCTTGCCGCCGTCCTGCTCTACCGCAGCATGGCCGACGCCGTCCTGGCGCGGGCGCAGTCCACGCAGTACGAGCATGCTGTCCGCGACTTGGCCGCGGCGGAACGCTTGTTCCCCGCCGTCGACGACTGGTTCGGACACCCACCTCAGGATGCCTACCGCGAGCAGGTGGTGGCGAGCCACCGGCAGAAGCGGACATTTTGGGACACGATGAAGGCAGCGGGACTGAACTGGAAGGATCGCTGAGAGAACCTTCCCCGACACCTGTCTGCGATGGCATCGGTGCCGTCGAGCTGCTCGGCCGAGACCCTCCAGCGGCTGCCCGGAGGACGTCTGACTACCGTACCGTATCGTACCGGTAATATACCGTACGATACCGGCATCTTAACGCCCTGCCAGACGGTGATCCGCCGCTTGGCGCAGGTTTCGAAGAGGTAATACACCGGCCGCAGAAGCTGTTACACGGCTTCGAAAAAGTGTTACACGACGCCACGATTCATGTTGCACAGATTTACCAAGCCATTGCTCTGAAAGCAGAAACGGCGGCTTTATCTCCAGCGGTCCTGGAGACTGTCGATGAGGGAACGTTTAGCAGGACGTCGGCCACTGGGTTCTATTGGCCGACTGCATCAGGCGCGATTCCGTCAACAGATCTGTCCACCTTTTGCACCGAAATCCGTTGACGCCGATGTCTGTATGGCTGTGAACCTGCCGGATCGGCACCCATGATGCCGCCCTCCCCTCCTCGCCGGGCAGGGAGTTGAGCCGCCCCCGGCTGGCGTCAGCTTCTGAAGCGGTGACGCCCCTTTCCGCTTCGTGAAAACGGTCGTCAGACATCACGTTCCCTGGGTGAATTCAACCGTCTGCCGAGTGCCGAAGCGGACCCGAGAAACTCTCAAAAAGTGTTACACGACCCCGGATAATGTGATTCTGATTTCGGGAGTAACGGGGGGACGACGTCGCCCTGGCCCGTCGGCTATCTGGAGCCTCTCGGCATCCGGGGCAGTTCCGGCCACGAACCGCATCCTCGGCATCGAGTTGGGAGCCTGATGGCAGCCGAGAGGCGGAATGTCGCCGGTGCACCCCTGGCCGCCCGGGCGCCCCTCTCAGCCACCGGAGGCCCTTCGTCAGCCGCCCTCGGTCTGCCGATCGTGAGCGTCGACTGGAACTCCACGGCCCGGAGCGGCAAGGGTCGCGGTGACCGCCTTCGTGTGCACTCGTTGTTCGGTGTCTTGGCCGTGTCCTGCCCCGCCGTCGTTCAGCAGGCCCGGCCGACGATACCGGAAGAAGGCATTCAGAGGCGATCAGCCCTGTCGGCCAGGATTCGGACCATCTCCGCCAGCCGCGCCGCATCGTCACCTGCGCAGTGGCGTCTTGGCCACCCGGCGCGTGCCTCCGTCATCGCCTGCTCGACCTCGGCCGCCCTGTCCTTATTGCTGCCCGTCGTGACCTCTCGAAGGAGGTCGTCGAGCGGTTCGAGCCGCGGATAGCTGTGCCCGATGACAGCCATCAGGCTGGCGAGCCACGCATCGTCGGCGCCGACCGCGTCGCTGTGCGGCAGTTGGCCGGAAAGGGCGGCCATGACCCCCTCGGCCACCTCGGCGGCCGGGCGTCCCTCGGCTGCCATCTGCTCCAGCGAGACGCCGTGCAGCACTTGGGCGGCCGGATCCCACACCCCGCGCTCGAGCCACTCGGCGGTCGGCCGGATAAGCCAGGACATCACGCGCCCGTCGAGCCAAGCCACGCCGACCTCGATGGGGTAGCTGCCGCGGCCCAGGGCGCTTGCCTCGACGTCGATCACGCAGGCGCGGGCAAGATCTATGGGCTCGGGCTCGAAGATGCTACGCGCGGCAGCCCGCTTTCCGACGATCGCCTTCGATGGCCGTATGGACGGCACGGACCACGGCACGCCGACTGCGGCCCCGGGAGATGAAGACCACCAGGGTGGCCCCCTCCATGCGCGCGAACTCGACGTGCCACCGAGCTCCAAGACGATCGAAGCGCAGGGTGTAAGTCGCGCCGTGGTGCCGGATCGACCGAATGCCTATGCGCTCTCCGTTTCCAACCTGCGGCCGTTGAAGCAATCTAACGGGTACAGGATGACGTGCAAGGCGCGCGGCCTGAGAAGGAGGGACGGCGGTAACCAGGGATCAGGCGATCGACATCGTTGCGCGGGCGACCGCCCAAGCCACATGGAAGCAGACCGGCGCCGTCGGCGTGCTCGTCGCGCCGTTGGCTGCCTGGGATGATCCCGATGTCCGGCCCCCGTTCGTGATCGTCGGGGCCGAGGCCGCGCTCGATGGAGTGTTTGCACGGCAACTGCTCGATGAAGCCGCCGGTGAAGCCCGGTCCGAATGGGGTGGGACTGCGTGGCTGGCCCGAGCCGTCCATCGGCTGCTGGGAGAAGGCTGGACATGGGCTTGGGAGGCGCCGCTCGACAGCATTGCCTACCGGCGTACGATCAGTTGATCGGCATGATCCGCTCGAAGGTCGTTTTGGGCGGCGTCCACAAGCGTCTCGGCGATCATGAGGGCACGCTGCGAACATCGGAGGGCCCAACTTCCAAGGCTGTCAGGGCCATCAAGGCCATCGAGCTCCTCCTGTCGGCACCAGCCTTCGGCAGTCGAGACGTCGCGCCGCACCAGGAACGCAGCACGGGACACCGCGACCATAAGCTCCCGGAGCGGCGTGGCGCGAAGCTGAGCCAGGGCGGCAGCCCTTCCCTTGCTGTCCTGGCCCTCGATCGAGGCACCCAGTTCACTGAAGATCACATGGAGTCTCCGGGCAGACCGCTCCAGACCGCGATCCCTCTCGGAAGGGTTCTGGCTCTTTCGGTTCTGATCCTCGATCATCTCACGTTCCTCTGTTGCTCAGAGATGTGTCCAAACGACAAGGTCGGCGGCGATAGGGCAGCATCGCGACCGCCCGGCTTCGCATGGGCCGCGAGCCATTCTTCGATGTCGACAGTGTGCGGGCAACGGCTCTGCTCCAGACGGCCGGGAGGCCGTCGGGAGGCATTTCGTGCGCTGGCTGTCTCGGTGCTGCGGGCGGCGGCCGAGGCTTCCTGTCGTCCAAATCGTGGCCTTGGCGCCCCATCGATGCGCATTTCGGTCTCGCCATCTTGTCCTGATTCCTCATAATTCTAGGCGCCGATTCCCAGAGAAATCAAGCCGCTGGCAACATTTTTCTCGAAGCCAACCACTAATCGTGTCGCACGGACTCGCATTCTTCTGGGCAAATTCCGATCTTCTATCTGGCACCTGCTCTTGAGCCCACACGGCCGCGGCCGGATCCTGAGCGCAACTACCGAACCATCCTTCCACCAGCACCGTCATGACTTGCCGCGGGAGCGGGCGGTACCCGGCAAGCGAGTTTTCCCGCCTGTAAGGAACCGCTGCCGCTCTCACGGTGACCCTCACCGGATGGCGGAGATCGGCACGCTGATGCCCATGCTTTGCTCATCGGATGCCAAACGCCATTCCTCGACGGCATCGTTGAGCATGTGGAACGCCTCGGGGACGTCGATCTCCAGTTCCCGGTCCGGCAACGAGCCCGGCATCACCTGGAGGACGCTCCGTTGCGGCATGCATCGCTCGGCCCGCAACCGCCGACCGTCTGGGTTCACCGTTGCCCCCTGGTCGACGTGTGGGGCCGACATCCGGCATGCTACGGCGAGCGCCGCGGCCTTGAGCAGCATCCTGGTCGCCCTTTCCAGGCGGATGTCCGCACCGTCTTCCAGCTGCGGTAACGACAAGTCCAGCGTCAGCTTCGACTTGAGGTAGTCGCACATCAAGAGGTCGGTCCGGCCGGGCAGTCGCTCGGCGCCGTCGCCCTCGCAGATCAGCAACTGCGCGCTGATCATCTCGGCGATGACCGACGCGATCTCGCGTTCCTCGCCGCCGATGTTCACGAGCGGCAGCTTGCGGCGGTCAAGGGCTTCGTGGCACATGCGGGATACCCATTCGGCCCGCTCCGCCGACGTGCAGACCTCGACGACACCCGGCAGCTGCCCGCGGATGTCACGGACTGCCATGGGATTGGCGTCGGCGGCCTGAACGAGATACCAGACCTCGATCGCCGGGCGCGCGTTCGTTGTGATCCGCGACAGGCTGTCGAGGTCGAACGCAGGGACCGGGTCGGCGACCGGGTCGGCTTCGATGATGCATGCGGGCGGGAGGGCCAGCCGGATGATCATTTCCAGCGGCCAGGCGTCGAGGATTTCCTTTTCGAGATCCATGCGGACGCCGTGGGTCGCGAGGTGGCTCAGGAAGGCGCCTTGGTTGACCGGGCAGACGGACACCCCGCGATCCGCCATGGCGGCGATGAGCCCCGCATGGGTTTTCGCCCCGAGACCACGGGCGAGCGCCTCGGTCAGGGTCTGGCTCTTGGCGTGCCTTGCGAGCGGGTATTGCTCGAGGATGGCGGACTTGATGGAACGGAACGAATCCCGGGTGATGGCGACCTGCATCGCAGCCTCCGAATGATGAGACCGATGGCGCCCTTTCACATCGGCCCAACGCGAGGATGCGCGGGTCGGAAGAGACGAGTGACCGGGTGCTTCGCCCCGGTAGCGTATTCGACGGGCGGTCGGGCTGCGCCAAGCCCACGGGCTCGATGTCCCGCTTGGATATGATGCTTTCCTCGGCGGCGGCACGCAAGAGAATTATGATCACCACCTAGTAAATTTCGACACTCCCTATCCCATTCCAGATGTTCATTCGACGCAGTAGCCGTCATAAGGCAAGGTCGCTTGGTGACATCAACATACCGTCTACTCTGGGAACCCATATCATGGCCATGCATTAATCTCATTTTTTATGACGAGTGTTCGGATAGAGAAGATTTTAACATGCCGTCTAAAGCAAACCCGCCGCCCTGTTGACCTCAACATGTCGGCGGACGCCGGAGCGCCGAATTCAACAGGCGCAAGGCGCAAACAGTGAAAAGATGCAACGACTTAGCAACCTCTCCAGCACGTCGTCGGACGCTGAGGTGTACATACGACGGTCCGGTGACCTCAACATGTCGTCGTGCTGGCGCATCGGCGTGTCGGCGCATCGGCGTCCTTTGAGCAGGCGATGTCTTGGCCGTCGCGCGGTCGAAGGGCGAGCGTCGGCGGCCACAGCGACCGGCGCTTGTGCGATGCCCTCACCCGGGGCATGCCCGGAGGATGGCTTGCCGAAGGGGAGGATGCACTTGGCGACCGGCATGACGAGGCAGGTCGATGTCGTCCGTCAGGCCGAGGCGCTCCGCCAGATCGCGAGATGGCGCGCCATCGGGGTGGCAATCCCGGCTCCGCTGCTCGAGCGCCTCCGAGACAAAGATCTGGCCGACCTTGTAAGGTCATTAAACACAAGGCAGGCAGCCACGCTCGCCGAGACACCAATCCAGCATGTCGTCGCCTTTCTGCTGACCGGGAGGCCGCTGAGGGGGTGCCTGGCCTGAACGGCCGCGCAGGTCGGAAGGCGTCATAGGATGGTCTGCGCCTTTGGGGATGACAGCGTCCACCCCGCCGACATGAGTCCCTTGCATGCTCCATGGCGACACGTCCATTGAGGTTGCTGGGGAGCGCGATGATGGGACAGCAGAAGAGCGAGTTTCACTGGCAGGTCGCGATGGAGGTCCGGTTGGCCTTCGAAGATGCCTTTCCGGATCACCAAGTGCACGGCGATGCTCTCGAACGGATTTGCCATGCACTGCTGAAGCTGTCCCCGGCCCCCGCCAACGCAGGCCCCTTCTCCAGGCTCGAGAAGGCGCGGACCGTAGCCGGTCATGCCCTGGACCTGATCTCGCTGAGGTTCGTCGACATCTCCGCCGTCGTCCGCGACCAGATCGTCGCCTCAACTATGATAGCGTCGCTCCGTGGAACGGATCCCGGCCCCTCGGCCATCGCCAGCGCGGCGCTCCGAGCGCGGCAGCGGGGCTGGCACGACGATGACCACCCGCACCTGATCGTCAACGCGCTGCTCGATAGCCGGGTTGATTTCGCAGTCCACCTGCTGAAAGCGGATGGCGGCGCATCCTATGAGCAGATCAGCCAGGCGCTTTGGTACGACTGGAGCGACTCCCTCCAGCCGGTGCTGCACTCGGCCGGAGTTCGGCCGCAGCTGTGCGGCCCCCTTGGCGCACTGATGAAAGAAGCCGCCAAGGTGCCGGTCTTCGACTCCGACCGTCGGGCGGAACTCTCCGAGACCCTGGCCCGATGGGTATCCCGCGTCGATGACCCTTGGAGCCTCTCGATCCTCCATGCCTGCATCCCGAACCACATCGACGCGGAAGGCATCGTCGCACCGGCCGTGAACGAGAACCCGGTGTGGGAAGAGTTCCTCCAGCGGCGGGCCGGACGGTGACGGCCAGCAACAACTGGGCGGCTGCGAACCTCAGCAATTGTCACTTGCACCAGAGCCATTTTCCTATTGCGTCGCGAACGAACAGCGAACAAGATTTCGCCTGACTCGACATTCCTACCGGCAGGCGGACGACCACTATGATCAATAACGACGATCCGACCCAGACACCGGCGACGCTCCCCACGCCGCCCTTCCCGCGCGTGCAGCTTGACCGGCCGACCGATGCCGAACTCGCGTCCCTGATCGGTCGGGCGGCCGCAGATGGGAAACCGGTTGTCGGACTGGACGATTGGCACCCAGTCGTCCAGCGTTTTGCTTTCGGCGGCTCCGATGCCTTCGACATCATCCTTGTCGGCAGGTCGGAGCAGGGCAGGATGCAGGTCACCATGCCCATCAGCCTGCTGGACCTTGAGCGCGGTCGTGCGATCGCCTTCGATGGCGTCTATGCGCTGGGCAAGCAGGGCACCGGCAGCCTGCCGGAAGGGTATCTAAAGCACGTCATCTGGGGCCTCGAGATCTGCGGCTGGGATGCCGGGCGAGAAGCCGCCTGAAGCTCGCGGCCGGGAGCTTCACCGACCACCCGGCGCCGGGCGCCAAGCCTCGATGCTTCGTTCGCGGATTTCGCTGACCTTCCGTGCCAAGTCGAAAGCATCGATCGGGTTCCCGATGTCGATGACCACGCGATCGCGGCCGAGGCGTCGCAACGCGATGGCGCTCGTCTCGATGCTCCGCAGAACCTGAACGAGATCGTCTTCTTCACGCTGCGGCAGCCGCAAGTCAAAGACGGCCTCGGCCAAGCGCCGCATCGTCATCCTCGGCAACTCCGACGGCCAGACGGACATGGCCCGGATCATCGCGGGCATCCGCGACGTTATCGCCCAATCCCAGCTGCCGCCCGGCTACTTCACCAGCCTGGAGGGCACCTTCCAGGCACAGGAGGAGGCATCCAAGACCATCGCCGCGCTGTCGATGGTTTCCTTGGCGATGATCTTCCTGGTGCTCTACAGCCGCTACCGCTCCGCGGTGCTGACGCTGATCATCATGGGCAACGTGCCGCTGGCCCTGATCGGCAGCGTCGCGGCGCTGTGGATCGCCGGGCAGCCGTTGTCCGTCGCCTCGATGATTGGCTTCATCACGCTGACCGGCATCAGCACGCGCAACGGCATCCTGAAGATCAGCCACTACATCAACCTCGTGCTGCACGAGGGCGAGGCCTTCGGCAAGGCCATGGTGATCCGGGGCAGCCAGGAGCGCCTGACACCCGTGCTGATGACCGCGCTTTCGGCGGGGGTGGCGCTGGTGCCGCTGATGATCGGCGCCGACGCGCCGGGCAAGGAGATCCTGCATCCCGTCGCCGTCACCATCTTCGGCGGGCTGGTCAGCGCGACCCTGCTCGACACCTTCCTGACCCCGGTCCTCTTCCTCAAGCTCGGCGAGAAGCCGCTGAATCGTCTGGTCGCCGCCCAGGCCGGTTCGCTGCGTCCGGCCGAAGCCTACTGATCCCCTCACCCAGTCCATTCAGAAGGAAACCACACCGTGAAGTTCTCGACCCTCCTCCTCGCCGCCGCCCTGTTCACTGCCCCGGCCACGGCCTTCGCCGACGGCTCGAAGATCGGCCCGAACGGCGGCCAGCGCGCCGACGCGGGCCCCTACCATGTCGAAGTCGTGCTCAAGGGCAACGACGTCGTCCTGTACGTGACCGATGGCGCCGATAAGCCGGTCGATGTGACCGGCGCCAAGGCCGAGGCGACCGTCCTGGCGAACAAGCAGACCTAGAAGGTCGCGCTCGAGCCCGCGGGCGCCAACGTCCTCAAGGGGCAGCCGAGGCTGACGTCGGCGTCGCCATCGGCACTGGCACGGATGCTGCCATTCAGAGTGCGGGTGAGACGATGGTCGAAGGCGACTTGGCGAGCATCGCACGGGCGCGGGTTCTGAGCCGGGCCACCATGGGCAACATGCGGCAGAACTTGTTCCTGGCCTTCGTCTATAACGCGCTCGGCGTGCCGGTCGCGGCGGGCGTCTTTTATCCGCTGTTCGCCTGCACGCCCAACCACTCCTTCAGCTTCGACCACCGACGCCCCTCCTGCCGTGCCCGCACCGCCATCCCGAGCGCCTTCCGCTGGCCCACGACGACGACCAGCCTCTTCCCGCGGGTGACGCCGGTGTAGACGAGATTGCGCCTGAGCATCGTCCAATGTTGCATCGCCAGCGCGATGACGACGGCCGGGTATTCCGAGCCCTGGCTCTTGTGGATCGTCGTCGCGTAGGCCAGCGACACCCGGTCGAGCTCGCCGAAATCGTAGACCACCTCACGGCCGTCGAAGTCGATCAGCAGTTCACTGCTCTCCGGATCCATCGCGGTGATGACGCCCAGGTCGCCGTTGTAGACCTCCTTCTCGTAGTCGTTCTCGGTCTGCATCACCTTGTCGCCGACGCAGTAGGTCCAGCCGAAGCGCTCGACCCGAACATCGCCCGGCGGGTTCAGGACCGCCTGGAGTTCCACGTTCAGCGACCGGGCGCCGAGGCCCCCGCGGTTCATCGGACAGAGCACCTGGACATCGCGCACGGGGTCGAGGCCGAAGCGCTTCGGGATCCGGTTCCGAACGACTTCGATGAGCTTGCGAACACCGTCCTCGGGTTCTGCCGCTTCGACGAAGTAGAAGTCCGAACCTTCTACGGGCGTCAGGTCCGGCATCTGCCCCTGGTTGATACGGTGCGCGTTGACGATGATGCGGCTGGCCGCCGCCTGTCGGAACACCTCGGTCAGACGCACCACGGGCACGGCGCCGGAAGCGATCACATCGGCGAGCACCTGCCCCGGCCCCACCGACGGCAACTGGTCGACATCGCCGACCAGGATCAGAGCCGACCTGTCGGGGATCGCCTTCAACAGCGCGTTCATCAGCGGCACGTCCACCATGGACGTCTCGTCGACGACGAGCAGATCGCATTCCAGCCGGTTCTCCTCACCGTGCTTGAAGCCACCGGCAGCCGGGTCGAAGGCGAGCATCCGGTGGATGGTCCTGGCCTCCATCCCGGTACTCTCCGAGAGCCGCTTGGCCGCGCGGCCGGTCGGGGCGCACAGCAGGATGCGGATGTGCTTGGCGGCCAGGATCTTCAGGATGGAGTTGACCAGGGTCGTCTTTCCGACGCCGGGGCCGCCGGTGATGACCATGACCTTGGATGCCAGGGCAAGCCGGACTGCCTCCCGCTGGCTCGGCGCCAGCGTCAGCCCGGTCCTCCCTTCCACCCACTCCAGCGCCTTTTCCATGTCGATGGCGGGCCAGGGCAGCGTTCCGCCCGCAAGGCCCCGCAGCCAGGCAGCGATGGCCTGCTCGGCCCGGTACAGCCCGGCCAGGAAGACGCAGTCCCTGCCCTCCAGCCGGTCAGCTATGACGGTGCCGTGACGAAGCTCGTCCGTCAGCGCCTCGGCCACCAGATCGGTGCCGACCTCCAGGAGTTCGCTGGCCAGCTTCTCCAGATCCTCCACCGGCAGGCCGCAGTGCCCCTCGTCCATCGCCTCCGCCAGCGCGTAGCCGATGCCCGCCCGGACGCGGATCATGGCTGTCTTCTCGATGCCCAGCTTGGCCGCGATCTGGTCGGCCGTCTTAAAGCCTATGCCGCGAATGTCCCTGGCCAGCCGGTATGGGTTCTCGGTGATGAGTTGGATGGCATCCTGCCCGTAGGTCTTGTAGATGCGGACGGCCCTGGAGGTCCCGACGCCGTTGGCGTGCAGGAACAGCATGATCTCCCTGATCGCCCGCTGGTCGGCCCATCCTTTGACGATGCGGTCGGCCCGCCTGGGCCCGATGCCCGTGACCTCGCGCAGGCGACCGGGCTCGGCCTCGATGACGTCGAACACGGCTTCGCCGAACGCCTTCACCAGCTTCCTGGCGTAGACCGGGCCGATGCCCTTGATCATCCCGGAGCCCAGGTATTTCTCGATGCCCTCCAGCGTGGTTGGCTGGGTTGCCTTCAGGAAGGTGGTCTTGAACTGGAGGCCGTGGGTGCGATCGTTAACCCAGCTGCCGCTCGCCTGGATCCATTCCCCGGCCGAGATCATCGCCGCGTGGCCGACGACGACAACCAAGTCCCGATGTCCGCGGACCTTCACCCGGAGCACGCAAAAGCCTGTCTCGGCGCTGTGAAAGGTCACGCGCTCCACCAGCCCTGCCAGGGACTCCGTCGATGACGCGATGGCTTGCCCGCTCATGCCGGGATTGTGCTGGATTCCCGACCGCCGGGCCAGTCGCACTTGCGAAAACGGTCATGCTGCCGAAGTGAGCGCCACGGCATCCGCACCGGCCGCAAGACGCATCGGACAGGATGGGTCGTTCGCCACGCGCCACACCGCTTCCGCGGCGTCGAGTGCCCGAGTGACCATGGTGGACTGTTGCCATGCTGCGAAGACGCTCTGCGCCAAAGGTGAATACGGCTCGGGGATGTGGATGCGGGAACGGGCGCTTTCGCCGAACGATGTCTCCGGCGCCCGCCCCGGAAGCACCAGGTGCGCACGCACGCCGAAAGGCTCCAACTCCAGCGCCAGGGATTCGGTGAAGGCGTTCACCGCCGCCTTGCTGGCCGTGTAGACCGACAGCAGGTGCAGTGGCTTGAGGGTCACGCTGGACGTGACGTTGATTATCACGCCGGACCTCCGCTCGCGGAACTGGGGCAGCACTGCCTGCGTCATCGCCATCGTGCCGAAGGTGTTCGTTTCGAAGACCTCGCGTGCCGTCTCCATCGGGACGCCCTCCAGGGCACCCAGCAGGCCGATCCCCGCATTGTTGACCAGGACATCGATCGGCCCGGCCTCATCCACGGCCCGGCGGATGCTGTCGGGATCCGTGACATCCAGGGAGACGATGCGCAGTCGCTCGGAACGGGGCAGAAGATCCTCGCGCGGCGTGCGCATGGTGGCGATGACCGTCCAGGCGTGATCAAGGAAGTATCGTGCCGTTTCCAGGCCGAACCCGGACGAGCATCCGGTGATGAGGATGGTCTTCATGAGCATGTTCCTGTCGATGAACCGATCAACCGACCATAGACGGTCCCGCCCGGACTCCCTACCATCGCAAGTCCAGGATTCGTTTTCAGGAGTCCGAAATTGAGCGATCCTCTGGCACAGGTGGTCGGCCTGTTACAGCCACGGGCCTCCTTCTCGAAGATTGTTCAGGCGGCGGGTCGGTGGCGGGTCAGCCGCTCGGAAGCCGGGCGTCCCTTCTATTGCGTGGTCCTGGACGGCTCATGCCGCCTGACGGTCGGCGGAGGCGACCCCATCACCCTGGAGAAGGACGACTTCGTCCTGATCCCCGCTGCATACGAGTTTTCCATGTCGAGCATGGAGCCGATGGCCACGGACGCCGACGACACCGTGCCGGTCGAATTGGCCCCGGGCGAGTTCCTGCTCGGTCATGGAGACCGCCAGCCGGAGGTCCGCAATCTCGTCGGCTACTGCGCATTCGGTTCGACCGACGCCGCCCTTCTGGTCTCGCTTCTTCCGCAACTCATCCACATCCGCGGGGAAAAAAGGCTGACCGCCCTGGTGCAGCTTGTGAATGAGGAATCGCGTACGCACCGGCCCGCTCGGGACGTCGTTCTGGCGCGACTGCTCGAGGTTCTGCTCATTGAGGCACTCCGCTCCTCGACGGGGGCAGGAGGGTCACCGGGCCTGCTGCGGGGACTCGGCGACGAGCGTGTCGCCGTTGCCCTGAGACGGATCCACGAGCGTCCAACCTGGCCTTGGACGGTCGCGCAGCTGGCGAAGGAGGCGGCGCTCTCCCGGTCGGCGTTCTTCGACAGGTTCAGACGGACCGTGGGCACGACGCCGATGGACTATGTGCTCGACTGGCGCATGGCCTTGGCAAAGGACCTGCTGTGGCGACGGGAAGGGGGCATTGTGGACGTCGCCGAGCGCGTGGGTTATGGCTCGGCGAGCGCCTTCAGCGTGGCCTTCACCCGCCATGTCGGCATGACGCCCACGGCGTATGCGCGCGGATTGAGCTCAGCATGAAGACCCGGTCACCACGCGATGATGCCCCGGTCCTTCGGCCCTCTCGTCATTCAGCTTGGCAGACGCATTCGATGTTATTGCCGTCGGGATCGAGGATATAGGCAGCGTAATAGCTGGGATGATAGCGGGTTCGGATACCAGGTGCGCCGTTGTCACGTCCGCCCGCAGCCAACGCAGCCACATGAAAGGCATCGACAACCGCACGGTCGGCTGCGGTGAAGGCGATGTGAATGCCACCCGGTGTCGGCTCACCCATATGGAGCCACAGGCACGGGTAGCCGTCGCGCCCAAGGCCGTGTCTGGGCGTACCGGCAGCGGACCGAGCGGCCGGGATGCTGATAACGCAGGCCACGCCCAGCGGCGCCAGGGCCGTTTCGTAGAACTGGCGCGACCGTTCCGGGTCGGCCACCGGGATCTCGATGTGATCGATCAACAAGCTCTCGTCCTCCAGGGCAAGGGCGGGGAGTTCACCGGCATCTCGGAGCAGGCAAGCCTGCGAGAGATATTGCGATGCGGGGTCGGCATGACTGACCTCAAAGGTTGATGCGTGTGCCGGGGATGGATTCGGCAAATCCTGGACCGAAGACCTGCGACGGCGTGGCGAAGCCCGGCGCCCGTGCGCCATTAAGCACCCGAAGGGCGGCGGCCAAGGCGGACAGCGGCGTGAAGTCGTATCCGTTTACCGTCTCGATCCTGCCGGTGTGGACGCGGCCTTCGGCATCCGTCACCTCGACGACGGCTCGGGCTGGATGGGCGCGACGCTCCTCCTCCGAAGGCCCGTCGGGCAATGCCGACAGATCACCAGTGGGAAAGGCGCCGTCCGGCACGTGTACGTACATCTCGATGTTGGGCGCCCCGGTCAGGTGCCAGGCCGTGACCAGATCGCCGAAGGAGAGCGGAAGGCAGGTCACCGGCCCTTCGCCGAAGTCGAAGGCGTGCGGGGCCGCGTCTGCTTTGGTGACGAGCTTTCCGTCACGCCGCTCCAGCAGGCCCGCAGCCGCGATCTCCCCCGCGCTGAAGGCCGAGCCGCGCGACATGCCGCCTGCCACCTCCAGCGCGATGCGGATATGGAGCGGCTTGCCCGAACGTTCCGCCAACCGGGCGACCAGCGCATCGGTCGGCACCACGTCCCATCCGACGCCGGGCATCAGCATGACGCCCGCCTGCGCGGCCGCCGGTGCGAGGCTGTCCGCCAACCGGTAGGTGTCGATCTCGGCGCTGATGTCGAGATAGTCCAGACCGCAGGCGATGGCTGCCCGCATCAGGGGCTCAGCAGTCCTGATGAAGGGACCGGCGCAGTTCAGAAGGACGGCAACCCCCGACAGGCTCTTCCGCAGATCATCGTCAAGCTGAAAAATGCGGGTCTCCAGGCCCAGTTCCCCGGCAAGTGCATCGAGCCGGGTACGGTCGCGACCGGCCAGAACGGGGTGTAGCCCGCGCATCACCGCAGCACGCGCCACCATGCGGCCGGTGTATCCCGACGCGCCGTAGATCATCACACGGCCGCGCAACGTTGGATTGGACTGGGTCATTCGGGGTCTCCTTGGTTCCACGCCCACTCTATGGCCCACCGGCCGCCCCCGCCCCGCCATTGCTACCGGTTTCTTGCCCGATCCTGCTTTCCGTTGGACAAGGCATCTTGCGAGCCCGACACTCGCACGATGAGATACGAGATGGACGAACTGCTGCGCCTGACGCGGGGCGCCGAGAACCGGAAGACCGAAACCGGCATCCCGCGGGTGGCGATGGTTCAGGGGCCGGTCCCCGAGCACCAACTGGCCGCCGTCTACGACCCGATGATCAACTTGATCCTGCAAGGATCGAAGACCATGACCGTGGGTGACCGGACCTTCCGCTACGACCCGGCAACCTACTTCGTGATGTCCATCGACCTTCCGGCCGTCGGCGCCGTGCATCCGGCGGCGGACGGCAGTCCCTACCGTGCCGTCTCGCTTCTCCTTGAACCGCAGAGGATCGCCGCCCTGCTGGCCGACCTCCCATCGCCTCCGATGTCGATTTCGCCCGGCGGGATGGCTGTGGGCGAGGTCACACCGGAGCTTCTGGACGCCTGGACCCGGCTCCTGCGGCTGATGGAGTCCCCGCAGGACATTCCCGCCCTGGCCCCGGCCTACGAGCGCGAGATCCTCTACCGCGTCCTGACCGGCCCGATGGGATGGATGCTGCGCGACATCGCCACGCCCGACACGACGCTGGCGCGGGTCAACCAGGCGATCCAGTGGCTGCGTGCGCATTACCGTGAACCTGTTTCCATCCAGGAACTGGCCGACCGGGCTGCCATGTCGGTTTCGGCCTTCCATCGCCGCTTCAAGGCGGTGACCGCCCTCAGCCCGCTGCAATTCCAAAAGCGCATCCGCCTGCTCCAGGCACGGATGCTGCTGGTCTCCGGCGCGGGCAACGCCACCTCCGTCGCCTTCGAGGTCGGGTACGAAAGCGCCACCCAGTTCAGCCGTGAATACACTCGCTTTTTCGGCGCACCGCCCGCACGGGACGCGGCGCGCGTGCTGACCGAGCTTCGGTCACGGGAGGCCGCCTGACGGGGCACGGGCAGGATTGGGCAAGAATCGGCGAGGAATGCCTCAAGCCTTGGGCGACCGCGGCCGCTATTCCAAGGGCATCGAGATGCTCATGGGAGACGACGGATGCAGATCACCATCATCACCGGCGGGAGCCGCGGAATCGGCCGGGCGACGGCGCTGGCCATGGCGGAGCAGGGTCACGGGATCATCCTGACCTACAATGCGAACGCGGAGGCCGCCGAGGCGGCCGTCTCCGAGATCGCCGCGGTTGACGGGCAGGCGGTGGCGCTGCCGCTGGACGTCTCCCGGACGGAGACCTTCGGAGCCTTCCGGCAGGCCGCAGAGGCCGCGCTGGAAGGCACGTTCGGGCAAGATGGTTTCGACATCCTGGTCAACAATGCCGGATACGGGCTCTTCGCCCCGATCGAAGCGGTGACCGAAGCCCAGTTCGACGGGCTGTTCGACGTCCACCTCAAGGGACCGTTCTTCCTAACGCAGGCGCTGTTGCCGCTGATGAGGACGGGCGGGCAGATCCTGAACATCTGCTCCGCCACTTCGCGGGTGGCTACGGCGGGAGTGGCGCCCTATGCCGCGTTCAAGGGTGGCCTCGAGGTGCTGACGCGCTATATGGCGAAGGAGTTCGGGCCGCGCGGGCTGCGCGCCAATGCGGTGGCGCCCGGCGCGATCCGAACGGAACTCGGCGGCGGCATCGGGCCGGAATTCGAGGCGCTGCTCGCTGGACAGACCGCGCTTGGCCGGATAGGCGAAGCGGATGAAGTCGGCCGCATGATCGCCTCCCTGGCCTCGCCTGGGATGGGCTGGGTGAACGCCCAGACCATCGAAGTCGGTGGCGGCTACTGCATCTGAGGCATCGGCATGCTCGATCATATCTTCCTGACCGTCGGCAACCTGGACCGCTCCGTCGCCTTCTACGAGGCGGTGCTGCCCCACCTCGGCATCGGGGTGCGGCACGACTACGACGGAAAGGACGGCCCACCGGGCCATCCCGACCTGAAGGGATTCGGCGCTGGCGGCCGAGTCTTCTTCTGGCTGCGGCAGGGTATGCCTGCGCCCAGCGCCGTCCATGTGGGCTTCGTCGCCCACTCCGAAGCCGAGGTGAATGCGGCTCATGCGGCCGCGCTGGCCGCCGGAGCGAAGGAGATCCATCAGCCAGGAGCCCAGCCTCATTACGACCCGCGCTATTACGCCGCGCAGGTTCGCGATCCCGACGGCTACAGCCTGGAGTTCGTGTTCAAGGATTGGCTGCACGCCGGTTAGCGTTAGACACGAGAAGCTGCGTGCTGATGCCGAACACAAGAACCTCTACACCGCCCCGAACACTTCGGGATGAACTGAGACCACCTCAACCTGCCGGGTCGACACACCGATCCTGAGGTCCTTGAGCAGATCGCATAGCCCTTCGCCATCGATGAGTTCGACCGGCGGAGCGCCATCCCGGGTGGCCTCACGGCGGGCGTCGCTGGTGAACCGACCCGTGGTGATGAACAGCCCTTTATCAGTGCGGCCAACCATGGCGCCTCGGAAATCCCGGATCTCCCCGGCTGTGACAGAGCCCTGATAGCGTTTGCACTGGAACAGAACCTGGAAGCTGATCAGGGTGAGGCGGAGGACTCCGATGCCATCAATACCACCGTCCCCCGACTTGCCTTTGACCTCGACCTTCACGAAGCCGGATTCCCGAAGGATCCGCTGAGCCAAGCGCTCAAAGGCGGCCGGGCTCATGGTGAGCAGAACACCCAAAAGCTGCGTCTTCCAATCGGCGTTAACCTCAGCCTCGACTTCCTGAACAATGGCCGCGGGAACGTCCGCAACTGGGTTTGCGATGTCGTCCTGCTCGCTCGACGCGACCAGAGCCTTGGCCTTCTTCGCCGCCTGCATGGCGCGCACCTTGGAAGGGATCTGCTTCACCTGCTCAGGCGTGAGCCCGCGGCCGATCGGCGTCAGCGCCCACACCCCATGGGAAGTCCTCTCGATCGCTCCGTACATCCTCAGGTACGTCCGAGCCCATGCCGACCGGTATGGGACCTCGTTGGTCGAGGAGGTTGGCCTGCGGTAGTTCAGGACCTCGTCCGACAGGTCCATGAGCTTCGCGATCTCCGCGTTGAGCTCGTCCGCCCTAGCCGACCCGCCCAGATTTTCGAGCGCCTGGAGCGTTGGCATGATGATCTCGTGGAAGATTGGCAGCCCCTCGGGTGTGTTCGCCGGAGAGGAGGCAGGTGCGCTGGTTTCAGACATGCGGACCGGATCGTTGGTCATTTACGAGGTGATGCTCACGCAGCCGTATAGGCGCGTCTACGAGGCCCATATGGAGACCCGCAACGACGCGACGGCCGAGGCTATCGCGACCAACATCTTCTAGGAACGTGATGAAGTCGATGCCGTTCATGAACGCCAGCCTGGCCATATCGAGGCTGGAGTTCCTTGTGGTTCCAACGCGGCCGTGTATGCCCCCCCCTCGGGAGCGTCGTCCAAGATGAGCTTCAGCTTCGATAGGACCAGCTTCATTTTTGTCTTATGCTTCCTCACTATCGCCGTCATCCGGTTCCGCCCCCGTCCCGTCCCATGGCATCTGCAACGCCAGGAAGAACCCGGCCACGCGCTCCGGCTCCAGCGCTCCCTTCGCCCGGTTGGCTGCCCAGGTGATCATCTGAGGGTTTTCCCACCGCACAGCGCAGGTCCACTAGTGTACGGTGGGCTGCATTGCACTAGACCAGATGCGGCGCGATCACCCCAGACAGCCGTTGCCGTCAGCCAGTCAACACGTGTTGAGGAGCCTTATTAGCCATTCGCGGATTCTGTTGCTGACCCCTGGGGCTGGGGAGTAGGAACCTCCGGGAGCCGCAGGAACTCCCGGCACATAGCCCTGGCGTAATGCACCCCAAAGCGGTGCATTCGAGATAGGGCCAGCCCGAACAGCACCAGGGCAACAAGGGTGACCCGCCAAGACGTGGGCGCCAGCACGAGATTGGTGACCGCCACCACCAGCAACCCAGCTGCGATGCCGCGGTTCAACCCGTAGTTGGCGTTGAATATCTCCGCTCGGCCATCGGCTTTGGAGGCGCGGACGTCCGCTGTCATCTGCATGAAGACCTGATGCCATTCCCCTGGAGCCATCCCGCAGATCGTGGGGATGGGAAGACCGAGACGGGAGCCGATCAGCCGCTCCAGCTTCTCGGCCTGCGAAGGCGCGATGACCGTCTGCCCGGCCTTGGCGATCCACACCGACGGCATCCCGCCGAACGGCTTCCAATAGAGCCTCTCCAGGGCGTTGCCGACGGCCGCCACCAAATGACCGGCGACATAGGACACCGTCACGAACAGACCGAAGTCCCCGAGGCCGAAGCCGTCGCGCAGGAACATCGCCTTGAGCTCCGGGGAGACGAAGAACAGTCCGAACAGGACGGTGGTGCCGGGGATGACGATCCCGACCTGCTCGTACAGGGAGAGCGTGGATGGCTTCATTTCGTTCAGCAGCCTTTGGTTGTTCCTTCGTGGCGCGGCGCCTCCGCCTCGCGGGACTCCTCAGCCTCCGGGGACGACGAGCGCGGAGTAGCCGCCCGGACGTCTGATCAGCAGCACCATGGCTCTGTGCCCCCGGCCTTCGAGCGACCGCGCGGTCTTCCGGTCCGTCGGCGAAGGCCCCTGGTCGGCGAGGTGGCTGTGCCATGTCCCGAGGCACCACAGCGCTCCGGCGGCACCGGCCTCGTAGTCGGCCAGGAGCCCGTCGCGCCCCTCCACCCCCAGGACGAATTGAGCCGCTGACCTGATGCTGTCAGGCGGCGCCTCCAACACGTCGGTGACATGCACGACGCGGCGCACCGGGGACACCCGGCCAACGATGAGTCCGCCGGTCTCGACATGCGGATAGCGCGCAACGTCGTCCATGATCTTCCGGTGGGCGCGGTCGAGCACCCGGACCGTCCAGGTCGGGTCGTCCGCGACCGCGACGACGTGGGTGGGCCCTGCCTCCGTCCGCGACCACCCGACCGACATCCCGTCCTCGCCGGTCCTGCCGATGAGGAGTTCGCCGCACCCCGGTAGGTCTCCGGCGAGCAACCCGAGCGTCTTCTCCGCCACAGCCGCCGCGTGCATCGACAGCCTGCCGTCCGTCATCGTCACGGTGACGGACGAGCATCCCTGTCCGATCGGGACGGTCCGCGCGGTATGGGCAGCCCCTATGGCCCCCTTCAGCGTGCCATCACCCCTCATCTCCTCGTAGGTCAGGGCCATGAGGTCGAGCGTGTTCGGGTTCCGGTCCGGCCCTTCCAACGAGAAGAACCCGACCCGCCCCTCGTCCAGCAAGGCCGCCTCGGCCACACGCGGCACGATCCCTGGGGCGACGGCCAAGTAATCACGCACGACGTAAGACGCCGTGGCGTTGATCACCAACTTTGTGCCGTCGGGAAACAAAGTCCCGAAATCCTTCTGGCGAGGCGATAGCGTCGTGATGTCGGCGGACACTGTGTCCGGCTTGGCACCGAACGGGGCGAGCTCCTTCGCAAGGGCGACGTCCTTGAACGGCGCGATGAACTCCTTCCCGTACGGTCCGGTCGGCAGCAGGCCGTGTCGCGCCATATGGTGGGGGTCGAGCACGCCCTTGTCGACGAGCGCCGACGGGACGAACGAGGCCCTGGATAGGTGGACGGCGATCTTCGACCCGAGGCTTCCACACCCGACCATGGTGTATTTTGGCCGCGGGAGATCCGTCGGCAAACCCGACATGGAGCGCAGGAGAAGCTCGGTGATCGCGTGACGCTGCGAGACGGTGAAGACCTTCGTGGCGTCCCCGTCCGGATAGAAGCCCGGCGTGACGATGTTGAACCGGTAGGCAATGATCTCGATGTCGGACCCCGTCCCGATCACGGGATACGGCCTGCGCACGCACAGGATCACGAAGAGCGGGAAGTCGAACGTCAGATTGTTCTCTTTTGCCCGTGCGCATTCCGCGATCCAGCGGAGGGCGCTCCGCAGGTAATCCCCGCAGCCGTACGAACCCGCCCGGGCGAGCAGGTCGCCTACGGTGGTCACCGAATCCGGCATGTAGACGTCGCACACGCGCGGCTCGCCGGACGGCATCTTGTCCGCCCAGCAGACCACGGACAAGGTCGTCCCCGACAGGAAGACATCGTCGGACTGGGCGTCGAAGATTCGGGTGAAATTCTTCCTGGTCGGGGTGATTGTCGTGCGCCCGACGGATCCCCACGCCATGTCGTACCGGACTTCTGAGCCGATGTACCGAATGAAGCCAGTCGGGAGCCGCTCGAACCCGCCCTTGGCGCGGACAAGCCCTACGATGTGCGGGATGTCGAAGGCCAGCGAATCTTCGGCGGACTCCCGCCGGATCGGTTCCCAGCCCTGGGCCGGGTTGATGAGTTCGTCCCGCCCGGCCTTCCGTATCCAATCGGCCGTTTGGTCGAGGACGGCGACGAACCCACGGCTGTGGAACACCTCGGCCAAGCTGCCGTACACGACGCACGGAGGCACGGGGGCTCCGGGGACGTGCGGGTTGACGTGAGGGAGGGCGCTGTTGAAATCCGGGCGCAACGTCACGACCGGGGCGCCGTGCGGGAACCCGGGAGGGAGATAGAAGAAGGCGGTTTCGATGGGGCGGACCCCCGTCGGGCTTCCGCCCGCGCCCAGGAAGCGCGACGGAAGCTCGGCGTCGAAGTCCGCCTCAATGACGTACGAAGAACCCCTGCGAGTCAGTCTGGCGTTGACGACCGAACGATGTCCGAGCGCCGAACCGAGGGCATCGGCGACGGGCGGCGGCACTTGGTCGCCGCCCGTCGCCTGAACAGCGGATAGCGTCATTCGCGCCCATGGAACAGCGGTTGGGAGCCGACGGACAGCGTGCCCCCCGTCGTGGCGGCCGACTTCTTGGACACGGCTCGGAGCGCCGGGCCGTTCTCCGTCACCTCGAACTCCATCGGCACCGGACCGGTCTTGTCCTTATGAATTGCGGTGTTGACGAATTTCCCACTGACGCCTTTCAAGATGTCCTCGTACTCGGTCTTAGCGCGAATGCACGGCGGATCGCTGTCGTCGTCGCTGATCTCCTTGCTGCTGGCGACGATGTAGGCGCCGCTCCGCGCCTGTTCGAGGGCATTGCGAGCATCCTCGGAAACCTCCGCGTCCTCGCCCTTCTTGCTCCAGCTGTCCCAGGACAGGGTATGCCAGGAGCAATGATGCGGCGTCTGGAGCAGGTCGTACTGGAGGTTTTCGGCTGCGTCCTTGTTGTCCGCCCACACCCGCTCCCATATCGCGACCTCGGCGTCGCCGCCCGTCAGGAACAGGCAGGCATCCTTCGTGGACCCGTGCGCGATGGAAAACTGCGTGATGACGCTCGAATGGTTCTTGGCCTTCTTGTCCTCTTCCGCCTCGTCGTCAGACTTCGGCATCGGCGCCAGCAGCAGGGCGCTGACGGTGGTGTCGGCGTTGCCGTTCACCGTCGGAACCGTCTCGCCGGGCTTGACCAGAATCGAGGTCAGGTTGTCGGTCTTCCCGTCCTCGTCCTCGCCCATGATCAGGATGCGGCAGCCGTCGCCGATTTCCTCGCCGTCGCGGACCAGCTGGACGCGACGCTTGGCCTCCTTGTTCCAGGCTTTGGCGTCTTCGCACAGGGTGTGGTTCTTCGACGCGCGTCGGAAGACCATTGGCGACGACCACATCTCGCGGATGACGATTTTCTTCTCCTCGCCGTCTTTGGGATCCTTGTAGTCGGCCAGCGGATCGAGATGGAAATGCTTCGCCAAGCCAAGGCAATGGTCCTTGTCGGGATGACTGAGCAGCATAACGTCGACGTATGGGCGCCCCTTCGGGTCGGTCTTCAGACGGTCGCGCAGATCCTTGGCGACATCACGAACGCCGTCCGTCACTGCGCGAATGTTGATGTCAATAAGGATCGTCCGACCGCTCTCCAGTTGGATGAGCGTCATGTCACCGCAATCGACTGGGAAGAAGGTGATGGTGGCGGCCAAGGCATCCTCCGGGGATTGTAGAGTCGGGTGCTTCGCCAGCCCACCCACGGGGCGCGAAATACCAAGGCACGCGATGGTAGCCGTACAATAATTCAATGCAAGAAAATTTGATTGTCGCGAACTCATTGCTGTACGAACGATGGAACCGAGCTCTGACATACCAGCAAAAGGTGCGTAATGTCTTTGCGTGGTCCGTGGCACCCATGACTTGTCGCCGAGTCAGACACCACATGCACTGGGTTTGGTCTTCACGGTCCAGCGTTCGATGGGCCGCTGGTAATCGGCGATCTGCGGCACCCACTTCCGAACCGGGGAACCGTCATGAAGACGTTGATCTCGCTCGACGATGTCGAGTCTTTCAAGCATGAGCTCATTCAGATCCTGCCGGACGTCAAATCGTCCCATCGCGTCGAGGCTATGGCCCGCGGTCTCGGCTGGGGCAGCAACGCCGCCCTGCGCACCGAGTTGGCGGCCGGTCCGCTGACGCGGTCGCCAGATAACCGGGCGTTTTCGGAATACCTGAAGGAACACGGCTTTCCAACCGCCAAGTACGATGCCCTGGAGGAGTCCGTGGTGCGGTGCAAGTTCGCCGAGGCGCGCTCAGCTGTCGAGGCCATAATGACCGCCGAACCGAACCTGTCGATGAACGGCTATCGCACGGACGAATTCGGGAAGAGCCGACAGGAGAGACAAGGAGTTTCGGGGCCTACCTCGACGTGGTCGGCGACATGGGACTCCATCGCCAGCATGGCTCTGATGCGCCCCCGGGCTTCGTCCTTGGCACGGCGCCCGGGAGCAAGGAGGTCCGCGACCAGCCTGTACTCACCGGTCGATCACGTAGTCGAAGTCGCTCGCTGGCATGGTGGAGATCGGCCGGACGCGGGTCGGCAGGTGAGACGACAGATCGCTCTCGATTTCCCGCGAGCCCGGAATATCATGCTAGCTCATAGACCAGCATCATCGAGCTAAAAGTCGGCATGGCGGAGATCGGAAGCGGATACGGCAGCGAATGCCACCTTCTGCGCTTCATGGGCCGTCACCGCAGCCTGCTGAATGCTGCTGTCCTGGATGCCACGGGAGGCAGAGAGGTCGAGTGGCTCGACGCGCCCTTCGACGGGAGCCGGACCTGGTTGGACGGCGAATGGAAGGGCGTGGACTTCCTGCCCGACGATGACCCGGCCCGTCCGGCCTGGGCGAGGATCTGGCCTCAGCGGGGCAACCCACCCAACTGGGACGCCGTTGGCCGGGTGACAGTGGAAGGCCGCCGTGAATGGCTGCTGGTGGAGGCCAAAGCCAACATCGAGGAGATGCGCAGTTCCTGTAAGGCGAGCCCGCAGGGCGGTCGCCCGCTTATCGAGCGGACCCTGAGCCGAACCAAGGAAGCACTGGGGGTGGCGCCGGAGCGCGACTGGCTCAACGGGCACTACCAGTTCTGCAACCGCATCGCCGTGCTGCACTTCCTGATGGAGCACGGGCACCCTGCCCGCTTGCTGTTCCTGCATTTCACAGGCGACCGCTCCGGACCAGGCCGGACCTGCCCGGCGAACGCCGACGAGTGGGCCGGGGCGCTGGCAGCGCAGGCGGCCCATGTCGGCCTGCCCCAACATCATCCCCTGAAAGGTCGCGTGCACAAGCTGATGCTCGACGTCACTGGGGGAGTCGCCGCATCCAAGGCTGGTGTCACTGCTTGAATGGAGCATCCGGCAAGAGCTCGGACGAACAACTCCAACCTCGCCTGCCAGGATGGCCGGGCTCGCCGTCCCGGCCTTAGGCATTCCTGGACCTCACGCGCCGCGCTTGCTAATGGCCGCGGGCGGAACGATGTCCCTGGCCATCGGCTCCTCGCCTACCTCCTGCCCGAGGTAGCTGGCGGCGGCCCAGCGGTTGCGGGCGACCCAGTACCGCAGGGCCAGATCACCCACCGCGATCACCGATGCGTCGTTGAGCTTTCTCACCCGCTCCACGGTTCGGGCGACGTCATTCAGCCCGCTGGCGGCACCCTCCTCGAGCAAGGCGTCGACCAGGGCCTGCCTCGCGACAGACGGCGAGAGCTCCTGATCCTGGGAGGACAGGTCTGTGGCCCGCTTGGTGGCCGACGAATCCTCATAAACCTCGGTGAGGCTCACGGGGAGCAGTCCTTGAAGGTGGAACAGCACGAACTCCCACTCATCGAGCGACAGGCGCGGCAAGGCCATGTCGAGCAGGGCCGTCGCCTGGCTCAGGACATGGCGGAGAGCGCCGCTGCGGCCCTGGGGGTACATCGCGACCCGGCTCTCCAGGGCGGCTTCCATCTCCGACGTCAGGTAGAAGGTGGCCGTTTTGGACTGGCTGCGCTTCGCCGGGTCGAGCCTCGGGCGTCCACGTCGACGGGACTGCTGCTCGGTGATCTCTGCCATGGTCTTTCCCTCTCGTTGGTGCCTGAACTCACCATATATCTCTGTCAGAGGAAAATCAATATTCTCTGTCAGAAAAAATTGTGGCAGGGCACCTGGAACCTGCTTCAACCGCCAAGGGGGCAATCCTGGGCGGAGGTCGGCGGCATCATCGACTCACTGGTTCACCTAACAAGTGGGACTCAGGCTGGTCGGGAGCGCCGTTGGCCGCGGCCGTTGCCGGTGAGACTGCTGCCAGCAGGTCCAGCCGCATGACCTATCGGCCGTCAGGGCGCTGGCGCTATGGCCGCCCGGTCGTCCTGACGACGACGGTCGGCGACACGTGAGGCGTCATCGTCCGTCGCCGCACGCTCCGGACAACGATCCCAGGCCGACCGCCGCTATGGCCCCCCGGAGATGCTGTAACTGGCTTGGAGGCACAGCCGTCGCCGACATGTCCAAGCCGGGCCCGCGTCCCTCCGCCCCCTTCACCCTCGGTGAACCATGCGTCCTGATGACGGCCCTGCTGGAGCCGTCCCTTGGCGTCGACATGTTTGGCTCCGGCACCCCGAGCGCCGCCCGCTGGGAGCGGGAGATCCGGTTCGCACGTTCCGATCACGGGCTGGGGCATTGTTGTCACCGCCTGCACGGCACCGTCGGCTGCTCCCTGCTGCCCGCCTGCGGCATTTTCCTGGCCGTCCGCTGGGATGACCTTTTTATCTAAAGGAGCGATTGTCATGCCCTCAACAGCAGGCTCCGCGTTGGCCAGAGCGACCGCCCGCATGACCTCGTCCCACCGGCGTTCGGCCGTCCGCACGCACAAGCCCGCCTCCCCAGCCACGGCCGCACGCGAAGGCTCCCTGCACTCCGCCGCCAGGCGACGGTACGCTGCCACCAGCGTCTCGACCGACGCCTCGCGCCGCCGCGCGGCCGCGTATCGGCCACCGACCGCCTTCGCCTCAGCCTCCGTCAGCCCCTTGGTCTGCGCCGCACAGACGCCCCAGTTCTGCTTCATCTTCCACCGTCCTCCATCGAAATGTTCCCAGGCGTACATGGCCACCTTCATGGCGGTGGCCTTCGCCTGCCGCTCCTTGGCGCAGCATGCATCCGCGATCTCGTAGGCATGGGTCACGACCTCCTGCTCGAACTCGCCGCGGCTGCCCGTCGCCTCGCCGTCCGGATGGTGACGGGCGACCGCGCCGAAGGCAAAGGCCCGCAGCTGACGGAACAAGCTGTTCGATCCCCCGGCCTCTGCCGCATCATCCTTCCCGGCCGCCTCGGCGACAGTCACGTCTCTGGCGTCCGGCAGCCCGGCGCAGACGGCGGCCAAGGACGGATACGGCTCCTCAGCCCAAACCGCCCGGCTCCATCTTGGTGACAGCGGATTTTTCATCTTCAGGGCGTTGGACCGCCCACCCTGATCGGCACCGGCCGCCGCCAGCGCCATGGTCAACCGCTGCAAGGCCGACCGGAATGCCGCCTGTGGCCCGGCCCGTCCGCGGCCGGTGAAGCAGACGCTGTTCTCGAGCAACCAGATTAGGTGCGGCGCCTGGATGGCACCGGTGACCTCGTGGACATGGGCGACCGCGATGTTCGGAAGCGGCACGCCGCAGGTCAGGATGGCTTGGCGGAGTTGGTCCCAGGATGCGAAATCGCGATCGAGCTCGACCCGGAGCACGCCCCGCATGTCCGCGTTGGCATGCACATAAGCATCGTCCAACGCCAACACCTTCGGCCCGCCCGCCGTCACCGCGCCCTTGTCGTTTCCGGTGAGCAGTCGCTTGGCTTTGTGCAATTTGGTGACGAACAGCCGCAGGATTGGATGCTCGGTGCTGACCAGGCCCTCATATCTGAATGCCGACCGCCAGTACCCCCGGCCACCCCGGCCAGGCTTGCCGCTGACATAGCCGCCGAACCAGCGGAAGCCGATCCGGAACCGGGCATCGACGCGGGCCGTGGTGTCCCGGGCGCGCTCGACGAACTGCCGCCGCTCCTCGGCCGCCGCCGGGTCCGCCTGCTCGATCCCGCCGTCGCCGCGGCTTGCCTGGCCCCGCCGGGCCATACGTTCGGAGGCGTTGAGCTCGCGGTGAATCTCGTAGCGTTCGGTGAACCGCTCGGCCCATGACGCCGACGCCGGAGAGGAGAGCAGCAAAGCATCTGCCGCCGCGCGCCGCCGGAAGGAAGCCGCCCGGCATGAAGCTGTTTGCGGAGACAAGGCAAATTTGTTGACAGGGTCGGCTGCGTTGGGCCTGCGGCTGGATCGGGGATCCGGCCGCCGGGCCATCGGCTACCGCCTACCCAGGCGGCAACCCTTGCATTTGTCGCGTTCGCGAAACATGCGGGGCTACCTGTCGGGGAGGCCGCCTGAGCACCATCGCCCAGGCCAGCCCCCACCCTTCCATGATGCGCACGGGCTTCCATCCACCGTCAAGCGCATCACCGGTTCGCACCGCCGGTTGTTCTCAGGTGATGGCGGCCGCGCCCCTTGGCGCCCCTTGGCCGCCGATCGTCCGGAGCGCGGCGCCTTTCCAGGTCCGCCCGTCTCGACAAGCCCAGGTCGAGGCGACGGGAAGCCGCAGCGCTTCAGCGAGATGCGACGAAGCGTTCCAGTTTGCCCAAAGTTTGCTGCCCCAGTTCCTCAGCACCGAAACCCTTCGCATCCTGGAACTCAGCAGCTGTGGTGAACACCATACCCAACGTTACCTTCGTTGCTCCACCCAGATCCTCGAACAAGGCCCAGGCGTCGGCATGCTTCGGCCCGTTCTCGCCCCAGAGAAGCGTGTAGCCGATTCTCTCCTCGGGTCGGACCTCTCCGTACCGATGGTGGTTCGGGAAGACCGTTCCATCCGGCGCAATCATGTCGAAGACCCATTCGCCGCCCGCTCGCAGATCAATCCGCGTCGTCCGGCAGGAGAAGCCGTCCGGCCCCCACCATTGCGGCAGCGTCTCGGGATTCATCCACGCACCCCAGACCAGGGTCCGAGGTGCCTGTATCACGCGCTCGAGCACCATGGTCCGCTCGGCCACGCCCGCGAGATTGTCCAGTCCCGCGCCAAAGCCTTGCCGGTACCCGGCCTCCATGTTCTCGGCCAGCGAGGAAAGCTGCACCGTCACGACCAACCGGCTGCACTTGCCCGTGCCGGAGAAGTCCGCCGTCACCAGCGCAGCCGACTGCGTCACGCCCTCGGACGAAACCACCTCGTAATTCACGCTGCGCATCGTAGGCTGCAATTCCAGCCAGCCAACCTCGCATCGGATGTCCGACTGCCCCTCCGCCTTGCAGAGCGAGACTTCACGTCCTCCCACCCTGCTGTCGGCCTCGAGAAACTCGACGGTGACCGAAGGCGTGGGGGCGGCCCATACCATCCGCGCGGCCGGGGCCGTCCACGCATGCCACAGCACCGATAGCGGCGCGGCCACGTCCCGCTCGAAGGTCAGCATCGCAAAGCGATCCTTCCTTTTATCCGGCGCCGTGCTGGTCGTATCCCCGTTCGACATCATTCTTTGCGCTCCTTCATGGCGTTCATCACAAATGCATCCAGCCGGTCGAGGCGGGCCTCCCATATGGCCCGGTGTTCGTCCAGCCATGTCCGCACCGGATCCAGGGCCTCCGGCACGATGGCGCAGGTCCGCGTCCGCCCATCCTTGGAGGTGGAAATCAACCCGGCCTCCTCCAGCACCGAAAGGTGCCGCATCACCGTGGGCAGACTCAGCCCGGTGGGACCGGCCAAATCCGTTACGCGCGCGGGTTCTCCGGCGAGCCGGGTCAGGATCGACCGTCGCGTCGGATCCGAGAGCGCGTGGAAGAGCAGCGAGAGATCAGGTCCATACTTAGCCATATTGCTAAGTATTGTTGGGGCGTCGCTGGTGCAAGCGGAAACTTCGTCAGATGGCTAAGTTTTCCCCAACTGAACCGGGCCTCCTGGAGCACCGGCTTCCGTTCCCGCGCGAATCAGGGACCATCGTCCTGTCAGCACACCTTGACGCGGACACAAGATTAGGAAGCCGCTTGAGGCGATGGAGGCCAGCCGTAGAATGGGCGGATGGCTTCCAGCACGTGCGGGCGAGAACCCGGTCGACGTTGCCCGGCTGCCCCGATGCATTGAGGCTCATGTCATTGCGCCGGTCCGGCCCTGCCTTCCTGAAGCCGGATGTTGTCCGGGAACTGCATGCTGTTCAATTCCCACCGGTCCTTCCGAACCAGATCCCGACGAGCGCGCTGAAGGCAACAAGCATCAGGAACCCATTCACTCCGATGAGCAGCGCTGGAGGAATGCGGGGCGTGTCAGGGTGCGGTGGCGGCGGCCCTGCGAACAGTTGGCGCCATACGGCCGCACCGAAACAGAACGCGCTGAAGGCGACGAGGATAGAGCCGGTTCCCCAGATCATCCATTCAGGAACGACTCCTTCCAGCAGCTTCTTGGCTCCGACGCCGCTGGCCAAGCCTGCCAGACCCGTGCGGACCCACGCAGCGTAGGTTCGCTCCGCGGCGAAAACGGTTCGGTCGGCAGCCAACTGGGTTCGGCGGTCAGCACTGTCTACCGAAGGCGCGGGCGAGTTCAGGTCTGTCTGCACTCATGCTCTCCTGAGCCGGACCGGGACCTGTAGAACGCTTGGGCCATGTGCCCAGTTCAACCAACGGCGGAACTTGACCCGCATCGGCCCCATGAAGACCTGCTCGATCCCAGATAGACGCGCTCCGGCCCTGGTTTGACCGGCGGCCAATCAACGAAACACCCGAGGCGTGACTACCGAACGGAGGGCGACAGTGCGTGGGCTATCGGCATCCTTGCCTTCGCAGCGGTCGCCGTGGCATCCGCCAGCGCACCGGGATCCATCGCCAGTTCTAACGCGCGCTCCAGGTCGGCGATCCGGAACGGCTTCTCCAGAAAGGCGATGGCACCGGCGGCCAAGGCGTCCTGGGCGGCCGCATGCCCGCTGCACACGATCACGGGAATGCCGTTCCGGCCGGTCAGGTGTCGCACGGCGGTCAGGCCGTTGGAGCCATGGGCCAGCCAGACGTCGATCACCGCTACATCAACAGCTTTACCGGCGGTGAGGTCGATCGCACCCTCGGCGGTGTCCACGACACCGACGACGCGATGCCCCAGGTCGTCCAGGATATCGGCCAGCATCGCGGCGATGCAGGGATCGTCCTCGGCAACCAGGATGTCCAGGCAGTCGGCCATTCCTTCCTCCCGTCAATGCGATCCCAACTCACATGGCGGTTCGATAACGGAATTGCCTCCACTCACCGGGAGGCGGCGACACACTGTGGCATTTCGGCCGCCCTACCCTCTTAGACGGTTGCACCCTTTTCGCACGAGTTCATGCCAAGGGAGCCAAGTCAGTCCTCTCGTCACCTGATGCTGCGGAGCGCTAAACCGTCAATGCATGGAAGCGCCCGGTACACCGATGCAGACCTCGGAGACCTGACTTTGCTCCTTCCAGTATGCTGCGCACGGCTTCGGTGGACAGCAGAAGAGCATTGGATGGTCGTACCGATCATTGCACCGTTCCGCGCCGTTAGGCTGACATCGGCAAACCCTGAGGGCGAAGATGGTCAGCAGGCTGATTTGAAACGCTGCTCCACCGTTACCCCAGCACATGACGCTCGGCCGGAAGAGCCGACACGTCATCGCTCTTGAAGTCGTCCATGGAGATTGTCATCAAAACAACTTGCCAGTCGTGCTAGGGTTGTCGAGCGATTCCAGCGTCCGATTGCACGGAGGTATCATGCCGACGTTTGCGACGTTCAACGCCAACAATTTCTTCCTTCGCTATAAGTTCCAAAGCACCTTTCCAGGTGACACTTCCCGGAAATCGCAGATTGAAGCCACTGAGGTGGCAACGATTGGCTATCTGCCAGAGAAGCCTTTCAAAAAGCTCGGCGCTGGAAACTTCTTCGTGTGGGACGAGAAGCGCCGCGTACTTGCCGACCGTGCCTTGCGGGAGCCAGATGGGAAACTCCCTGACATCCTCTGCCTTCAAGAGGTCGAGAACCTGGATGCCATACGCCTGCTCAACGAGAACTACTTCGGGAACTTTTACCCCTATCGGCTGCTGATCGATGGCTACGATCCACGGAATATCGATGTCGGCCTGCTGTCCCGGTTTCCCATAGTCGAAATCCGCACCCACCTCGACCAAGTGGGAGCGGACGGTCTGCGCGTCTTCAGCCGCGACTGCCTGGAGGTTACTGTCCTGCTGGACAGCGGTGAACCGCTCACCTTGCTCGTCAACCACTTCAAGTCAAAGCTGGTGATGCATGAGGGTGAGGCCACGGACGAGGAACGGGTGAACAGCATTCGCCTCAGCCACGGACGTCGACTTGCTCAGGCCGAAGCGGTCGCCCGTCATGTCGATGAGCGGTTCGCCGGGCGTCACGACTCTGCTCTCTATGCAGTGGTGGGAGACTTCAACGATGTAGCGGCCAGCCCCTACATCGCCCCGATTGTCGGGTCCCCACACCTGACCGATGTGCTCGAGGCACACCTACCCGGCGACAACTGGACTTACTATTGGCGCGGCCGCAATCGGGTTTCGAAGATCGACTTCGTTCTGGCTTCCCGTACCTTGGCCGGACGCATCGCCATACAGGCAAATATGGGCAGGCCACCTCACATCGAACGGCGTGGCTTGGGCTACCGAGAGTTGGGCGAAGGCGGAAAAACGCTTCCTCGTCAAGTCACCTGGACGCATTTTGAGGAAGACGAGGTAACGTCAAGGCCCATCGGCATCAAGGATGACATCAAGGTCGACTTCCGGTTTGAGCGGTATCCGGAGGTAGTTGCCGATCCCACTGCGAACATCTCGGACCATTGTCCGGTGAAGGTGTGGTTCTAGTTCTGGACGCTCTTTAGAGGGTCGGCACTCTGGCTTTAGGGGCAGCAACATCAACATCACCGAATGAGCGGCGATGGCTGGATCCGAGTCGCTCGGTACCCAGCAATCCATCCGCGATAATCCATAAGCCTTCTTCGCCTTTTATCTCCTCATCAGGTGCTGCCCCGGCATCGACCATGGACGCCTGGATTCCGACCTCCCACCAGAGATACGGCTCTTCGCACCGGGATTCCGCTCCTGAAGCTGGCTCCATGTTCATCCCCAGGAATGCGGAGCAACCTGGCGCCGTTGCCCAAAACTTGGCCGAGGCAGGCTTGGTCTTGACTTATGTCCGGCTTCTGAGGAACAAAAAGGGAACATAATCCTTCCCGACCTGTCTCAAGAGACATGTATCCTGACCAGTCCCCTCGACCTGCCCTTCAGGACCTACGCAACCGCATCCGCCAGTTGGAACGCGGCGAGCGGCGCGTCATGCGCGTGCTCCCATTCGGGCTCGCCGAGATCAACGATCGGCTGCCAAGCGGCGGGCTGGCGTTGGGGGCCGTGCACGAGGTGGCCGAGGGCGGCGACCTGGGAGTGATCCACGCTGCGGCGGCCACGCTTTTCGTCGCAGGCATCCTGTCCAGGATGACAGGGCCGGTGCTCTGGTGTCTGCGGGCATCGGACCTGTTCGCCCCGGCGCTCTCCCAGGTCGGCCTGAACCCAAACCGGGTCATCTACGCCGAGGCGCCGGATGAGAAGACGCTGGCTCTGCTGGTCGAAGAGGGCCTGCACCACCGCGGGCTGGCCGCCGTGGTCGGCGAACTCGCCAAGCTGCCGATGGTGGCGTCCAGACGCATGCAGATCGCCGCCGAGCACTCTGGGGTCACAGCCATCATCCTGCGCCGGTGGCGCAGCCCGGCCGCGGCAGCCGCCGAGGTCGGCCAGCCTACGGCCGCCGTCACCCGATGGCGTATTTCGGCCCTGCCATCCAGCCCGCTGCCAGCGCCGGGTATCGGCCGAAGGCGATGGCGAGTGGAACTGGTGCGGTGTCGTGGCGGTGGGACCGGTGAGTGGGACATGGAGGGCTGCGATGAGGAGGGTCGTCTCGGTCTACTTGCCAACCTGGCCGACGGATCGGCTTCGCGCCAGGGCACGCTTGTCGAAGAACCGCTACGGCGGGTCGGGCTCCGGATCGGCGCCTGACACCGACGAGCCGACCGACAAGCCCTTCGTCGTCGCGTCGACCGGCGCCCAGCGCATCATCACGGCCGTGGACATGGCCGCCCATCGGCTCGGCCTGCGACGGGGCATCCCGCTCGCGCATGCGCGGGCAATGGTACCAGACCTGATGGTCGCCGACGCCGATCCCGAGGCCGACGCCGAGGGCCTGCACCGGCTGGCGCTGTGGGCGCTCCGCTACAGCCCGATGGTGTCAGTCGACCTGCCGGACGGCCTGTGGATCGACATCACCGGCGCCAGCCATCTGATGGGCGGCGAGCGCCAGCTGCTCGATGACTTGGTCGGCCGCCTTGCTGCAATGGGCGTCGCCTCACGAGCCGCGGTCGCCGGTACGCCGGGCGCCGCCAATGCCATCGCGCGCTTTGGCCACCGGCCTGTGTGTGTGTTGGACGATGCGCTGGAGACCGTGCCCGCCATGCCGCTCGCCGCCCTGCGGCTGCCGCCAGAGATGACGATGGAACTCCGGCGTCTGGGCTTCGAGACCATCGGTGACCTGGAGGCAACGCCCCGCGCGCCGCTGGCCCATCGGTTCGGCCCGCTCCCCGGCCGACGGCTGGACCAGATCTTCGGCCGCGTCACCGAACCGATCGTACCCGTTATCCCGTCCGAGAGTGTCCAGGCCCGCCGCAGCCTGGTCGAACCCATCAGCACGGCTGAGGCACTCCAGGCCGTCATCGTGGCGCTGGTGACGGACCTCTGCGAGCAGCTGGAGCAACGGGGGCTGGGCGCCAGAACGCTGGACCTGCTCTGGCATCGGGTCGATGGAACGATGCAGGCCATCCGGGTCGGGACGACCAAGCCGGTCCGCAGCGCGGCGCACCTCATCCGTCTGTTGGTCGAGCGTGTCGATAAGGTCGACCCTGGGTTCGGCATCGAAAACGCCATCTTGACGGCCACGCTTGCCGAGCCCTTAACGGCCGAGGAGGTCGGCCGCCTGCTGGCCGCCGGAGCCGATCTCGTGCCGACCGATGACACGGCCTCCATTGCCGGGCTGGTGGATGTCCTAGGCAACCGAATCGGCCATAACCGGCTTTATCGGTGCGCACCGGTGGAGAGCGATGTCCCCGAGCGGTCGGTTATACGCATCCCGGCCCTGGCACCGCCGGTGCCGACTGGCTGGCCAACGCAATGGCCACGGCCGGGACGGCTTCTGTCGCCGCCGGAGCCGATCGAGACGCTGGCCCTGATGCCTGATCACCCGCCGATGGCTTTCACCTGGCGGGGTGTCCGGCGGCTCGTGAAGCGCGCCGATGGTCCGGAGCGCATCCATGGGGAATGGTGGCGGCGCGACCGCGAGATGGCGGCCGCGCGCGACTACTACGCCGTCGAGGACCATGCGGGCGAGCGCTTCTGGCTCTATAGGTCCTGGGAAGGATCCCCGGACATCGGTCCGATACGTTGGTTCATCCATGGGCTGTTTGGATGACCGGGGCGGATTGTCGTCCTGGCTCCTCGAACGCGGCATACGCGGAGCTCCAGGTGACCACCCACTTCAGCTTCCTGCGCGGCGCCTCATCGGCGGAGGAGTTGTTCGCACAGGCCGCGGCCCTGGGGATCCCAGCGCTCGGACTTACCGATCGGAATTCGCTGGCGGGAATCGTGCGCGCCTACGAGGCGGCACGGCAGACCGGCGTGCGGCTGGTGGTCGGCTCTCGGGTTGACCTGAGCGACGGCACCGCGTTGCTGCTGTATCCCATGGACCGGGCGGGTTACGGGCACCTTTGCCGCCTGCTGACCGTCGGCAAGGCCCGGGCTGGCAAAGGAGGCTGCGAGCTCACCTGGGAGGACTTGGCGGGCTGGGCTGAGGGGCTGCTCACCATCCTGGTGCCGGACGAAGCGGACGAGCACTGCACCCAGCAGCTGGAGCGGCTGCGCCGCATCTATCCCGGCCGTTGCTACATGGCGCTGACCCTCCGTCGGCGGCCGGGCGATGCCATGCGCTTGCATCAGCTGACGACAATGGCGGCCGCGCTGCGCGTGCCGACGGTGGCGACCAACGACGTCCTGTATCACGCGCCGGAGCGCCGGATCATGCAGGATGTCGTCACATGCATCCGCGAGGGCTGCACCATCGACGATGCCGGGTTCAAGAAAGAGCGCTTCGCCGACCGCCATCTCAAGCCCCCGGCGGAGATGGCGCGCCTGTTCGGCAAATACCCGGAGGCGGTGGCCCGCACGCTGGAGATCGTCGACCGCTGCCGCTTCTGCCTGTCCGAACTCCGGTACCAATATCCTGAGGAGGTGGTAATTCCAGGCCTAACGGCGCAGCAATCGTTGGAGCAGCTGACCTGGTCGGCCGTTGCCGACCGTTATCCCGATGGCGTGCCGGAGAAGGTCCAGGCCGTGCTCCGGCACGAGTTGCGGCTCATCGGCCAGCTGGGCTACGCGCCCTACTTCCTGACCGTCCACAGCATCGTCCGGTTCGCCCGGTCGCGCGGCATCCTGTGCCAAGGACGGGGGTCGGCGGCCAACTCGGCCGTGTGCTATGTCCTGGGCATCACCAGCATTGATCCCGAGCGCCACAACCTGTTGTTCGAACGCTTCGTATCGGCAGAGCGCAGAGAGCCGCCCGACATCGACGTCGACTTCGAGCACGATCGCCGCGAGATCGTGATCCAATGGATCTACGAGACCTACGGAAGGCACCGCGCCGCCCTGACCGCCGTGGTCAGCCGGTACCGGGCGCGGGGTGCCATCCGCGACGTCGGCAAGGTCATGGGGCTCACCGAGGACGTCACCGCCGCGCTGGCCGGACAGATATGGGCTTGGTCCGACGAAGGCGTCGACGAGCAGCACGCGGCCGAACTGAAGCTGAACCTGGGGGACCGGCGTCTCAGGCTGACCCTGGAGCTTGCCCGACAGCTGATGGGCACGCCGAGGCATCTTTCACAGCACCCAGGTGGCTTCGTGTTGACCCAAGATAGGCTCGACGAACTCGTCCCCATTGAACCCGCTGCTATGGAAGACCGACAGGTCATCGAATGGGACAAGGACGACATCGACGTCCTTCGCATCATGAAGGTCGACGTCCTCGGCCTCGGCATGCTCGGCTGCATGCGTCGAGCCTTCGAACTCCTCGATGAGCACAAGAACATCCGGTTGGGCTTGGCCAGTATTCCGGCTGAGGACCCGGCGACCTACGCGATGATCAGGAAGGCCGACACCCTGGGCGTCTTCCAGATCGAGAGCCGGGCGCAGATGGCCATGCTGCCGCGGATCAAGCCGCGGACTTTCTACGACTTGGTCATCGAGGTGGCCATCGTCCGGCCGGGTCCGATCCAGGGCGATATGGTGCATCCGTACCTGCGCCGTCGCGAGGGACTGGAGCCGGTGGAATACCCGAAACTCGAGCTCGAAGCCGTTCTGGGGCCGACCCTGGGGGTGCCGCTGTTCCAGGAGCAAGCGATGCGGGTCGCCATCGAATGCGCAGGCTTCACCCCCGGCGAGGCCGACCAGTTGCGGAAGTCGATGGCCACCTTCAAGTTCACCGGCGGCGTCTCGGCCTTCCGCGACAAGCTGGTCAACGGCATGGTGGCGCGCGGGTACACCCAGGACTTCGCGGAGGCGACCTTCAAGCAGTTGGAAGGCTTCGGCAGCTACGGCTTCCCGGAAAGCCACGCGGCCTCCTTCGCCCTGATCGCCTACGCCAGCAGCTGGATGAAGTGCCACCATCCCGAGGTGTTCTGCGCCGCCCTCCTGAATGCGCAGCCGATGGGCTTCTATGCACCCGCCCAGATCGTCCGGGATGCGCGGGAGCACGGCGTCGAGGTACGGCCGGTCGACGTCAACGCCTCACGCTGGGACTGCATCCTGGAGCCGATGGCGGACGGCAGGCTGGCCGTCCGGCTTGGTTTTCGGATGGTCAAGGGGCTGGCCAACGCGGCTGCGGCCGGGATCGTTTCCGCCCGCGAGGACCGGCCTTATGGCGGCGTCGAGGACCTGTGGCGCCGAGCGGGTGTGCCGGTGGCGGCGCTGCGCCAATTGGCCGCCGCCGATGGGTTCGCAAACCTTGGCCTGAGGCGCCGGGAGGCGACATGGGCCATCCGGGCGCTCCGAGATGAGGCCCTGCCGCTTTTCGCGGCCGCCGGGGCCGAGCGGGAGGCTGATGAGCCGGAGGTCGCCCTCAGGCACATGAGCGCAGGCAGCGAGGTGGTCGAGGATTACACGATGACCGGCCTCAGCTTGCGCAGCCATCCGGTGTTGTTCCTGCGCGGGGATCTCCGACGCCAGGGGATCATCCCCTGCACCGACCTCACCCGCACACGGGATGGACGCCGGGTGACCGTGTCCGGCTTGGTGCTGGTGCGTCAGAGGCCAGGATCGGCCAACGGGGTGCTTTTCATCACGCTCGAGGACGAAACCGGCATCGCTAACATCATCGTCTGGCGACAGCTGTTCGAGCAACAGCGCGGTGTCGTCCTGAGCGCCAGCATGATGGCGGTGAAGGGCCGTGTTCAGGTCGAAGGCGAGGTCATCCACCTGATTGCTGAGCGGTTGACCGACCAGACGGACCTGCTGCGGTCCATCGGCAACCGAGGGGAGCCGATGCCACTGCGGCCGTGTCGGTCCGACGAGGTCGGAACTGGGATAGCTGGTCGGCAGATGCCGCAGGCGAAGGAGATGTACGATCCCGATCTGCGGCTAGGGTCCGGCATCAGGCCGCAGACGAGGGACTTTCGATAGGTCGCCTGAACCGTGATCGGCTTAGTTAAGGTTGGGCAGCCGAAAGCAGCGATCCGATCTCGAACAGGAGCATCGTCGCGAGACCGAAGGATGGAGGCTAACAACCCGTTCTTTCCGGCGAGCCCTCGACGGGTGGAGCGGGTGCGCAGGACTTTGCCGCACCATGTCCCACGTTACCATCGGCAGCCGGTGTAGCACGGCCATTTACTCCACTCATGTCGTAACCGGTCCAGGCAAGATGGCCCGGCGACATCAGCAGCGGTGCCCAGATCACGGCCGACAGGACGTTGAACGTCTGAAACTTCCGATGGGGCATCGCCATCATGCCAGCCGTTGTCGGCACCACCGCACGCAACGGGCCGATGAAGCGTGCCAGGAACACGCTCTTGCTGCCATGCCGAAGAAAGAAGGCTTCGCCACGGCCGCGCAGTTCGGGATGCTTGCTGAGGGGCCACAGGCGGAACATGCGCTCACCGTAGCGGCGGCCCAGCCAGTAGGACGTGGCGTCTCCCAGGATGGCGCCGCCCGCGATCGCCAAATAGACCGACCAAAAATCGAGAACACCCGCGGCAACAAGCGCGCCACTCGCGGTCAGCATGACGACGCCAGGAATGAGAAGCCCGACGAGTGTCAGTCCCTCCGCGAACGCCATCAAAAAGATGATGACTTCGGCCCAGTCCGCGTGCGTTTCGATGAAGGTCGCGAGCGCGGCCCCATAGGCCGCGAAATCCGGAAGTCCCGTCAGCACGGTGTCTGCGCCCGCGTCGTCTCGCACCTCAATGAGGGTTGGCAGTCGAGGCAGGGCCGGTGCAAGTCGATCATGACGAGGGCTGAGTCCTTTCAGGGTTCAAGCAATTCACACCTGGGCCCGGCGCCATGGCCGCACAAGACCGCGCTGTTCGGTTTATGGCGCGGGGACGAAAAGGATGGCGGTCAATGCCAAAGCCCGGACGCACGCCAGCGCGGTCGATGGGTTGGCGGCGCGAGGTGACCAGGGACCGTGATCGACCGTGCCTCGAAAGCCGGTCGAAGTGATTCGACCTGTTGAAGCGAGAGAAGGCGCTCGATACGCTCTTCGGTAGCCGGATGGGTACGCAACACGGACGGGTGGGGATTCCTCCGACCAGGGAACAGCATGCGCTCCCAGAAGCCCGGATCGTAGCGCTGGAGTTTGGCCAAAGCGGAGGCCAGACCCGCAGGGTCCCCGGTGATCGCCGCCGCATCCAGGTCCGCGTCGAACTCCCGTGTTCGGGACAGGGTGAGTTGGATGAGCGTGTTGATGGTGGGTGCCCCGAAGAGCAGGGCAATCAATAGCCAGGGGAACCCAACCTGCTCCGCCAGCACCAACGGCAGGCTAAAGAACAGCAGGATGATGCCGCTGGTCGCCATGGCTCCCGTGACCCGGCTGATGATGTCGGCCAGCCCCATGATGAACAGGTCATGGTTCCGGACATGGCTAACCTCGTGGGCCAGGACGCCGACGAGCTCGCGCAGGTTCATGCCTCTCAGGAGGCCGTCCGTCAGGACGATGGCGCTGCTGCTCGCGGAGCCAACGGCAAACGCATTCGGCACCGGCGTTGGCAGGTAATGCAGTTCGGGGATACTGGGCAGCCCAGCCCGCCGGGCCAAAGCCGCGAGCGCGTCCTGAACCTCCGGAATCTCGGATCGACGAAGGCGGCGGGCGCCGTAAAGTTTCAGGATGACCTGGGGTGAAATGGTGGGGCTGAACGCCAGCGCCATGGCGATGAGGATGATAACCCACAGGATCCCTGCTGGTCCGAAGAGCAGCCAGCCGATGGTCGCGGCAAGCAGGGTCAGGCTGCCAACCAGCAGGATGGATTGCATCACATTGCGGAGCTTATGGCGGCGAAGCTCCTGTTCATTGAGGCGGAGCGCGTACATGGTGGCCCGTGTGCCGGGTTTGCTCTGCATGGAGATTTCGGGAATGCCTACCACTCGATCAATACAACAATTGGATCATTGCGCCCTTCTTCCCAAATGAGCACCCGATCCAAGTTGCCCCTGGCGTCGTCACATCGCTGGGATCGCAAAGCACCGGCGGGAGGACGCCTGCGGGGCTGAGCACATCAGCGAGAGCGTGGATTATGGCCATCCGGCCACCGCGAGACAGACCGATAGGCTACGCGCGCACCCTTTCGCCGCCCTGCGCTGAGCAAGGCACCATGGTGGCAAGCGGCGGCCGCGCATCAGCACGGCCGCCGCCGACCGGTCACGCCGCCTTGAAGGCGCGCTGATTGACCTCGCCCTCGGCAAGCTGGGTCAGCTTCTCATCGGTTGCCTTCTCCTCGCTGAGCGTCTCATCGAGCAGCTTGGCGACGTCCGTCATCCCGCACGTCTCCGCCAGCGTCCTGAGGGAGCCGTAGCTGGCGATCTCGTAATGTTCGACTTTCTGGGCGGCCATGATCAGGGCGACATCGAGAACCTCCGGCGAGAGCCTCTGCTCCATGATCTCCTCGGCCTCCTCGATCAGCCCCTGGGTCGCCTCGCAGGTGTTGCCCGCGGGGTCAGCCTGGAGGATCTGGAAGATCTGCTCCAGACGCTTTACCTGCCCATCCGTCTCCTTGAGGTGGGTCTGGAATGCCTGTTTCAGCTGAGGAGATGACGCCGCGTCCGCCATCGCAGGCAGCGCCTCGAGGATTTGGGTCTCGGAACTGTATGCATCCTGAAGCTCCTCGATGAGGAGATCCTTCAATGCTTCTTTGGACATGGGGGTGCTCCTGACGACTGTTTTCGGTAAAGGCGGTTGGCGAGGGCGCCCTAACCTCAACAGGGATGCATCACATTCCTTGCGAGCAAATCTTCGGATTGGCCGTCGGTACAGCAAGCACCAGTTGATCGCCATGATTGGACTGCGGGCTTCGGTGCCCACAGGATCACGACCGCGGCTTCCGCCGTCATTGGCGAAGAGGCCATGCGCACCACCGGGGCGCTGCTGTTGACGACCGGATGGCATCCACACTGGACGCGCATCGCGGGGTCTGTGCTTGTCGGCACCATTCCGACGGAAGACGCCGCCAGGAGCATCCCAATACCTTAAACGGGCATCGGATTGAGCCGGGCAAACCCCTCCTGCGTGCGGTACGAGTAATAGGGGTAGGCAGGCATCACGTCGCTGGCCGCATCGAGACGCGCGATCTGGCCGGGTTCGAGTTTCCAGCCAACGGCACCCAGATTGTCCCGCAGCTGCGCCTCGTTGCGGGCGCCGACGATCACCGAGGAGACGGTCGGCCGCGCGAGCAGCCAAGTGATAGCTACCTGAGGAACGCTGCGCCCCGTCTCGGCCGCCACAGCGTCGAGCGCGTCGACGATGCGGTAGAGGCGCTCCTCGTCGACAGGCGGCCCCCACTGTGCGGTGTCGTGGAGGCGGCTGCCCTGGGGGATCGGCTGACCACGACGGATCTTTCCGGTCAACCTGCCCCAGCCGAGCGGGCTCCAGACCAGCGCGCCGACTTTCTGATCAAGGCCAAGGGGCATCAACTCCCATTCATAGTCACGCCCGGTCAGCGAATAGTAGACTTGATGCACGACATGGCGCGGCCAGCCATGGCGGTCGGCGATGGCGAGCGACTTCATCAGCTGCCAACCCGCAAAGTTCGAGGCGCCGACATGGCGAACCTTCCCGGCACGGACGAGCGTGTCCAGCGTGTACAGGACCTCCTCCACCGGGGTGAAGGCGTCGAAGGCGTGTAGTTGGAGCAGGTCGATGTAGTCCGTCCCAAGTCGTCGGAGCGCCGCCTCCACGGCGCCGATCAGCCGATGGCGGGAAAGACCGGCGTCGTTCGGCCCGTCGCCCATCGGCAACCCGGTCTTGGTCGAGATCAGTACCTTCTCGCGCCTCCCGCGGATAGCGGCGCCGAGCACCTCCTCCGAGCCGCCGTCTGAATAGACATCGGCGGTGTCGAAGAGCGTGACGCCAGCTTCAAGGCAGATGTCGATCAACCGCCGGGCGTCATCGACGTCGCTGTTCCCCCAAGCCGAGAACAACGGCCCCTTGCCGCCAAAGGTGCCCGTCCCGAAGCTGAGCGCGGGCACCTTGAGGCCCGAGGCGCCGAGTGTCCGGTACTCCATGTCTTGTCCTTTCGTGATCGAGGCTGTGGCGGTGGGCGGTGGGGCGGCCGCCTGCCAAGGATATAGCCGACGGAGCAGCTATGAATTAGGCTGCCTCTGGTCTCAGGACTTGTGACGCGGGGTCATCGTCGTGACGCGGATGGATGTCAACCGGGCGGCCGAGATGGAGGTCTTCGCGCGGGTCGTCGATCTCGGCGGGTTCACCGCGGCGGCCCATGCCTGCGGCCTCACGCCATCGGGCGTCAGCAAGCTCATCACGCGGCTGGAGACACGGCTGGGCACGCGGCTGATCCACAGGTCGACGCGCCGCCTCAGCCTGACGCCTGAAGGCCAGGCCTTCTACGCCCGCGCGGTGCGGATCCTGGGAGAGATGGAGGAGGCCGAGCGAGAAGCCTCGGCCGGTGCAACGCCGCGTGGACACCTGCGCGTCAACAGCAACGTTCCGTTCGGTATGCGCTACCTGATACCGCTGGTGCCCGAGTTCCTGGCCAACCATCCCGGTGTCACCATCGACCTCGTGCTGTCGGATGCGGTGGTCGACCTGATGGAGGAGCGGGCCGACGTTGCGATCCGGACCGGGCCACTGCGAGATTCCAGCCTGATGATCCGCAAGCTGGGTAGCACCCGCATGGTTGTGATCGCCTCTCCCGCTTACTTGGAGCAGCATGGAACACCGAGACACCCTGGCGACCTCGCCCGGCACAAGGGAATCGGCTGGACCTTCCCGCGGACTATCGGCGGCTGGCCCTTCCGGACCGACAACGGGATCGAGGAGCACATGCCGCCTATCATCGCACGAGCGAGCGACGGGGAGGCCGCGCGCCTGCTCGCGCTGGGTGGCGTCGGGTTGGCGCGACTGGCACATTTCCAGGTGGACGCCGACATCGCTTCTGGTGCGCTGATGCCGGTGCTGGAGGATGTGCATCCCGGCGGCAGTGAGGACATCCACGCCGTCTATCTCGGCGGTGTCAGTCCGCTGCCAGCCCGGGTCCGCGCCTTTGTGGATTTCATGGCAAGCCGATGCCGATTTCCCGAAAGCTGAATCCTGTCAATGGAAACACACACCGGCCGCCTACTGTTAATCCTATGTGTGCGTCAGCGTACTCGCAAATGCAGAATAATGTGGAGAGCGTTTATGCCTGACCATCCACTCGCAGACCGCAAATGGCGCACGCTCGAAAGCTCACCAACTGTCAAGGAAAAAGCGCGCGCATTTCTTGATAGATTGATGGAGCGGGCTCATAGCAATTGTACGTGTCCCGATGTCCGCTGACCTGTTCAGATCGGTAGGTCTTGACAATGCTGACTATATCTATCGTCCGTTTTTCAAGCAAGTATTTTCTTATGACGGGGTACATTGTTAAAAAAGAAGCTTTCCTCTTCTGCGTATATCTGTCCCACTCAAAAAGCGTCCTTAAAGACACTTCAATTTCCACATCATTATTTCCGTCACTGCCATAGAAGCAAAATCCATGATTTGCATGATTGAAAGACCTATCGTATCCGGGGCGCTGACCCGGAGTATTATAAGCCATACTTCTGTAGAATAGTTGGCGCTGATGGAGCGCCTCATGCGGAGCATCAGGGACAATAGTAATATTTACAGTGACCATATAATCCTCCTTTTTGTCGTGGTTCTAGTTAGGAAGCGAAAATATTCACTCTGAAATATTAGCTTCCCGTCCAAGTCTTTTGTTAATCCTCGTACCTTTAGCTAGAAATCCCTAACTTTCCCAGGGTCGCATTATCCATCACTCCCGTGACTGCCAGCCCCTCAGCCCGCTGGAACGCCCGCACCGCCTCCTTGGTCCCCGGTCCCATTTTCCCATCAATTTTGCCCTTGTAGTAGCCGAGCCTCATCAGTTCGACTTGGACCCGCATCGTCATCGCGATGGCGTCCTGCTGGCTTGCTCGAGGCGCTGCTGTGGTTCCTGAAGAAGCCGAACCGGACGCCGGTGCAGGCGGCTGGTAAGGGGCGGTCGTCATCTTCGATGGGCTGGACCAGGACGGCGTCGTCACCGTGGAGGGAGCACTGTAGACCGGGGCCGGGGGTGGAGGCGGCGGAGGCGAATAGACTGGCGCCGAATAGGACGGCGACGTGTAACCGCCCGCGCTCGAATAATGCGACCGATGGCTGCTGTGGCTCCGGTGGCTGGAATGGCTGCGGTGACCGACGTAGATCTCCGGGCCTTCCATCCGGTTCGGCATCACGAAGGTCAGCGGCTGAAGCCGGGTGTTCGACGGGTGCGCCTCGGGCAATAGGACCGGCAGCGGCCCTGCCTGCGCAGGCGACCAGATGCTCGACAGGGTGGCCGCCGTCGGAGCCGTCCACCCCAGCACCTGCTTCAGGTATTCGGCCCAGTTCTTCTTCATTCCGCTGCCTCCTCGAACCTGAATGCCCTGATGCCTCGGCTTCGCCATGCCGGGCCATGCGACGCAAAGAACCCGCAGCAGCGCGGCCGCATCGAGCACCCCTCGCAAGCCGGGTCGTAGATGTTCTTCCAATCGGAGATGCTCTGACACGCCAGCGACCAAGCGGCCTCGGGCAGGACGCAGAGCGGGACGTTGTAGATCGACGTCGTGATGCCGCGGTCCTGGAGGTGCCAAGCCGCCTCGGCCAGCGCCGGACCATAGTCCAACGGATCCACCCACAGCAGATTCCGGTTCACCTTCGCGAAGCCCATCGGCTCCAGTCCCATGAAAGCGACGTGGCTGACGAACGGCATGTTCCGCCAGATGAACTCCGCGAAGCGCTGCATGCGCGGTAGGGTCTGCGCATGCACGACGAAGCGGATCTCGATGGCGTGCCCGCGTTCGGCCAGATTGTAGATGCCGTTGACCGTCGCGTCGAAGGCACCCGCCGCCTGTACGACATGATCGTGTCGGGAGGGCACGGTGGCATAGAGCGGGATCGCCCAGGTTGCGCACCCGGCTGCCTCATGGACGCTGTCGGCCACGGCCGGGTCGGCGAAGTTGCGCCCGTTGGTCAGGATGTGCAGGCCGGTCCGCGGCAGCGCCGCCTTGCAGGCGCGGATAAGCTCCGGCAGCAGCGAGCCGAGCAGCGTTGGCTCACCGCCAGTGAAACCCAACTGCGGCAGATCCCGGTCGATGAGCGGGATGAGGTCCAGGAGTTCTCTAACCCGCCAGAGGTCGTCCTCATTGCGCGGCGGCTGGCTGCACATCAGGCAGCGGCTGTTGCATTGCTCGGTCAGGAACAGGGAATTCGCGTTCGCCCCGCGCCGGTAGAGCACGCTCAGCTGCCCGCTGTCCTGCCGCACCCGGATGACGTCGCCGGGATTCACGACGTCGATATTGCTCAGCCCGCAGATGACCGGGAGGACATCGTCTGGGTGCCTGTCGGAGGCACCCGGCCGCATCACCGCGGCGAAGCCCAGGTCGCGCAGCACGCCGGTGTCAACGTCGATGCCTTCATCCAGGTGCACGGCGACCTGCTCATGAGGCACGTCTCCCCGCAACGCCTCAGCGAGGTCGAGGACCTTCAGCAATGGCCGGGACAGGGCCCCCGAGATCACCGCTCGTGTGTGAAGGGGAAGCATCAGGCAGCCTCCGCGTTCGGCAGGCGTTGGACCGGCCGCTGGGTCACCCAGGAGGTGAAGGTCCTCATGACCTGCGGGTCGGCCTCGGCCAGGTAGCGGAACAGGATCCGGAACAGGCCGGTGTGCTTGACACAGTGGGCGTTCGTTGGTCGATGGCCGACGGGGTCGCCCTCGCGCGCCAGGTTGAAGACCGGGTCAGCGCCGCAGTAAGGCAGGAAGGCGCAATCAGAGCAGCCGGGCAGCGCCTCGGCGACGCCGGTGGCGAGCAGCAGCTGCATGCCCTCGGACTGCATGAGCTCGGCATGGCTGTCGCGGACGGTGCCGAGCCGCAGGCTATGGTCGCCCATCTCCGCCAGCATCCGACCTTCATCGGAGGCGTAGACGCCGCCGTCGTAATTGTAGACCCGGGCGCCCAGACCAGCGCCCGTCGGCGACCGTAGGTCGACGTAGCCGGTCGGAAACGGCGTCAGGATATGGCTGAGGAGGAAGCCCGTGTACGCCTCCTGGATCGCAACGCCTTTGCGGTTGAGCTCGAGGATGTAGGCCAGCGCCCTTTCGTAGAAGGGCAGGAACTCCTCCATCCCGTAGCCGATCCGTTGCGCCGCCTTGGCGGCGAAGCCGAACGGGCTGAGGGGCCGCAGGAAGGCGGAAGGGAACCCAAGGCGGACATATTCGTCCACGATCGCCTCGGGGTGCTTCAGGCTCTCACGGGTAAGCGTCGTCAGCGCCGAGAGACTGCGCTCGCCCAGAGCCGCCCGGACGCGGCCGATACCGTCCAGGGTGCGCCGGTGGGACTCCCGGCCGGGCCGGGGCCGGTTGGCATCGTGCAAGGCGTCGGGACCGTCCAGCGAGGTGGAAAGCTGGATCTTGTGGCGGCGGAGGAACTCCAGCACCTCGTCGTCGGCCTGATGCAGGGTCGACGTCATCGAGTAGGTGATGGAGCGACCCTCGACCCGATTGCGCTCCTCAATCGCTTCCACGATCTGCCGGATGCGCGGGAACGCAAGAAGGGGTTCGCCACCCTGGAACTCAACCGTTAGGGACGGCGACGGCATCTGGAACATCAGGTCGATGGCCGCGGCGGCCGTCTCGGCCGACATGTCGAATCGTGCCTGGTCGGCGGTCTGCCGGGAGACCTGGCAATATCGGCAGCTGTGGTCGCACCGGAGCGTCACCACGAACACGTGAAGGGCCGGTCCACCCTTCAGGAAGGACTTCCGGGTTCGGTACTTCGCGGCGACCATCCTGAGGGTGGTCGAGGGATCGCCCTCGGCAAGGAAATGCTTCCCTTGGAGGTCCGCGTAGGTATCGCTGGCTGGACTCAGCGTCCCGGCCGTGAAAGCTCCGAAGTCTGCCTCGTCCAGGAACTCGAACTCGCCGACCTCGGACGTAACCAGCACCCTTCCATTGACGCCCGGGATGCGTGCGAACCGGAAGGGCATCGGTTGGTAGCCCGGTTCCTTCGACTGGAAGTCAGCCAGCGGTGCAAAGGGGAGACGCCCTGCCAACCCGGCCTCCTACCGCTTCGCCGGTGCGGGTGCGCTGGCCTCGGCCAGGGCCGCGGTGACGATGGCTTCACGGACGGCTCGTGTCTTCTCCTCGATGCTGGCGCGCAGGCCGAAGTCGATCAGCGCGTTCCCGAACTCGCCCCTGATGGCATCCAGGTCAGCCGATGGGGCCGTGAGCCTGAAGCCGACCAAGATACGCGCGCCCTCCTCTGACTCGAGCCAGCAGTGGCACCGGTCGGTGAAGGCGTAACACGTGCGAAGGACAACTTCCCTGGGGAAGATCGCCGTGTCTACCGACACCGAAAAATCGAACGGGAACGCCGCGCCTCGTGGAACATCCGATGGTTGGGTTACGGCGGGGGCTGGCATGGCTGAGAACCGTAGCTGGCGCACTATCCATTAGAGGTAGTCCAACCTGTCAAAGCAGGGAGGCAGTTTCAATCTATTTCTGCGAACGTCTTTCTATACGCATAACTTCAGCGTGCATATCATGGTATGCACTGCGTTCAGCCGTCAGATAGCCGGAGGGACGCGCAGCCTTGCGCAAATTTCATCAAAGAACTTGGACTGCGGCTCCGGAAAGGTTTCGAGCCCCAGCAGGCGACGGCATTATAGGTGGACAGGAGCGTCCGCGAACCGGATCGGCGAGCCACCCGAGGTGGGTCATTCGGGACGGAAAATTAGCGTCCTCGCCTTCGATACTGTGGCGCGCAAACCCTCGACGGCTTCCCAGGCATCAACCTGGCCAGCCACGGGTTCATGGCTGGCCACCCTGCCCGCCTCAGGCCGCCTTCTTGCGACCGAGGCCGAGCTGCTTGGCAAATTCGCTGCGTCGCGTGGCATAGTTTGGAGCGACCATCGGGTACTCGGCAGGAAGCCCCCACTTGGCCCGGTACTCCTCGGGCGACATGCCGTAGGTGGTCCGAAGGTGGCGCTTCAGCATCTTCAGCTTCTTGCCGTCTTCCAAGCAGACAATGTAGTCCGGCGTGACCGACCTGCGGATCGCAACCGCAGGCTCCTGTTTCTGCTTCTGCTGAACGGGAGCCATCGGCTGCCCAAGCTGAGAGAGAGCCGCATGAACAACGCGGATCATCTCCGGAAGTTCGTTCGGCTGGACACGGTTCGCACTCACATACGCAGAAACGATCGCTGCGGTCACCGAGGTAACGTCAGCAACTTGCTCAGGAAGATTGATCTTAGAATCCATAACCAGTCTCTCTTTCATGCATCACGTTTGCGATGAAATCTACGGCTCACAAAGCACCACAACGGCCAATGCTACTAGCGCGCAAGCGCCATCTAATTTTTATTCTGATTCATGATCGGATTCAGGCGCAAGGGGATCTTGCAAAAAAATCACACCCCCAATCAGAACCTCCACCTCAAGGTTCATGTCAGCGCGACTGAAGGAAGCTGTTGAGATGATCGCCACCAGCGCCTGAGCAGACGATGATTAGCCGACCTCGACATCGGGGACGAGATGACCAAGGCCGAGTTGCTCGGCAAGAGCTTCAACGGTCGTCCGCAAACGGTCACCAACAGCGTTGGCCAAGCTCTCGCGATCGTCGCGGTGGTCGCTGGCCCGCATCGCTTCAGCAACCGTAACAACAGCCTGTTCGAACGCCGTGCGTTCGGCTCCTTCCGGACAGCGCAGGCCTTCCGGTATCCCTTCAGCGTGAACCAGGATGCACATGCGCAGCTTGGCGCGGATCTCGTCACCCTCCCCCAACTGCTTGGCCAGGGCGGGCAGATAGAACTGGGTCAAGGCATTCAGTGGCCCGCTATACGATTTCCTGGCGGGCAGCGAGGCCAGCGCCTGCTCCAGCTGCGCCAGCGTACCGCTGGCGACCGGCACGACCGGCGACTTCATCGCCGGGGACGCGGCTGTTGTCTGCGCCACGTCACGCTGTGGGGCTACCGGAACTGGAACAGTGGTCACGGGGGCGGCCGCCCCGGCACCGAAGCCCGTGAACGGCTTGGTTACGACGGCATGCGGCCGGAACGGCTCCACTGCGGCCGGAACCGGCACCACCGTCTCCTTCCCCCGTTCCAGCAAGCTTGCCCGGAGCATTGCCCGCATCTGCGTCTCTTCGACCACGGCGTCCTGAGCGGCGCGCAACGCATCTGCAATTAGGCGCGCGGCACGACGTTGCGCATCTTCCAGATCGTCGCCATCCCCTTCACAGGCCATCGCCTCCAATGCCGCCTGCCAGAGAACACTGGTATCTCCTGCGTACGGGTGTTCACGGGTGAGAACCGCCCAGGCAAGACCTTCGTGCGGCAGACCATCCCTCTGGAGAACCTCTTTCATCAAGCCCCGCGGAGCATCAGCAAGATCGCGGGTGTAGGCCATGGCGACACGGCCCAAGGCGCGCTCGGCGTCGCTGGTGGATTCGCTGATCAGCTTTGCCAGTGCGCGCCGGATATCCTTGGCGTCAACGCGGGGGAACTGAGGGATGAGCGGTTCGGTCACAAGGTCGGCATCGACGACCGTGGTCGGAGCGGCCAGCGCACCCAAGGAGCCGGTGCTGACGGGCAGCGGAGGAAGGTCGACGGGAACCGGGTGGCCGACATGCCACAGTTCGGCTTCGGCCGCCTTCATGGTCCTGATCTCTGACTCCTTCCGGAAGGCCTTGCGAGCAGCCCGGTCCAGCTCAGCCTCGTGCTGCCTCCACACGGGTTCGGTCATCACGCGGCCGTCGTCAGTCCAGGCATGAATGTTGGCACCGGCATAGCCCTTACGAAACAGCCAGCGGCGCACGCGAGCGGCCTTGGCCACGTCCACCTCGGTTGCGCTCAGCAGCCAGGCTTGGCCGCCGACCGCGAGGCGAGCCAAGGAGTCCACGAAGGCTGAGAAAGCGAGCCGGACGCCATCGGAGAGGTCCGCACGCACGGCCAGTGGCGGCTTCACGCCCCGATCAAGGGCGTGAACATAGACCAGCCATTGGCCGATGAGCTGCTCTCCGGTGGTAGCAGCGCCCACAGCGCACAGGTAGTGGACGGCGCGGTGGGCCCAGAGTCCCGGCAAGACCATCCGTTGACCATGCATCGGGCCGTCAAACACCCTCACGGCGCGGAGTGCAGCCCTGCTGGCGTACGGGGCTGAGTAGCTGTTGAGAGGGTTGAAACCGTCGGTGATCAGCTTTGCCACCGGCTGCTTCGCTGGTTCGGCCGCCACGGCCAGCACACCGTCGTGATCGACTACGACACGTCGATCGGCACGAACCCTCGGGTATGCCCACAGCAAAGCGTCGGCGACTTCAGCGTCGACGTCGGCTGCGGGCGGCAAGCCGAGGAGGCTGCGCAGACGCTCGCGTGACCAGGAACGCCAAGCGTTCCCGTCGCGCCGCACGACAACACCTTCGAGTGCGATGAACAGACGCAACACCGCAGCCGACGGTGCCGCACGGACGACATCGACCGGCAGCCGGATGTAAACGCCCTGGTTCCGCCAAGCGTCAAGGGCGCGGTCGACACGGACGATCCCATCAGAGATCTTGTAGACGAAGGTCGCGCCTTTCGGCAGGCGCTTGCAGCTTTCCGTCCATTGAGCGAAGGACAAGCCACCGGCGCGGCACAGGGCAGCCTCGGCGGACTTCTTGGTGATCCCCGCTGATCGCGCCAGAGCCGACAGACGGATTGTCGTTCGCCCGGCTGACCAGTAGGCCGCCAAGGTCACGTAGACCGCCCAGGCTTCGAGGTCCATGTTTGGCCGGGCCAGGGAAGTCTCCACATCGAGGGCGGCGACGACACCAAGCCCCTTCTCCCAATCCTCGGCCCGCCCTCGCGCGGTCGCGACGACACCCTTGTGGTCCGTGTTCGGCCGGGGATGAGTGATGTTGCACGTACGGGCCATGGTGGTGGACTCAGGGGAACCTTGTACCAGTGTTCGGCATGCGACCTCTGATCGCAAGGACCTCGTGATCGGCCTCCTAAGCCCATGTAACCTTCAGGTCGGCATGTCGGCTGGCCCAAGCCCCGGACATTCGCTGAAGCAGACTGCGAGGCAGATGTTTTTTCGTATGAAAGTGTGTAATTTCAGTCGCTTACAAGAAACTCAAGCCCCAGAATAAAAGAGAATTTAGTCGGCAGACCCTGCCTCCGGCGCGGACCGTCCGTGGATAGGTCAGGCTGATCTCCAACTCGGCCTACCCAGGCACCAACCCACTGGTCCCCCCCCGGCAGAGAAGCCGTACCTTAGAGATGTCCCGGTCCTCGCTCCACCGGGTCGCCACACCAGGCGAGCTCCGTCCGCAGCGATGGGCAAGGACACCCTCGGCGGGGGCTGGCGCGGCCCAAATGGGGCCTGCCAGTCCGAGGGACATACAGGACACCTTAGCAGGCTACCTAATTCTCTTTTACTCTGGGGCTGAACCGGCGCATAAGTCGTTGCTTTACAAAGATAGTATGCGGAAATCCGCTGCTGACGCCACCAGCGGCGATTCCTCTCACCAGAGAGTGCCGCGCATCGCCCAACGACCGGCTGGAACGGAGCCCGAGGCGCGCTCCCCCGAGCCCCTGCGGCTCCGTGCCCCGCGCCTGTCGGCAGTCCCTCGGAGTTCTGCTAATCCGGTCCGGATCTACGTCCACGCACCCCAGACTAACTGTACCCTCACAATCGGTTTCTAGTTCTCTTTTATTCTGGCCGTCATTTTGCGCGTAAGGCCATGAAATATAAAGAAACATTACACAAAAATCCCCCCAACATCCGATGCCATTCCCGGAGCGTGGGGCACGCCGCTGTCCGGCGGCAACCCGACACAGGCGCACGCTGCTGGTCAACCGTCTTCTCCCAGATGAGCCCCTATTAGCCACGGTGTCGACCGAGCTGGTTTCACATGCCCACGACGTCACCGCGCCCCGGCTACCCCCGTGCGCTGAACATCCACGAACACACTGCACTGGCCGGGTTCGGCAGCCGAAGGTGCCGTCACTCTTCGACCGCGATCTCCACACCGTCACTCTGATCGCAAGGATTGTGGCCCTTCAACAATTTTCCATGGCACAGAGAACCGAACCGGGGCACGATGCTAGAGGCACCGGCGCTCGGTGCCTTGCGTTTCAGGGAGCGGCGATGGGAGAGGTAATCCAGCTTGCAAGCAGGCGCAGGCAGAAGGCACCGACGGCGCCTTCAAGGTCAGCAGCACCACTCGCCGCTGATCTGCTGGGGCGCTTGGCCAACGGCGAACTCCGCTGCATCGGGATGCACGCGCTTCCGGGCAGAGGGCACAAGGTTGATCTGGACCTGTGGAACGGGGTGCACCTGACCTTCACCTCTGAAGCAGTCAAGCTACCGCCGGAGCGGATCGAGCTGGCCCTGCGCGCCACAGCAGCTCAGCTGCGTCAGCAGGCCGCTGAGGGCGGCATCTTCAATGAGGGGCCGTTCCGCGGTCGGTGGCTCGAGGCGGCCCACGACTTGACGGCGTCCATACAGGTGTCGAACGGCACGGCAGCGTGCACGAACGCGATGGCGGACGCGGCCGAGGCCTTGCTCGGCTTCCAGGCTGCGATGAAGCTGTGGGCGGCCGCTTGGGACACCGCTGAGGGCCGTCAGCGTGTTGGCTGGTAGTCCCAGGACATCGTAGCCAGACCAATCACTCTCAGGCTCTGCGTGGATCGAGTCCACATGTCCTGGACAGGCGTGTCGCCGCCCAGGCCCTGTTTCCAGAAGCCGCCCGCGCTGATACCTTCACGAGCAGAACGCCCCGACCCAAACCCTGAACATGCCGCTGCTGTACTACTGGCGTGGCGACAACTACGCCCGCGACCTGGACTTCGGGGTCGCGTACCACCTCAACCAAGCGAACCCGCTGCTCCATGAGGTCGAGCTCGGGGACAGCCTGTGGGCGTTCACACGGCGGCGGGATGGCGTTTATGTGCTGGCGGCCGAACTTGTCGCCTCCGCTAAGACCCTGAACCCCAAAGGCTACCGATACGGCCTTTACCGGCTCTGGGGCGACCTACGACGCTCACGGTATTTCAAGGCCGACGGTCAGCCCGACACCACGATGTTGATCCGCAGGCTGTCGGTGCGCGCTGGCGGCGACGTGCTCGGCCGAGCGTTCCAGGGGCATGCGGCCGTCCGCCGCCTCACCGAGGCTGACCATCAGCTGCTGGCCGCCTACGCCGCAGAGATGTCGCTCGAGCCGCGCGCGCCTGGTTCCCGAAGAGCGCCTTGAAGCCCTGCTGGTGGCCGGGGATGAAGCCGCAGACGCGGCCTTGATGCGGGACGAGGAGCCCGGCTTGGCGGAAGAGCGACGCCGGTACCTGATGACCGAGGCGGTCCGGCGTGACCGGCAGCATGTTGAAGCCCTGCGCAATCTGTACGACGGCCGCTGCCAGATCTGCGAATGGGCGCCCCGCGCACGCTACGGCGCCGACATCTGCGAAGGGCACCATGTCCGGTGGCTCAGCCGCGGCGGCCAGGACGACCTCTCGAACATGGTCCTGATCTGCCCGAACCACCACCGAGTCCTGCACCGTGTCGACGCCCCCTTCGACTTTGCGGTCGGTGGCTTCCAAGTGGGACAAGCCATCGAACTGTTGGCGCTGGTTCATCACGACATCGCCGCCTGAATAACCACTCACCTCCCAGCTATCAATCTTGCTCGACAGGGATGCGCAACAGCTGACGTACTGCGCTGCCATCTCGGCCGAGGGCGTGGTGCCAGTATCCGCCCGGGCAGCCGGTCTGGGAGCGCCTAGACCAGGCGCGCAAGGCGGGCCGCCGCATCCTCTTCGAGGGCGCGCAGGGTGCCATGCTCGACATCGACCATGGCACCTATCCCTACGTGATCTCGTCCAACATGGTTGCCGCCCAGGCCGCCGTGGGCTCCAGCGTCGGGCCGAAGCAGATCGGCTTCGTGCTCGGAATCACCAAGGCCTACATGACGCGCGTCGGCTCGGGCCCGTTCCGGGGTAGCAGAACAGCACCTGCGGGGCGCGCAGCTGGGCGCAGCTCCCGGCCGCCACGGTCACGTTCACCAGTTGCATCGAGGAGCTGATTGAGGCCCCGATCACGCTGCTGTCCACCAGCCCGGAGCGTGAGGACGCCATCCTGATGCGCGACCAGTTCGCGGATTAGCGAGTCTCCACACGCACCGGGTCAATGCAGCCTGCACCCGTACATGCGGAACCTCTGGGTATCCGACGCTCAGCGTCAGGTGAGGCTGAGCTGAGAACACCACGGAGTGAAGCTGTCGCCAAAAGCGGCGTGATCAGCCTTCCTGCTCGGCGGGACGTCCGCGGCTTCGGCGGTCCTCGACCAATACCTCAAGCATCCGGACCACAGGACGCAGGTCGTCGACCTCCATCGCTTCGGCTGCCGCGGTCAACCGCGCCATCAGGGCCTGGCGCTCGCTTGAGGCCTCGCCCTGCTCCGGCAGCAGCAAACTGTCGGTGGTTGCGCCAAGGACGGAGGCGATCTTCACCAGAGTTCCAAGGTCGGGTTCATGCCGATTCTGGATATAATGCCCGTACCGCCGTTCGCCCAGCCCGGCTCGCCGGGCCACCTCGGTGTCCGTCAGCCCCAAGGCTTGCGCCCGCTCGCGCAGTCGTTTTCCGAGCCCTTCCATGCATCCGGTGTGCCCGCGACACCGCGCCTCGGTCTACGTAGACTTCCTACTTTCAACCGTAGAAATGCTGGGGTATATGATGTAACCCGCTACGCAGTCAGGGTGGTGCGGCGCATTCCACACGGTCGAACGAGTTTCTGGAAGCCGAGGACAAGTTCATGCTCAAGACGATAAAGGGAAAAATTGAATCGGTCGGCCCCAGCCGCGGCACAAAAGACGAGATAGTTTATGATTATATTAGATTTCTGAATAATAACGGCGAGGTGGTGCTTGTTAAGTCCGTAAAGACAAGAAGCACTGTGGATTCGTACATTCAGCCGGGCGAAAATGGGGTGTTCTTCTTGTACGGCAATGGCCCCCACCTCCTTCTGGCGGCTCAGCTGGGAGATCGCTTCGCAAGCGATTTTGAAGGCTTCGTGGAAGACCGAAGGATTGGAAAGATTGTCACCACGTTGGCGTTTTTTGGGCCCGTCGCCCTCATCGCATTGGGGGCTCTCCTCGAGGGAGACAAAAGCGGCCTCGCTACCGTTGGCGTGTTCGCCATTCTTCCGTGTTGGGGATTCGGACTCTTTGCGTTTCTCCCGGCGTTCCTGTCATCAAAAGTACCGTCTGCCGAACAATTCGAAGCCGCCCGTGCGGCCGCTTTGGGAGGCCATGCGCCGAGCCCCTCCGAAAAGTCACCCCGGCCCAAGCGTCCTGACTGGTTCGCCGGGCTGGAGCGAAATCTTGGTAAAGGTTCCAAGCAGTAGCAGCGTGCGTACAAGGTTCGTATTGGTGGCATTCTCTGGCTTGGCTGCCTTGATCATGATTGTGGTCGGTCCCGTCTCGCCCGCGCTGGCCGCCGACCATGCCGAGCGCGCCAAGGGCAAGGAAGTTTATGAGGTCATGAAGGATCAGGCGGTGCTGGACGCGGTGCGGAAAATCATGCCCGCCCCGGAATTCGAGGTGTGGTCGACCTGGGCCAAGCTCGGCGTCAGCGCCCCCATGGAGGAGCGCGAGGGTGTCGTGTTCGGCTTCGGGTGTCAGCCCAGCAACTGTGCAACCGTCCACGCCCGCCTCGCGCTCGACCACAATGGCAACGTTTGGGCGTCACTCACTGAGGACGGGGAGAACACCCGCTACTACGGCGCCCCACCCGCCCATGTGAAGCCGCTGCTGACCATAGGGGACTGACCATCGGCTTGCTTGGTGTCAGCGGAAAGCTACGCCAATCCCGCAGTCATCAATGCTCAACAGACGCCGGTCCGGTGACCTCAACATGTCGGCGCCTCACCAACAGCCTGTACCGGCGGACCACCAGGAGACGGCGCGCCAACATGGCGACGCCACCACACCCAAGCAAAACGGAAAGCCATTGAGCGCTGCCCCTGTCGCCGCCCTTTCCGACTCCAGTACCGTCACCAGCCAACCGCGCTTCCGGAGGCTCTTTTCATGACCGCCATCTATCTCATCTACATCGTCGGCATCCCGGTATTGACGGCCATTTTCTGCGCCGCCGTGCCCACTTGGGGTTTTCGCGGCGGGGACATGGTGACCGGAATCCTCGCCATTTTCCTGTTCTTCTGCTGGCTCATGGGCGGAGCCATCGGATTCTTCATCCCACAGTGGCTTGCCATCCAGTACGGCGATGGCACATTGGGAATCCTCGGCCGCACCGCCCAGATCGTCGGCGCCCCCTGCGGCTTCATCATCGCGCTCCGGGGTTCCCTCCTGTTTGCAACCCTCGGACTGCTGGCCGCCGGGGTGGGTGGCATCATCAGCCTCGGCATCTGGGTCATCAACGGCTGACGCGCCTCCCCCTGGTACGCCCGCGCCGGTCTGGAAGGCGCTCGGTCGCGGCAGGCCAACACTGAACTGAAGCCGCGGGCCCTGTCCCCCGAGGAACGTCGCGCCATGCTGCGCTTCGCCCAGTGCACTGACTAATTCAGAAGGTGCAGGCAGCCTGTCAAGTTTGGCGAAGATGGTGCTGGCGGGCTTGGTCCAGACGACGGGCTTGGCGGCCTTGTTGTGGGCGCGGATGTAGCGGGCGATAGCGTCCTGGAGATCGGGCACGGACTTGAAGACGCCCCGGCGGATGCTTCGGCGGGTGACGATCACGAAGAAGCCCTCGACGGCGTTGATCCAAGAGGCCGAGGTGGGCGTGAAATGGAACACCCAACGGGGATGATCGGCCAGCGACGCCAGCACCTTCGGGTGGGAGTGGGTGGCATAGTTGTCGACGATGGCGTGGATCACCTTGCCCGCTGGGACGGCACGTTCCACGGCGGCGAGGAATCGGATGAACTCCTTGCGGGTGTGCTTGGACATGCAGCGCCCGACCACGGTGCCGTCCAGCGTGTTCAGCGCGGCGAACAGCGTGGTGGTGCCGTTGCGCTTGTAGTCGTGCGTCATCGTCCCGCACTTGCCGGGCTTCAGCGGCAGGCCGGGCTGGGTGCGGTCGAGCGCCTGGATCTGGCTCTTCTCGTCGATGGACAGCACAACCGCATGGCAGGGCGGGTCCAACCTATGGGGCGCCGCCATCTATTCGTTGATTTGCGCGAGGGGATAATTTTGCCGCTCCTGAAGACCGTCGAGCGACCGCCCTCGTCCCATGCGTTCGGTCGATCAACGCTTCCCTCATCTACTGGAGACGGAGGCAGTGATGATTGGCCTGAACGAGCTCGCTGGGTGGGCGGCAACCTGGGCAATGGGGATGGCAAGTGGTGAGTTGGCCTGCTCTGCCGTGAGCGCCATCGGAGATAGGGGCTTGCTTTCCCTGCATCCCCGCCACGCGGAACCGCTCGTTCGCCAAGCCATCGACCATCTGCTCGCCAGTAGAGATGCCCGAAACCAGCCGCTGGCGACCAGGATCGTCCCAGCCGCCGTCAGATGGATGGAGGCGAGCAGATACTTCCCCTGGGGAGACGACCCGACCCGATACCTCGATGACTGGAGGGATTCTTCTGCGCTCCGGGCGCTGGCCGCGGAGTTGCCAGGCACAGGGTTGATGCCCGAGGAAATGTACGGCGTCTTGGAAAGTGGGACCTGCTGGCTGGCCTATCAGGCAGTGAAGTCGAATACGACGCTCTGCTCCGTCCTGTCGCTGAATGGGGTGGACGCGATTTCCTTCGACGCCGCCTGCTATCTCGCCTTCGCCGGGAGCGGCAGCGGCATGTCCCCAAAGCAGCGCCTGAACGCCTTGATGCTGCTTTCGAGCCTCAATCCGAAGATTCTCCCCCTCGCGGACTCCGTCAGGCAGGAGACGACGCTGGTGGCTCCTCCGCGCCCTGCCGAGGAGCCAGCTGGCCATTCCACTCCGGCAGCTGCTGTGTCGCCCTGAGCATCAGCCGCTTGGCGGCCACCGCCTCCAGGACCGGTCCAGAACCGACCAAGCCATCAAGTACCGCATCCACCGGCAATGACGCCGCCGCCTCGCGGCCGAACCGGCGCGCCAGGACATCGCCGCCTCGCAGATACGCCCGCTCCCACCAGTCCGTAATCCGGTCGCCACAGCGGTCCAGCAGATCGGCCGAGACGAGGCGGTCCGCCTTCCGGTACCGGTTAACGCGCGCGTCGGCAGGCATCAGGTTCCAGAGGTCGGCGTTCGGCCATGCTGAGAACGGCAGGCAATGGTCGATGTCCAGGCTCTCCTGCCGCAGCTTCCGGCCCGTCCACACGCAATAGACCGGCTGCCCGGCATCGAACATGGCAGCGGTGAGGCGCCGGACCTCGACGGTGCCACGCTGGGGATCGAGCCACGCGAGGGCCTCGGCGATATGCCCTTCAGGGACGGAGCGACCTTGACGGGCCAGATACTGCTGCATCAGCCGAGTCCACTCCATGGTGAGCGCGGGCTCGATCCAAGTGTTCAGGCGCGTCAAGGCGTGCCAGACGCTCAGCGGAATCCGGAAGTCGCCAACCGACCACAGATAGGCTGCGTCCAGCACCAGCCGTTCGCCAAGGCGCGGGCCGCGCCGGAGCACGGCTCCGAACACTTGGCGGTCGCTTCCGGGGTAGGTGATGTAATGCGCAGGCATCTCGGCGATCGTCCTCGCCGCGTCCCGGATGGCTCCGGCCAGCGCCTGGCCAGCGTCGCCCAGGAACTCTGCGCCGACCCGGAGTTCGGGCGGCGTGGTGCCAGCGAGCCGTCGGAATGGCTCCTTGACGAAGCCCAGCCCGCCCCCGTTCCGGCTGGTCGGCGTCTGCGGCAGGTCAGCCGCGACCAGCGGCAGGAACATCCTGATCCAATAGAGGGCAATCAGCCCGAGCGGGAGAACCACACCATCATCGCCGTCGGCCATTGCAAGGCCGGGGGAGGCATCGGCCGCCCGCGCGACCACGCGCAGCAGAGCCAGCTTGTAGCTGCTGCTCTTCGCGTCATTGAGAACGATGTGCCGGATCAGCGGTAACGCACCGGTGCCGTCATCCGCCAACTGGACAACGACGGTTTCCCAACTGACGTCCGACCGACCGAGGCGGTCCGACGTCTTGATGACCCGGTTGACCATGGCGCCATGCTCGGCTGCGAGGCGCTCGATCTCCGCGCGGCTGACGGGGAGCATCGGCCGTTCCGGATCGCTCGGCCCATGCCGCAAGCTGACGATCATTCGGCCACCCGGCTTCAGCAGCGTCACCAGCTTCCGGAAGGCACGCCGCCGGTCGGCCGGTGGCACGTGCATCCAGACGGCAGCCAGCATGATCAGGTCGAATACCATGCCGGTGCGGTGGACCCGCTCCAGTCCCGGCAGCCGGTCATCCATCCACTGGATCCCGGTTGCCGTGTGCCTGCGGGCGGCCTCCTCACGCATTCCAGCCGCCGGTTCGATGGCGACGACGAAATGGCCACGGCCAGCCAGCCAAGCCGCGTCGCGGCCGGACCCAGCCCCGACATCCAGCACCGCTGACGGCTGGGACGGAATCAGGTCGAGGACGTCGGCGTAGAGCTCCTCGAAGGCGATGGTCTCGTACTGGGCGACGAACTCCTGGGCGCGGCGGTCGTAGGTCGACACGGTGTCCCCGTTCGGCGTCGTATCGAGATGCTCCGGTGCTGTCGGGTGAGGATCGGTCATGACCAAACACTGCCGTGCTGGCAGGGAAGATAGGAGCCGCCTCGATACCATTGCCGAGAGGCGGGACCATCCAGCTCGCCTCGGCCGACGGAAAGCAGTTGCCGAATCATGCCGCCTTGGTCCTCGCCGACGACAGCCTCGAGCAGAGCCCCCGCCATAGGCGCATCGCCGATCTCACCTTGATGAAAAGGCCGATCAAGAACGATATCGCGCCGAGGATGGCGGCGATCAGGGCCAATATCAGCTTTGCGGTGATCTTCACGATATGGGCCATCGCAGAAAACACACGCTTCCCAGCAAGGCGGAATGCGCCGCTTACCGGCTTTCCCAGGGCTTTTGCCGCACGTTCTGCATCTTGGAGTTCTTTCACGTTGTCGACGTGGCGCAGGATGGCAAGCGTCCTGGAAGGCGATGTCACCCTGCTGACCTGGGTTACCGAGGCGAGTACGCTCTGAACCTCCCTCGTGTCGACACGGGCGGCGTGGGTGCGGGCGGCTCTCGCCAGATCGTCGACGCGGTACCAGGGGATCCCAGCCACCGATTGCCGGAACGCCGAGGTTTTGACGGCCCGGGCGACGATCCAGGAAAGCTCGTCTTGGAACCGGGCGGTCAGCTTGCCGGTCTTCCTTGCCAGCTTGGCCAGGGAGATGCCCGTCTTGATCGGCAGGGCGCCTCCCGCCGTGACCACGGTCGCCGCTGACATCGACACCCCGGCTATCGACAGCCCCAGTACCAGATCATCGACCGGCTCATCTCGCACAATGCGCGACGCCTGTTCCTTCAGGTCACGAATGTCGCCGACCACCGTCAAATCTGAGGCAATCGCTGCGGCCATTCCAACTGTCCCCTCCCCTTCGCCGGTCACGAACCCCATCGCGGCCCGCCGGATGTTCCTTTCCGCAGCCCGCAGGCCCGAGTTCTCGTCCGCGAAACGGGTGCGCAGCGCGGGGTCGACCGGCACCTGGAGGAGATCGGCGACGTCGAGATAGTCTTCGGCCTCCTCGGGTGCGTCACGGTCCAACGCCGACGCGATCTGCTGCTCGAGGCGCTCCTTGGGAGCGACCTGCTTCAGCATGGTGATGAGAGCGTCCCGTACATCGGCATCGGTCGGAACGGTATCGGCCAGCGAGACGGTAAACGGCGTCACGACTATGGCGACCGAAAGCCCGGCGACCATCATTCGACGCGCCAGCCGGGCCGTGGCCGCCAAGGCCGTTTGCGAGCGGCCATTTGGGTTGGCGGGGACTGAGGATGGAAACCGATTCACTGGACGGTCGCCATGGAGCGCTGGCGGGCGGATGTCATGGCTAGGCTGCCTTCCTGAACCGCTCGAACCGGACCGCAAGCCGGTCAGGATCGGGCTTCATCAGGTCCTCGCGCGGCATCCGGATCAGCTGTCCCTTCAACGCCTTCAGGCCGAGCTCCAGCATCGGTCCGTCATGCTGCTCGAGCAGGCGTTCGGAGATGTGGATGCGATGGTCGGGGTCAATACTGATTAAATCCGCGTCGTAGGCAGCGTGATGCAGCCTGCTCATGCAGATGCCATTGCGGATGTCGGGCTGCCCACGCTCGACGTCGCCGTCGGGGATGATGTGGGCAGCATCCACCAATCGCACCTCAGGCAACCCGGTCAGCGCACACCGGCCGCCATAGGCCGCCACCACGCGCTCCCGGAACGCCGACTGGTGCAGCCGCTGCTTGACTTGCCTCAGAGCATACCGGCGCTCGTCCGGATTTGGCGGCGTCCAGAGGGTGGCGGTGTCTGCGAGAGGCTTCGGGGCGAGTTTCACCGACAGGGCCTTCGGATCCCACTCCACGACGTAAGCCGGGAAGATCGGCTCGTATATCGCTGGGGCGACGCCAAAGAAGTAGATGATCGGTAGTTGCCTGTCCCTGGCGTCGCGGAGAAGCCTGTTTTGCCTGCTGTCGGGATCGGTGCCGTTGAAGGCATAGGACAACCCATCCGCCGCCATCGCCAACTTGGCTTCGGATTCAAGCTGGTCATGGTACCAGGCCCGCCGCCCGGCACGCGGAACCACCGTTGTGACGCTCAGCACGCCCGTCATTGAGGCCGGTTTGAAGATTCCCTCGGCCTTCGTAGCGAAATGAATTCGCGCACCCTCGTGGACGAAGCCCTCGTTGACCACGCTCCATGGCAGCGAACCGCCATGCAGCTGCACCAACAGCCTCAGGCGCTCGAAGGCGGCAAGCCGGATAGAGGCGTCGGGATCGTTCATCGGTCCATGGGTGTCAGATCAGACGTCGAAGGGTAGCAGTTTCATCGCCGCCGTACAGGCGGATTGTACTCTCTCGAAAGGGCTCCCGCGTCGGATGTGAACCGCCGCCACGTCAGCGAGTATCGCAGCCCATGGCTGACCGAGCGATCGAACGCTTGGCTGGCCATTTCAACGGAATGTGGGCTGCTGAAGGAGCCCATCAGCCTCGAACCGCGCTCCTGAACGCTGCCGATAAGGCCGCGAGCGCGGCCCGCGGTTGTCCGTCTCCGACCCTGGTGTGCAGAACCCACAGGCAGACGCGGAAGGGCCGGAAGCCCCCGCCGCGGGCCTACGTCGACGGTGCCGAATGGTACCATGCGTGGGGACAATGCCGCGACGCCGAGTCCGACCATGGTGGCGAACCGGAACGGGCCAGCTTGGTGCTTGTTCTGGGAAGCGGCATCCTTTGTCCCCCACGCTGTTTGCCATCGGAGACGTCGATGTTCGAAGGCTTCCGTCTGGAGATGGTGGACCTGCCGGAGGCGACCTTGCGGGTGCGGCATGGCGGGAATGGCCCGCCGGTGCTGCTTCTCCACGGGCATCCCCGCACCCATGCCACATGGCACCGCGTCGCCCCTCTGCTTGCAGCGCATCACACCGTCGTCTGCCCGGACCTTCGTGGCTTCGGCCAGTCGTCGAAGCCCACCGATACGCCGGATCATGAAGGATCGTCCAAGCGTGCCAAGGCCCGTGACTGCGTCGCGCTGATGCGCCGCCTCGGCCTCGACCGCTTCGCCATCGTCGGGCATGACCGGGGTTCCTACACGGCCTTCCGCACAGCGATGGACCATCCCCAGGCGATCACGCATTTGGCGGTGCTGGACGGCGTTCCCATCGCAGAGGCCCTGGGACGTTGCGATGCCCGCTTCGCCAAGGCCTGGTGGCATTGGTTCTTCTACGGCCAGCCGGACAAGCCGGAGCGGGCGATCATTGCCGATCCAGACGCTTGGTACGGCGGCTCGTCTGACGTGATGGGGGCCGAGGCCTATACCGACTACAGGGCGGCCATCCACAACCCGGACACAATCCACGGCATGATGGAGGACTACCGCGCAGGCCTCGGCATCGACCGGGAGCATGACGAAGCGGACCGGCAGGCGGGGCGGCCCCTCGGCTGCCCGACCCTCGCTCTATGGTCAATGCGCGATGACCTCGAGGTGCTCTATGGCGACGTCCTCTCAGTCTGGCGGCCGTGGGCGCCCGATCTGCGTGGCCGCGGCCTGGACTGCGGGCACCATATGGCCGAGGAGGCGCCGGAGGAGCTTGCCCGGGAGCTCCTGACATTCCTGGCCATGGAAAGTCGCCCATGAGTTGACAGGCCTAACCGAGGACGACGCACACCACCTTGTCAGGCCAAAGCAGCTGATGAGTTACGCTCCGATAACCGCCAACAAGGCACTCAAGCAGGTTTGGCGTCGGATAAAGCGTCTGGGAGTCCAACGGAACACAACGAAGCGGTCGGAACCCGGTGGCCTTGGCGGAAACTCCCAGGGAAAACGGCGAAAATCTGCGTTTAAGAGCGCATTTAGGTCGAATGCATACAGGCATACTCACACAATCCATCACCCAGCCCCCGTCGTTTTGCATGCCGAGGGGGTTTTGACACGATAGATGGTTCACGTATCTGCCTAGCCGTCCTTCGCCTCATGGTGCCGCGCCGGTGGCTCGGCGGGAAGGGTGCGCCAAGAGGCGATGGCCCTGACCGCCTGCAAGGCACTGGCGTTGTCGGCGATGTGGACGTGGCGGCGCAGTTCCGCCACGGCGGGCCATTCGCCCTGCTCGTGGAAGACCATCTGCACGGCTTCAGCCATCTCCTTGCTCACGACGAACACCAGCAGACCCCGCGAAAATGCACGCCTGGACAATGAACAGGCCCCGGCAGCCAAGCAAGCGACCTTTCGGCGGGAGCTTGGCGGGAAGGGGAAATTCCTGCATGACGAAGACGTGGCTGTTCGGTAGCATTAAGCCACAGCCGTTCCCTCATGAGTAGGCGCATGAATCTGCCGTCCGCAGCGCTCCGCGGATTTCACCGAATTGCTCTTGCCGCCCTGCTGATGCCTTTGGCCGTTCACGCAACCCTCGCGGCCGAGATCTCCGTGATCACCGGAGACCGGATCGAAGTGGAAGGACGGGACATCCAACTCTGGGGCGTCCGGGCACCGGAGGCGGATGCCCTATGCTATGGAAATGGCCATGCGGAGCCGTGCGCCAGGGTATCCCGCCGCCTGCTCGAGGCGCTGATCGGCAAGGACGAGGTCATCTGCATCGTAAAGGACGGCAGCCCGGACAAGCCGGTCAGCGCCCAATGCTCGGTCGACGGCGCCGACCTCGGCCACCTGATGATCACCTCGGGATGGGCGACGGATGACCGGGCCGAGAGCGCCGGGTTCTACGAACTCCAGGAACAGGCCGCGCGGACCGAACGGGTGGGGATGTGGAAGTACCGGTGAGGCCAGCACTCGGTCAGCCGTCGATCGGAATCCTGGTCTCGTACTTGACCCGGCTGATCACCGTCAGGGTGATGAACCGCTTGACCAACGGGCTGGCATAGAGCGTTGCCCGGGCGAATTTCTCGAACTCACTCATGTTCCTGACGCAGACCACCAGGACATAATCGGTAGAACCGGTGACCAGGTAGCACTGCATCACGCACTCCTGGGCGTGGATGGTCTTCTCGAAGGCATCCATCAGCACCCGGTCGTCGCCCTTGAGCTCGACGGTCACGATCAGCTGGATGTGGCTGCCGAGCTTGCTGGGATCGACGATCGCGACATCCTTGGCGATGACCCCGGCCTCGCGCAACCGGCGGACCCGGCGCAGACAGGTCGGCGGCGACACCGCAACCGCGTCGGCGAGCTCCAGGTTGGTGATCTGGCTGTTCCCCTGAAGCAGGTTGATAATTTTCCGGTCGATTTGGTCGAGTTCGATGTCAGGCATGGGGTGACTGCTCGTTTAAGGCGATTTCACACTTATGAGTGTCGCGCTGTGCGCCGTCAATTTTTCCATCGTGACAAACTGGGTGGCAGAATTAGAAATTTCATACCGTCCAGATGGCGCTACAGTCTGCTCATCACGACGCAATGAACTGCGCCGCGGCGCAAACAGCTTCCCAATAATAAACGATTATCCCCGTTAGGCCGGGGACACCCACCTAAACACTAACAATAGAAACTGACCCATTCAGCGAAGAGGTTTCGAATGCCCGGAGATGTGATCTCTCGGTTTGCCTCCGTGCGCCTTGGCACCAGGGGAAATCAGCGAAAAGAACACGGTTTCGGCCAAGTCAACGGCCATCACGGCGAGATCCTCCAGGGGGTTTTCCCGGACGATGCAGGCCGCCCGCACCGCGGTCTCGTCACGCTCCCGTGCAACATCGTTTCATCCACCGCCGTCTTCCGCCCGGCACCGGGAAATTTGGTCACCGTCCCGGACGACAAGCTCAAGGCGGCCGAGGCCGCGCGGCTGACGCTGGACAGCCTGGGCCTGCATGACCAGGGTGGCCACTTGACGGTGGAAAGCAGCATCCCCGTCGGCCTCGGCATGGGGTCCTCGACCGCCGACGTGGTGGCCGCCATCCGCGCCGTCGCCGACGCCCATGGCGCGGCCCTCGGCGCCGACGAGGTCGCCCGGCTGGCGGTTCGAGCGGAGACGGCCAGCGACGGCATTATGCATGGAGACCTCGCCGTGCTCTTCGCCCAGCGCGAGGGCATTGTGCTGGCACATCTCGGCCCCGCCCTGCCGCCTCTGGAGGTTCTCAGCGTCAACACGGCTCCCGGCGCCCTTGTGGACACCGTGAAGCAGCCTCCCGCCGACTACGATGAGTGGGAGATCCAGGCGTTCCGGCCGCTGCGCGGCATGCTGCGGCGGGCAATCCGCACGGGCGACGCGGCTCTGCTCGGCCGCGTTGCCACGGCCAGCGCCCGAATCTCCCAGCGCCACCTGCCCAAGCCCGCCTTCGAGGAGATCAACGCCATCGCGGCCTCCGCCGGGGCACTCGGCATCCAGGTCGCCCACAGCGGCACCGTCGTCGGCCTGCTCTTCGACCCCCGCAACCCGGCCACGGCTCGCCAGGTCGCCGAGGCGGCCGCCAGGCTCGACGACATCGGCCTGCCCCCCGCTTTCCATTTCCGCACCGATGCCGCCGAGGTTCGCCATGTCGCTTGAGTTGACGATGTCCCAGCCCCTGTCCCGCGAGTCCCGAGGCTTTCCCGACTATGAGCTCCCCCGATTGGTGCGGCTGACGGACAACCTGCATGGCGCCGCCTTCTTCCTGATGAAGCTGCTTCCGGCCCGGCACATGCTGGACCGTGCGGCGGCCGACGGCCGCCTGAAACCGGGCGGCACCATCTGCGAGACGACGTCGGGGACCTTCGGGCTGGCGCTCGCCATGCTGGCGGCGGTGCGCGGCTACAAGCTCATCCTGGTCAGCGACCCGGCCATCGACGAGCACCTACACAAGCGCCTGCTGGAGTTGGGTGTCACGCTGGAGATCGTCGAGAAGCCTTATGAGGTTGGCGGCTTCCAAACCGCCCGCCTCGACCGGCTGCGCGCTGCGCTGGAGGCCAACCCGGGCAGCTTCTGCCCCTCGCAGTACGGCAATGCCGACAATCCGCGCGCTTATGCCGAAGTCGCAGAGCAGATCGCCGAACGCCTCGGTCATGTCGACTGCCTCGTCGGCACCGTCGGGTCCGGCGGCTCGATGTCAGGCATCGCCCGCTTCCTGCGCCACCTCAACCCCGATCTCCACGTCATCGGCGTCGACACCCCCCACAGCGTCGTCTTCGGCCAGCCCGACGGCAAGCGGCTGCTGCGCGGCCTCGGCAACAGCCTGGTGCCGCCGAACGTCGACCACCGCCAGTTCGACGAGGTCCATTGGGTCGGCGCCGCCGAGGCGTTCCTGGCCACCCGCCGCCTGCACCAGCACCACGCGCTCTACCAGGGCGGCACGAGTGGTGCCGCATACCTGGTGGCCGATTGGTGGGCGCGCACCCATCCCGACCGCAAGGTGGTGACGCTGTTCCCCGATGAGGGCCACCGCTACGTCGCCACCATCTACAACGACGACTGGCTCGCAGCGCTGCCGGGCTGGACCGGCGTGCTGCCCGAAGCCCCGCAGCCGGTGGCGCATCCCAGCGACGTCCGGCCTAGTTGGAGCAGCTTCCGCTGGGACCGCCGGACGCTGGACGAGGTGCTGGCGGCGGCCAACCCGGCGGCGCGCGAGCTCGCGGAGGCCGCGTAATGCCGCGCCTCCTGCTGTTCATCGAGAGCAACACGTCCGGTACCGGCCGCCTGTTCGCCCAAACCGTCCGTGCCCTCGGCTTCGAGCCGGTGCTTATCAGCCGCCAGCCCAGCCGCTATCCCTATGTCGCCGAAGACGCCGTCCGCAGCATCGAGGCGAACACGGCGGACCTGACCGTCCTGCGCTCGCTCGTGCGGCAACTGGCGCTCAGCGAGGGGGTGGCCGGGATCACCTCCAGTTCGGAGTATTTCATCGCCACCGCCGCCCGCTTGGCCAATGACCTCGGCCTGCCGGGACCGGATGCCGACGCAGTGGCCGCCTGCCGCAACAAGGCGACCCAGCGCCGCCGCCTGGACGGAGCCGGTATCGACCGCGTGCGCCATGCCGAGGTCAGCAGCGTCGCCGATGCCGTCCAGGCCGCCATCGGCATCGCGCTGCCCGTTGTCCTGAAGCCGGTGGCCGGATCGGGCAGTGTCGGCGTCCGGCTCTGCGCCACGATGGCCGAGGTGGCGGCCCACGCCAGAGTGCTGCTCGCCGACCCGACCTGTGGCGCACTTCTGGTCGAGGAAGTCGTCCGGGGTGACGAGTATTCGGTGGAGATCTTCCACGACGCCGTCATCGGCGTGACCCGCAAGCACCTGGGCGCCCTGCCGCACTTCGTCGAGATGGGCCACGATTTCCCGGCACCGCTGGCCACAGCCGCGGCAGACCACATCGCGGGCTTCGCGCTGGCCGCGACGCGGGCGCTTGGCCTCACCTGGGGGCCGCTGCATGTCGAGCTTCGCCTTGGCGAGGACGGCCCGCACCTGATGGAGGTCAACCCGCGGCTGGCCGGGGGATTCATCCCCGAGCTCGTCCGCCAGGCCACCGGCATCGACCTCATCCGGGCAACCGTCGAACTGGCCGTCGGCCAGACCCCGGATGTAACGCCAACCCGGCAGGAGCACGCGGCGATCCGCTTCCTCACGCCACCCGACGACGGACTTTGGTTCGCCACCGAGGGTCTGGAGGCGGCACGGGGTGCGCCCTTCCTGCGCGACCTGCGGCTATACCGTGCATACCCACTGCTGATAGCCCGCCGCGGCGATTTCCAGGACCGCCTCGGCCACGCACTCACCAGCGCCCCCACCCTGGAGGGCGCAGTAGCCGCCGCCGAACTGGCGCGCCGCGCCATCCGCTTCCGTGTCGCGGTCGACGGCACCGGAACCCTTGCCACCGTCGCCTGACCGGAACAGCAGAAGGAGCCCCCTTCCATGTCCTCAACCTCCATTGCGGCCGCCGGACCGTCGCGCGCCGGGGCGAACCCGGCGCTGCTCTCCCTGCTGGCGGGTGCGCTCGCCATTGCGCTCGCCCCCATCCTGGTGCGGGTCAGCGAACTGGAGCCGATCGCCACCGCCTTCTACCGGCTGGTCATCGCGCTGCCCTTCTTCTGGCTCGGCATGCTTGCCGAACGGAAGGCGCCCCAATCTGCCAGCGCGCGCGTCACCGTCACTGACATGGTGCTGATGGGGGTGGCCGGGCTGATGTTGGCGGGGGACCTCGCGCTCTGGCATCTCAGCATCACGATGACCTCGGTGGCCAAGGCGACGCTGTTCAACAACTGCGCCCCAATCTTCGTCGCCCTGCTCGGCTGGCTGCTGTTCGGCGAGCGGATCGGCCTCGGCCTGATCGTCGCCCTGACGGTCTCGCTGTCGGGCATGGCGCTGCTGATTGGAGACGGGCTGTTCGCGTCGGTGGGAAGTGCTGCGGAAGGGCAATGGCAGGGTGACGCCATCGCAGTCAGCACCGCCGCCTTCTACGCCGTCTACCTGATGGCGGTGAAACGCCTGCGGGCCAGCCACTCGACCAGCGTCATCATGGCGGGATCGAGCGCTGCCGCCGCCCTGGTTCTGGCGGTGGCCGCCTGGATTGAGGGCGGCCCGCTGCTGCCCGCAACCGCTTGGGGTTGGGCCGTGGTGCTGGCGCTGGGCGTTGCCTGCCATGTCATCGGCCAGGGCCTGATCACCCATGCGCTGGCCCACCTGCCCGTAACCTTCTCCTCCATCGGCCTGCTCATCCAGCCGGTCGCGGCGGCGGCGTTGGCCTGGATGTTGTTCGGCGAGGCCCTGGGGCCGCTCCAGTGGCTCGGCGGCGCGCTGGCACTGGTCGGCATCACGCTGGCCCGCCGGACCTCCAGCCGCTGATCCGGCGATCAGCCACGCTCCGACCAGCCATACACCCAAAATTCCTTCTCACCGGGAGCCACCCTCATGGTGATCAGCAACGCCCAGATCCTGGCCCACCTCGGCGACACCGGCCGGGTGGCTGGGACGCTCAACCCGACGGCCCAGTCCATCCTGTTCGGCGACGTCGCCGACGACGCCATCGACCGTGACCTGCCATGGATCACCCAGGTCGACCGGGCGCATCTGGTGATGATGGCCGAGACCGGCCTGCTGCCGGTGGCGCAGGTTTCCCCCCTGCTGCGGCGCATCGACGAGATGGAAGGGTCGGGCTTCGCCGTCCTGCGCGGCCGTGCGGCCCCGCGCGGCGTCTACCTGCTCTACGAGACCTATCTCATCGCCGACCTCGGCGAGGAGATAGGCGGCGTTCTCCAGACGGCACGCTCGCGCAACGACCTGGGCGCCACCGTGCTGCGCCTGCGGTTGCGCAGCGTCGTCGCCGACCTGCTGACCGGCCTGTCCCGGCTCCAGACCACCCTCCTGCGCCGCGCTGCGGCCTGCACCGACGCCGTGTTCCCGATCTACACCCACTACCAGCCCGCCCAGCCGGTGACCCTCGCCCACTATTACGCTGGGGTCGCCGCGGCGCTGGACCGCGATGCCGAGTCCTTGCATGCCGTGCTAACCGATCTCGACCGCTGCCCGCTCGGTGCCGGTGCGGTGGGTGGCACGGGACTTCCCATCGACACACGGCGGACGGCCGCCCTGCTCGGCTTCTCGGGCCCTTGGACGCATTCCATCGACGCCGTGGCCTCGCGTGACGCCGTCCTGCGCCTGCTGGCGGCGCTGGGCATCCTCGGCGTGACGCTCAGCCGTCTCGCTCATGACCTTCAGCTGTGGACCACCGGCGAGTTCGGCTTCCTGACGGTGGCCGATGATCTGGTCGGCACCAGTTCGATGATGCCGCAGAAGCGCAACGTCTACATGCTCGAACACGTCAAGGGCTTGGCGGCTGCGCCAATGGGCGCGCTGACGTCGGCAGCGATGGCGATGCACGCCACCCCCTTCTCCAACTCCATTGCCGTCGGCACCGAAGGCGTCAAGCCGGTGTGGTCGGCGGCCTCGGGAATGCTGGATGCGCTAACGCTGGTCCGGCTGATCGTGGCCGGGGCGGAGCCGAACCAGGGCGCCATGCGCCTCAGGGCGGTGTCCGGCCAGACCAACGCCACCGCGCTGGCCGACTGGCTGGTCCGGGAGCATGGCATGCCCTTCCGCCGCGCCCACCATGAGGTCGGGGACATCATCCGCTCGATGATGGTCCAGGGAGTGGTCGATCTGGAGACCGCCGCACGCGAGGCTCGGCCGGAGTGGTTCCGCGGCACCCGGTCGCCCGTGCTGCGGCCGGTCGACATCGCCGCGGCCCAGGAGCATGGCGGCGGCCCCGGGCGCGAATCCACCGCCAGCGAGATCGAACGGGTGCGGGACTCGCTTCGCAGCCGCCGTGGCGCGCTGGTGGAGCAGCAACGGCGCTGGCGCCGGGCAAACCGGTCCTTGCGTGCGGCGGTCGATGGCGTCCTCGGCATTGCCGTTCTCGACCGGACGGGCCGTAGCCGCTCCGGCCAAGCATAATCAGGAGTGAGAGGTCGACCATGCCAAGCACGGCCAAGGTTGCGCCCAGGGCGAAGGCCGGGAGACCGGCGGCCGCCAACAGCCCCCGGCCGTTCCCGGTGATGAGGGACCCGAGGATCGGAGGCAACCTGGAGGGGATACCGGACGAAGCCCTGCTGTCCGCATTGCTGGCAATGGCTGCTCCGGATGCCGACGGCGATCTCCTGGCTCTCCGACTGCTGAGCGGGCATGGGTCGCTTGAGATGGCGATTGCGGCGGCATCAGCGGGGAAGCTGCCCGGCGGCATGCCGTGGGACGATCATGCAGCCCTCCGCTTCCGGGCTGTCATCGAACTGGCGGCACGGTTGGTGCGCCCTACGCTGGAGCAACGCCCGATCCTTTCCTCTCACGAGGATCTGGTCACCTACGCTCGCCTTCGTGCCGCCTGCTCGGCGGTCCAGACGCTGCGCCTGCTGTTCCTCGACCGCCAGCGCCAATTGATTGCCGATGAGCTTCACCGAACCGGGTCAGTTGGTGACGTCGCCTTGTATGTCCGGGAAATCATGAGCCGCGCGCTGACCATGGACGCCAGTGGTTTGGTGATCGTCCACAGCTGCCCAAGCGATGAACCACCGAACCCGGCCAGCGTCAGGGTTTCCTGCGCGGACATCCAGAAGGCCGGGAGCTTGCTCGGGGTTGAATTGGTCGAGTACCTGCTCATCGGCAGGCGCTCTTACGTCACCTTGCTGGGCGAACCTGTCGTGAAGCGGCTGGCCCGCCTTGTTGCAGCGGAACGGGACGGTGCAACGGCGTCGCCGGAAGCCGCCGTCCGTTAGGCATCGGTTGCGGCCAGAAAGGCGTCTGCCGGGACGTCCGCTGCGGCAACCGCCCTGATCAGGTCCAGCAGCCGTCTGCGCAGGCCTCGGTCCTCAATGCGGTAGTAGGCTCGGACGAGCTCGAGCGTCTCCCGCCTTGCCATCGGATCCGGCTCTCCCGGTGTGCAGAGGTCGGGCTCGAGGATCACGTCCGGTAGATCGCCCTGGTCGGCAAATCCATCGAAGAAGAAGGAAACGGGCACGTCCAGCGTCGCACCGAACTGCCACAAGCGGGATGCGGAGACCCGGTTGGCTCCCTTCTCGTACTTCTGGATCTGCTGGAAGGTCAGGCCGACGGCCTGGCCCAGCGCCGTCTGGGTCATGCCCAGGAGTGTGCGGCGTAGCCGGATGCGGCTTCCGACATATCGGTCAACCGCCGTAGTTGCTTCAATTCCGTCCTTAGCTTGGGTTCCATTCCTTCGACGCGCCATGCTGCCCAGCCGATCCGTTTACGTGAGCGGTTACGCTTCTTATACAACCTTTCGCCCTGCGCATCCAAATGTACTTCCCCAGACCTGATGGACAGGTGGGACAAGAACGGCCTCATAGCGCGTGCTGACGCACCGCTCGGATGTGCCGGTGGGCTTTGCCTCTTCAGGCTCACCGATTACTGAAACGGGTTGCGGACCGTATCCGTCGGCTTCGGCGGAGGAAGCTGGTCGGGAAGATCGGCCTCGGCCTCCAGGGATTGCACGACGGCGGCAAGCAGGTCGCGGAGCCTGCGGGCATGCTCAAGTCCCTGCTTGTCGCGGGTGAGGTCAATCGACCCATAGAGCGCCACCCGGTCGGTGCCGTTCTCGACCTGGAGTTCCCCGACCTGCATGGCTCCGGCGTCGTCGGCATAAGGCTTGATCATCGCATCAACTCCTTCAGGAACTTCAGGACATCGTTTTCGGCGAAGCCAGGCTCATCCTTCTTCCGCCCCCGCCCCGGCGCCTGAGGTTCCGGCAGAGCCAGCACCGTCGACTTGGCCGCGGCCGGGATGCCAGGGAAGACCGAGATGCCGGTGACCTCCTCTAGCTGTGCAATGGGGATCCGCTGGTAATCGTTCCCTGGCGCGTTGGGCACGAGATAGGCGGCGGCCTCACGGCGGCGCGGATCGTAGATAGCCTTGAAGACATGGGTCGGCACGAGAACCCGGCCGCCGATGCGCTGGAGGTTGGCGCCCTGGAAGACGGGGCCGGTCACGACGTAGACCTCGCCACGGGTGTTGGCGAGATGCCGGGTTGCCCCTTCAATGGCGCTCCATATCCCGCGGTTGCTCTCGCCCACCTGGGGAATCATGTTGGCCAAGCTGAAGCTCTCCTGCTGGGCATTCGGAGTTGGTTCGTTAGCTGATGGAACAAGATGGCCGCGGTCGAATCCAGAGCGCTTATAGTCAGCCAACTCGGCACGCTCGTCTGGCGGCAGCCTGGGTTCGGCATGGAATGCACTGGCTTCCGGACGCTGGAGGCCCTTGGCGGCTGCGACGCTGTCCCGGGTCAGGTGCTCAACCGCGTAGAGCGGGGTGCGCGTCACCCCGGAATGCAGAACAGCGAATGCTGAGTAGCAGAGCTCCCGCGTCTTGGCAGCCAGCTTCGAATTCACCAGGTCCGGCGCCACGGACCCAGCATAGTGGGCCGGACAAGCGGTCGGCGCGGCATCGACCGTATCCGTAAGGGCGAACAGAACGAGAGCCGGAAGCACGCAGGCGACCGCCCATCGGGTAACGGCACGTGGTCCGCGAGGCATATCTTCTCCATTCCCAGAACAGGCTGAAGCTACGACAGCTTGCGGACGGATGTCACCATCGTGGAGCACGACGACGGGCACGCAAGGCACATCGTCCGATTGTCCTCGCCGACCTCCTCACAGAAGATCACCCAGGGCGCGACAATGATGTCGGAGGCGGACCTTAGGTATCCAGGGTGGCCGCCTCCTGCTCGTGAGCACCTCGTTGGACGAGATCGTTGGGTGGTTCGTTTGATCCCCACGAAGCACAGTGTCCAACGTCAGGCAGGCCGGTATCTCATACCAATCCTGGAAAGTTCCGACCTGTGGTCGGCACTTTCCGGTCCCTCAGACACCGGGCGGCCCGCGTTCGCGGGCCTTGGCTTCGCGGGCATGAGCCCGCGCGGCCGCAGTCGCGGCCGATACCAGGGCCAGAAGTCAGAACTTTCCGACCCTGGTATCAGGGGCTCTGCAACCTAGCTGGCAAACCCTGATCGTGTAGCATTTGGTCGACCTTTGGTAGAGATTTTACTATCCTTTAGATAGTCTGTGTGCTGGTGTTTCCATCGGAAAGAGAGCGGAGATGGGCAAGAATGTGGGCGGACATTGACGCGAGGCAGGACTTTCTAAATTTTTCCGAGGTCGCGGACTTGGTGGTGGACGTAGTCGGATCCCCGACCATGCGGCCGGTGTCGGTCGGCGTGTTCGGCACCTGGGGCACCGGGAAGTCCACCCTGCTGAACCTGATCGATACCGGACTGTCCACCGAAGTCCGGAAAGGTCAGTTCATCGTCGTCCGCTTCGACGCTTGGCTCTACCAGGGATTCGACGACTCCCGCGCGGCGCTGATGGAGGTCATCGCCACGACGCTCCTGAAAGCGGCCAAGGATGACGAGGGCCTGGTCGTGAAGGCAAGGAGCCTTCTTGGGCGTGTGAACACGATGCGGGTGATCGGGCTGGCCGCCGAGGCTGCTGCGCTCGCCCACGGCATGCCGACCATGGGCTGGCTGAGGAAGGGATTCGACGCCGTCGACAACCTCATCTCGGGGGACGGTGACGCGGAGGACATCGAAGCGGCGCAGGAGGCCGGAAAGAAGGCCAAGGAGCGCGGCAAGGGTCTGCTGGAGCCTGAGAAGAAGAGGACACCGCCCAAGGAGATCGCCGCTTTCCACAGGGAGTTCGAGGAGGTCCTTCGCGGCATTGGGAAGACCTTGGTGGTTTTCGTCGACAACCTCGACCGCTGCCTGCCGCCGCAGACCATCCACACGCTGGAGGCCCTACGCCTGTTCCTGTTCATGGACCACACCGCCTTCGTCGTCGCCGCCGACGAGGACATGGTCCGGCACTCGGTTTCCAAGTTCTTCAATGACCCCGGCGACCGGCACGTCACCGACTACCTGGACAAGCTCATCCAGGTGCCGGTGCGCGTCCCAGCCATCGGCGTGCAGGAAACCCGCGCCTACTTGTTTCTGCTGTTCGCCTCGGCCGACCCCGGCGTCGCCGCCGAGCATCTGGAGGCCTTGCGCGCCCGGCTCGAGGACAACCTGCGCAAAGCATGGGCGGAGGAGCCGATCAGCACCGAAGACGCGCTCGCCATGCTCGACACGGCCTCGGCCGACCTCGCGCGAGGCTTCGGCATCGCCGATCGCATGGCGCCGATGCTGGTGAACTCGGACCAAGTCCGCGGCAACCCGCGCATCGTCAAGCGCATGCTGAACGTTGTGCGCATGCGCGCGAAGATCGCTGAGCGCCGCAAGATGCCGGTCGACGAGGCCCTTGTCGCCAAGCTGGCCCTGTTCGAGCGCTGCACCGACGCCGCCTCGGTGACCTACCTATACCGGGAGATCAACGCATCCCCCGACGGCAAGCCCGAGGTGCTGGCAAAGCTGGCACAACACCTCGACGACGAGCGGGCGTTCGAGGGCGATTGCCCGAAGGAATGGAAGCCCAGGGCGGCGTTCGTTCGCGAGTGGTTGGCCCTCGACCCGCCGCTGGCGGGCATCAACCTGCGCCCGCTCGTCTACCTGAGCCGCGAGACCATGCCGCTGCGCAGCCTGAAGGGCGGCCTATCCGAAGCCGCCACTGAGGGGCTGAGGGTGCTGCTTGGCACCACCAAGATGGCCTCGCCCTCGGCGATCGCCGCCGCCAACGCCATCCCTGAAGCCGAGCGGACCGCCGTCATGAAGGCGATGATCGAACGCTTCCGCTCCCACGGCGACTGGCTCCAGCCGCCCGCCGGGATCCATGGCGCCCTCATCCTGGCCCAGGTGGCAGCCGAGGCCGGAGCGGACCTCGCGGCCTTCACCCGCCGCGCCAATTCGAAGAAGCTGCCACCCTGGCTCGGTGCCCTGATCCGGGACGAGCCTTGGTACAAGGCCGGGGAGGCAAGCTGATGGGTACGTCGTCCTCGAGCCGCGGGCCGGGCAGCAACTCCCCCCTGGTGCCGCCCTGGGCCGACAGCGAGCCGAACGCGCCGCAACTCCAGCCGGAAGGGCAGCGCTTCCGTGAGTTCCGCACGCAGCTGGGCCAGTTCGTGTCTGGCGGCGGCAGCGACGGCGCCAAGCTGCGCTCGGCGCTAGGCAGCTACGCCCGCAAGGCCACCGGCGGCGGGACCATCGGTTCCAGGCGGTTTGGCGCGATGGCAAGCGCCGGTGGCGCCCTGTTCGATGCGATGGCCGCTTTGCGCGACGGCCAGGATCCCAATCTCCCCAATGTCGACCTTGACACGCTGAACGGGCGTCCGACCCAGGTCGCCATCGGGATGCTCGTCAAGGCGCTCGTCCCCGTGAACGGCGACGCCGAGCGCATCCGGGTCGCGCTGAACGATGCGCTGTCGGAAGCCCTGGTGGGCCAAGAGGAGTTCGACTTCAACCGCATCACCGACGACATCATCGCCGAGACGATGATCGCCTACCTGACGGAGTGCATCTTCGAGCAGGTCATTCTGGACTCCCGTGACGCCTTCGCGAAGGCAAGGAACGCTGGGCAGGCCGACCGAGCTGAGAAGGCGATGAGGGTTCTCGTGCGCGCCGCCACCGACAAGCACATGGCGAAGCTGCTGACCGGGAACGTCCGTATGCTGAACGGCCGAATGGTCCGGGATGTCCAGTTGCACGCCATCAAGGACATTTGGGCCGAATGGGAGGCGTACGAGAAGTGACCGATCTCATCTTCCACCACGACGGCCAACGCCTTCCCCAGGCCGCCCCCGGCATCATCCCGGTCCTCATGTACGGGGCCGGGCCGCCGGGCCGCCGGACCGCCTCCATCGGCGGCCCGGTCCGCACGGCCGTAAGCCGCCTCGGCACGCGCGTTCCAGAGCGCGCCCATGACCTGCTGACTGTCGCCATGGCGGTGACCGCTGCCGACACCTTCGGCGACCGCGAGACGGCCGAAGGCCAGCAGGAGGCTGCCGACGGCTGGACCCGCAATCTCCGCCTGCGGATCCCATTGGAGAATCCGACCCCCTGGCAGCCGGTGCGCCCGCTCCTTGAAGAAGCCCTCCGCTTCCTGAGCGGCGACCTTTGGACGCTTGAGTTCCTACCCGACGGGCCTCTGCGCCCACCCCCGCAACGGCGCGGTGCCCGCACCACGCTCCACGGCCACGACGGGGTCTGCCTGTTTTCCGGTGGCCTCGACAGCGCGGTCGGCGCACTCGACCTCCTCGCTGCTGGGCGCAGGCCGATCCTGGTCAGCCACTCCTACCGGGGTGACGCAGAGAAGCAGGAATGGATCTGGGATCGACTGCCAGCCAAGGTCTCGCGCTTCGCCGCGAACGCGCACCCGGTGTCTGACCTCGGTCACCTGAACGACGTCCAGATGCGGACGCGCAGCTTCAACTTTCTCGCCTATGGCGCGCTGGTCGCCGCCACGCTCGCCCAGCGCGGGGTGGCTCGGGAGCCGGTCGACCTTATCGTGCCGGAGAACGGCCTCATCGCGCTCAATCCGCCGCTGACAGCCCGGCGCATCGGCGCGCTGAGCACCCGCACCACGCACCCTCACTTCCTCGAGCTGGTGCAGCGCCTGATTGACGAGCTCGGCCTGCCGGTCCAGATCACCAACCCCTACGCCAAGAAAACAAAGGGCGAGATGCTCCGAGGATGCGCCGACCAGGCGACGTTGGTGCGGATCGCGCGGGAGACCGTCTCCTGCGGCAAGTGGAAGCGGACGGGCAAACAGTGCGGCAAGTGTGTCCCCTGCCTCATTCGGCGCGCCTCCTTCCATGCCGCCGGGATGCGAGACCCAACACCCTACGAGCCGACCAACCGGGATCTCGTGGCTGTCCTGCCTCGAGAGGAGGCGGCCGACGATTTGATGGCGCTGGTGCTGGCCGCTGGGCGGCTTCCAACGACCGACGTCGCACGCTGGGTGGGGCGCACCGGCCCGCTGCCGACGGACATGGCCGAACGGCAGGCGCTGCTGGACGTCGCCCAGCGCGGCATGGCAGAGGTTGAGGACTATCTGACCAGCCTCGGCCTGATCCCGTGAGAGCCCCCGCAGTCGACCTCCACTGCCACCTCGACCTTTACCCGGATCCCGCTGGCGTCGCCCGCCGCTGCGCGGAGTCCGGAGCCTACATCCTGTCGGTAACGACGACGCCAAAGGCATGGCGTGGAACGGTCGCGCTTGCCAAGGGCCATGATCGCATCCGCACGGCGCTCGGCCTGCATCCGCAGCTCGCCCACGAGCGCATCGGAGAGTTGCCGCTGTTTGACGCCCTGCTGCCCGAGACTCGGTATGTGGGCGAGATTGGTTTGGACGGCAGTCCAGAGTGCAAGCCGCACTGGCGGCAGCAGATCAGCGTCCTCGACCACGTCCTGGCCGCCTCGGCCCGTGCGGGCGGGCGTATCTTGTCTCTCCACAGCCGCCGCGCCGCCACCGAGGTCCTGGACGTGCTGGCCCGCCACCCCGACGCCGGTGTCCCAGTGCTGCACTGGTTCTCTGGCACCAAGGCCGAGCTCCAGCGCGCCGTCGCCATGGGTTGCTGGTTCTCGGTCGGCCCGGCCATGGTAACGGGCAAGCGCGGGCGCGACCTGCTTGCGGCCATGCCCCGAGACCGCGTGCTGACTGAAACGGACGGCCCGTTCGCCGCGATCGGCGGCAAGCCGCTCGGTCCTGGCGAGGTTGCCGTGGCCCGGGAGGCGCTGGCGGCATGCTGGGGCATCAGCGCCGAGGAGGCGGCCGCTGCGGTCCTGTCGGGATTCCGCAAGCTGGCGTCGTCGGCGGTTGGGGGAACGTAGATCTGGGGCGGTGGCCAGAGCAGCCATTGACAACCCAACAAGGCAACGGAGGGCATTGTGCAGCAGCATTTCGTGCGGCCCCCATACCGCGCACCTGCGGCTCCCGGCCAGACCAACTGCTTCACCCCCTGGCCTACGACCTGTCCAATTTTCTGCGCACCCTGGCGCTGTCGGAAGAGATGGAAAGCTGGCCGCTGACCAACATCGCTGAGAAGTTGGTGGAGATCCGCGCGAAGCGACGAAACGGTAGACCTCGTTGGTGAGGGCTTCGACGCCGCGCTGCGCATCGCGGTTCTTCCCGACAGTTCGCTGGAAGCGCGGCGGCTATCCGACCGGCCCGTGAACCGCCGGGGGAGTCTTGGAGACATGAGCCTTCAGCCCTGGTCAGCCGACGCCTGGCATGGCCGATAGACGGGCATTGAAGCGGGCGAACACACGGGCACAACCGGACACCTGTGACCCGTCCTCTGGCCCATTACGTCCATCGCGTCCAAGTCGCGCGGACAGCGCCCGGTTCGATTCCGTGGCAGCGCGGGATGCCGGAAACCGTTCTGCCGGGATCCACCACGTCGAAGAGTCCCATGGGATAGCGTTCTCTGCGTCCCAAACGAGCCCCGCCTCCTCGGCCGCCCTCTTCTCAGCGGCGAACTCGCGTTCGGCGACCGTGATCTCATCCGTCGGCGGGAAGGAAGCGTCTCCTCCCGGCTTCCCGCAGCCCTCCCGTTGTCCCTCTTTAGAATCCACGGTCGCGAGCAGTCTCACGGGATCTGCCGCCACCTCCATGGCACGTTCTGCCGCGCGCTGGCGAAACCACGTCGCCCTGCTGACACCCGCCGCCAGCCATGGCTTGATTGCCTCGGCGGTCTGGGCATGACGCTCTTCGGCCGTTGGCCGTCCCGCTGCCCGGCGGCGCCGGTCGCTACGTACGGCTTCGGTGGTCAGAGCCTCAAGCTCGAGAACGATCATCTCCTCCTCGGTGACGTCCAGTAGGTCGATGATTGTGGATTTCCCGAAGTCGTACCGGGGGTCCTGTCCCCGCCCCCTGTAGATGGTCGCCAGCCCTTCGGCTGCCATCAGCGCACGTTCGATGATCGCACGGTCGGCACCCGCGGTGACCCACTCGGCCGCGAACCAGTCCGGCGCCACGAGGCGTTGGGCCAATTCGGCGATGGCCGCGCGCAGACCACCCGGCGTCTCGGTGTAGGACAGCAGCGAGGCGACAACAGTCAGCACGGGATCGCGCAGTCCTGCGGGAACGCCGTCGCCCCACTCAGGGATTGTCGCCCTACGGTGGCTGACGATCCGTTCGATGTCGCGCAGAGCACGGAACCGGAAGAGTTCGCGGTTGCGGGCTACACTGCGCTGTGTGCCATCACCATAGGCCTGCTGAAGCTCGCGCTCGCGACGGCTCCGGCGCTCATCTCCCAGCGACACCACGACCGCGGTCGGCGCGCTGTTTGGTGCGCTGGGCGGCGCACTGCCTGCCTGCCGCCCCGATCGGCGGGAAGCCGGGAAGGGAATCGCCGCAGGCTGCGTCGTGGCCTGCTTCGCCGCCCGCGCGGTCCGCCGGGCTTCCCGGCGAGCCTGCTTCTCTTCCTCGGTCAGCGCACGGGCAGCCGCGGAAAGCGGCATCGGCAGCTCATCGAGCAGAGCGCCGACATCCACCTGGTCGTTGCCCTCGGCTGTCAGGCCGAAGCGCGCCGCGTTCGGGAAAGGGTCGGCGAGGCCGTGGTCGTCGAAGCGGGGGCGAACCGTGTAGATCGGCTGGTTGTAGATCGCCGTCCTCGGATCGACCGGCTTCGCACCGGCGGCCACCGGCGCACCGCGCTGGGCAAGCTCGGCGACGACATGGGCGTTGATCCGCTTCAGCAGCGCGGCCCGCTCGGACTCCGTCAAGGGACGGTCGAGCCAGAAGCGCAGGTGAGCCGACAACGTTGGGGGTGCCTGACCGGTGGGAAGCGGGCGGTCCTGATCGTCGCGCAGCGCCAGGGTGGACGACCACTGCCAGGAACACCGTACCGTCCGGAGCACCGGCGGCAGCAGGCCGCGCAGGTAGGCAACGGTGGCAGCCGGGGACAGGCGGGGATCTACGCCAGGCAGGTTGGCGACCTTGTCCAGATCGAGGACCAGCCAACGGCGCCCAGCATCCTGGAGACCCCGTGGCCTACCGCGCTCGATGACGTTGCCGCTCCGCTTGACGGCCTTTCGTCCAGTCTTGCGGCGCGTGATCGATCGGGGATCGGCCTTCTCGAACACGTCGCCCGCGACGACGAAGCCCGGGCCATCCACCGCCTCGGCGACCCGCACGAAGGCCGCGTGCAGGCTGTCGAGATCACTCACGGCCAGCAGCATGGGGCGGAAGAACACCGCGCTGCCGTAGGGCTGCACAGCGATCGCGCCGCGTTCATTCAGCGTGATCGTCTTGCCGGGGAAATAGCGCTCGGCGGTCGGCCGCATGACCAGCACGTCGTCGGCCCATTCCGCGGGATCGCAGATCGCGACGCGCTCGACAGCGCGGCAGGGACGCTTGACCGCCTCGGCGGCGACTGTTTCAACAATGTCAACACTGGGTGTGGAAGGTATCCGGCGGTGCTTGATTGGGGTTTCAAGCCGCCGGGCCAACTACGCTACCGCCAAGTGCGGCGGTAGCCCTTGATCATACGCGAAAAGCGCGTCATGCTGGGTCTACCTACGAGTGAAAGACGCCGCGCGAGCCCCTGCCAGGGCTATGACCGCGGCGTTTTTCATTGTACACGCGAGATCCCTGGGTGCGTCAAGGCTGACGAATCCCCGAACGCCGCCCGTTCCAATCACGTCCCTTGCATGGCCTGCACCGACATTGACGGCAGGCCGGTCGCTCGGGAGCTCGGACAATGACGCAGGGGAATGAACAACATCAGCAGGCGCACGTCGACCATGACGCCGTTCGTCGTGCCCGCAGCTGGAAGTATCTGGTTCGTGATGCCGGGCTCTTGCTGACGGCGGTGGGCGCCGTCGCGCTGGCGGCCGGGCCCGCCACAGCCACCCTCGTCCTGTTTCCGGCGGCGCTGGTCGCTGAAGAGGTCCATGGCGCGCTGGCCGGGCGCCGCGAACGGAAGCTGCGCCGCGACCTTCGGGGCCAGCATGGCCTTTCATCGCCCTCTACGCTGAAGGAGCATCTGAGCGGCCTCCTCGGCAAAGTCGGCCGGACCATTGCCGGGCGTGCCAGGGCGGATTTGGACGCCGGGGCGTGGGGCTCGAAGGCGATGACGGTTGCCTATGAGGTCGGTCCCGGTGGCGTCCGGCCGGTGTCGCCCGAGTACGCCGCCAAGATGCGGGCCGAGGGCCAGGACTTCAGCCAGGTCTCGGTTACTCGACACGGCGCTACCGTCCTTCACTACGCCGGTGGCCTGCTGACGTCGCGCACCATCGCGCCCGCGGTGATGAGGTTCAACGAGCGCAACGAGCTGGTTGGAGCGGTCTGGTTTGATAATGGGCGGCCACGCCGCTCGGCCGGGCTGTCCGGGGAACTGCGGATCGGGTTCAATCCCGATGTTCTGGCCGCCCGTATCGCCGAGACCTCGGCTCGGCGTGGTCCCGACCACCCGCTGACAACTGAGCCGCGGGATGTGAACATCGACACGGTGGCCTGGGAGGCGTCTCAGCTGGCGATGTCGCTCGGCCGGGTCTCTGGGCCCATCGCCGAACCGGCCCGGCGGTGTGCAGCGTTGCTTGAGGACATCGCCAGTCATGCCCGCGGTCTTCATGCGACCGGTACTGGCAAGCTGCGGTTCGACGTCGGCTACCCGTCTTTGTCCGAATGCGACCTAACAAACCTCCGTGACCAGATCAGAGGCGTGCACCGGGTGTCCACGGACTTTCGGCGTTATGAGGAGGGTAGGGCTTTGCGATAGTATTCCCGCAGGTCCTCCATAACGCTTCGGATAGGGCGTCCAGCATACCGGCAGGCACTACCTGCTTCACTGGTCGGTAGACAAAGCGACTCTCGCTGTTGCTGGCCACCAGGAGGGCAATTTCCCACCTGCTTCTGCGAGTCACTCTGAAATAGCTTGAAGGCTGCGTGTAGGAGATCCGCGAATTCGATTCGCATGGTTGTAACCTTCGCATGTATCCTTGGCGTTCGGCTTCAAAGGGCATGAGCATGTCGGAGAACCGGGCGCCGTCGGCAGCGACCATCAAGCAGGACGGGGTGAGGATCATTGCGGCCACCACGCAGGGGCTGCTCGATCACATTCGATGTAAGCGCCAGGACCTGCGCAAACAGGTCGAGGAGCTTCGCTCGCCCTCCAGCAAGGCCCGCGTCATCGACCACTTCGACGGCTTCTGGTCGTCTACCACCGAGGCCTTGGTTAAGCGGTTGAACGCCACCGGCGTCGAGTTGAACCAGTGGTGGGCCATGTTGAAGCCGAACTGGAAGTGTCCGTGTTGCGGGCGAAGCAAGGACGCGATCGCCCACAGGAATGCGTCGGGCGTGCTCATCGCCAAGGTCGTCGATCACCACGACCATTTCGGCAACTTCATCAACCGGGCGTTCCGGGAGCAGTTGGGGCCGCGTTGGAACAATGCCGAGGACCGGCGGCCGGACGTGATGCGCGCGCTCAACGAGGCCTTCTTGGCCTTCGAGAACGTCATGATCTGCGAGAGCTGCAACAAGGCGGACCGTGACGCGAAGGTGGCGTTGATGGAGGCCTTGCGCCTTGGTCCAGACTTCATGGAGGCGTTCTCATTCGCGGTGGATGAGATCCGCTACTTCATCACCAGCTGCCGGAACCAACACCACAAGGTAGACGTAAAGCGCGCTCTGAAGCTGTTCACCGAGCGCCGCAAGCTCGAGACCTTCGAGTTCCGCAAGACGGCCGTCTCTGAACAGGTAGCACTGCTCGCCCGCGGCGTTCACTGGCGGTCACCCGAGCGGCATCCCGGCAGGGAGGACGTGAACGCCGAAGCCGGTGACATGCTGGACAACATGGGGCTCAACGCTGGGGCCAACTTCGACCTGATCGACACCTCTTGCACGACGAAGCGGGGCGAGGAGGCGCTGCATGTCTGGCGGAAGAGCGGGCAGCAGAGGCTGCCAACGCCGACCGACGCCGAGGTGGTGGGATTCCTCGCGGCGGCGCCAGAATGGCAGGACCTCCCGGCCGGGTGGACCTGCCCATGCTGCGGGCGTCCGCCGAAATACATTGTCCGCTTCTCCAAGGACCGCACCCTGCATGGACGCCTCAGCACCCTTGGCATCCACCCCGAACAGATTCCCGTCTGCATGGACTGCAAGGACATCGCCAACGGCCTCGCCAGGGAGGCCGATGTGGACGTTCGCCTGCTGCGTCCCGACGAGCTTCGGTCCCTTCTCACCGTGCGCCGACATCAGCGTCACAAGGTCACCTATCAGATCGCGGCCGATCGAATGGTGGAGCACGTTCGGGCAAGGTTGAACCCACGGGACGCTGCTGAGGATGACGGGTTTGGCGGTGACGGCTTTGTGGCGGTGTGAACCGTGGGTTGGCCCTCGCCCGACTAGGTGCTTTGGACGAGCGGGCTCGACGGGATCGGCGGCGTCGGCCCGTAGTGCAGCAACCCGCTAGCGCGGCGGAAATCGCCCAAGGCCTTGGCCCATTCGAACGAAACGCCGAGCAGGACCAAGGCGGTCTCGCGCAGGCACTCGGGGGTGAAGAAGGCGTCCTTGCCGCCGTCGACGACCTGGACGAACTCAAGGATGTCACCGTGGCAGATGTTGTTGCGCAGGCGTACGACCTCCACGTCGATCCGATTCGGCTTTTTGCTGGCCAACCGGTCGAAGAAGTCGTCTTCGCCGGGGAACGCCAGAGCGCCAACCGGCATCCCAGCGTCATGTGCCGACATCAGCAGCGTGTTCGACAGTACCCGGTAAGGAGAAAGCTCGAACGTGGCCTGCTTTTCTGCCGCAACCTGTTGCAGCGTCACCCGCAGGCTTGCCTCGATGCCGTTGAACAGCGCCGACACCCCGGGCAGGTAGAGTTCAGTACGGATGGCGGTCAGGGCCTGCACGAAGAACCACTGGAACTCGGCCGCCGTCAGCGCCTCGAAGAAGAAGTCGCTTTCCGCCGACCAAGCGGCGTTTGCCGCCCATTGGCGCTGGATGTAGTCGGCGTGCGACATGTGGAGACGACCTCATGGTGCTCATGGTGTGTGAAGGCGCCGAAACCATGCCTCCGGTGTGATTGATTTTTCCTTTCTAGTTCTATGACCCTGCCCGGCCACCCAGGACGGGCGGCGAGCGCTGCCGCCCAGAAGCAGACGGCGACGACCAGCGCGCCCACAAGGGTGCAGATGACCAAGGCATCGTACGATCCGAACGCCTGCCACACCAGGGTGCCCAGGACCGGAGCTACCGCCTTCGCTGCCGTCGCCGGTGCCCCTAGGGCTCCGTTGATCGCGCCATAACCCTCGCTCGTCAGCATCTCCGGCACGGCCATCCCGTGGACGATAGTCATGATCCCGTTCGCCGCCCCGTACAGGGCTGCGAACAGGTAGACCATCAGCAGGTCCGAGCCGGAGATGGACAGCGGCAACACGGCCAGCGCAAGCCCGGCGACGATCACGGAGCCAAGACGGCGGATGGGCAGCCGCCCGGCCAAGGCCGACACCGCGATGCGCCCGGCCACCGGAGCCGGTCCAATGACGGCGATGGCGCCGACAACCGCGGTCGCCTCGAACCCCCGCTCCATAAGCAGCGGGTAGAGGTGATAGCTGAGCGTCGAGAAGATGCCGGTGTGAACGGCGAAGGATACCAGCAGCAGCCAGAACGCGGGCTTGGAGGCCACCCGGCGGCGCGGGTTCCCGGGGGTGAAGAGGCTGTTGGGACGGCTTTTATCCGGCGGATCGAGCGGCCGTTCCGCCAGGATGACCGTAACCAACACTCATCGTCGAGGACGATCCGATCATGGGTAAGTCCCTGGTCGAGCGGCTGTCCCTCGAAGACTTCCGGCCGGTATGGCTGACCACCGGCGGCGAGGCGCTGGGGGCGCTCCAGGGCCAGCGGCCGGACCTTCTGGTGTGTGACATCCGGCTGCCGGATTTGGCCGGTGAGGAACTCTACCACAGCCTGTTTCCGCAGCTGGACCACATCGCATGTGTTCCGAAGGCCCTTAGCTACCTCCGGCAGCCCCGCACCGGCAAGGCTGCCCACGTTGGGGGCGATCGCCCGCCTACCACTTCAAAAAGAAATTCTTGTGAACCTGGACCTCTTGTTGCATATCAAGTGGTCGAGGCTGAGCCTTAAAGGACGAACAAACCTTTGAGCGAAATGGTGAGGAGTAGTGCGTGACGACGGCGTCGCCGGACCCAGGCGCGGTGCTCGACAAGACGGATCCCGGCGCTGACACCCAAGCGCGGTTCTCGTACCAGCATTGTTTCGCTGCCCTTCAGTGTCTGCGGCTGCTGTCCGGCCAGCTGGAAGCCATCTACTGCGAGAATCACGAAGACATCCTGCTCCGAAAGCCTGGCGGGACCTACGATGCTCTCCAGGTCAAGACACGCCGCTTCGATCTGGATCCCTTTAAGGCCACCGACGACGCCGTCAAGAACAGCATCGGCCGGTTTGCAAAACTTGAAAAAGCCTATCCGGCTCGGTTTGACAACTTCCATTTCATCACCAACCACGGGTTTTGGGGTGAGAAGGAGAACGGGAACAACCTTTCCTACATTCGCGCCCAGATCTGCGAGCGTGGCAACCTCGATGGCTTGACCAAGGCGCACCTGCTCAAGAAGTTTGTGTCCGGCCTGTGCGGTGAGCACGGCTGTGACGAGGCACACGTCGTTGCCGCCGTGCTCAAGCTGCTTCTTCTCGGTCAGCAAACGGACCTGGAGCGGCCGTACAAGGATCTGCGCGAAAATGTCGGCGATGTTCGGGACTACCGGCGAACGCAGACGTTCCACACCCTCACCAGGGTTGCCGACAACCTCATCTACCTTTGCCAACAGGCCTCCAGCTGCGTTCTCGGCGGCAGCGTCGCGGACCTGTACAGTTTGGTGATGGATTTCGACGCCCAGCGGGACGCCCTGCTGCTGGTGGGCAAGACGATCACCGCGGATCGGGTGGAAGAGGTCATCCGGCAGTCCCTGGTCGAAGGGGCCGACAACCTTCTGGTCTCGTCAGGAGGCGTCTCGGCAGACGCACTTCCTCCAGGGTTCGACGTCATGGTCGAGAAGCTCGAGCACGGTGGCCTCCAAATGGCGCGTGTCGACTCGTTGAAGGACTTCAAGAAATCCATGGAGACACTGTATGTCAAATGGGTTCACCGCTACGGCCTCGACGAGGCCAACCGGCGTTTGCAGCATCTGAAAACCTTGGTCAGGGACGATTGCGTCGAAGCTCAGCTGTCCGTTGAGCAGCCGGGCCAGAAGTATGCGAGCGCGATGTACACAGCTCTTCGGCAGATGCTGGAAGATCGGCTGCGTACGAGTAGCTTGCCGATGTTTGACTGCGCACGGGAGCACCTGCTTGGTACGGCCGGGATTCTGACCGAGGAGTGTACGGTCTGGTGGAGTGACCGGTTCGATCTGAAGGCTGTCCGATGAGGCTCACGCTCGCCGACATCGTGACCAGCCTCGATCGCGACGAGCCGGTTCACCTGGCCCGCATGCTTGTCCTCCTGCTGGCGTTCAGTAGGCCGGATGACGCGGCGATCCACGGCATCACCAAACTCGCCAAGCTGGATTTCCTGCTCAGGTACCCGTCGTACTTCGAGCGCGCGATGGTCGCCCGCGGGGTGGCGCCCGGGCGCGTGCCGGTGGAGCCTTACGAACGCCGCAGCGTCGAAGCGACGATGGTGCGGTACCGCTTCGGGCCGTGGGACCATCGCTACCGGCGCTTCATCAACATCCTGTCCGCCAAGGGCTTGGCACGGGTCGACACCGATGGTCGCACCGTCCGGCTGTCCTTGACGGCGCGCGGGATGGAGATTGCGGCCGCGTTGGCGGAAGAAGACGCCACCAAGCCGTTGGCGGCCCGTGCCCGCATGCTCCGCCAGAGGATCGACATCGGGGCGGCGGACATCATGAAGTTCATCTACGCCACCTTCCCCGAGATCGCGACGCTCGCCTACGACGAGGCCATCACGCCATGAAGCTGCGCTTCGAGTACCTCCAGCTGCGTTGCCGTGCGAGCGTCGAGACGGTGCGCTTCGCCGAACGGGTCTCGTTCTTCCATGGCGAAATGTCGGCCGGTAAGTCCAGCATCCCGGCCCTCATCGACTTCTGCCTCGGCGGCCGGTTCCCGGGCACCCCGGCGCTCAAGCAGGAGCTCGTCTCCGTCTCGTTGCAGGCTCGGATGGGCACGAACATTGTGGTCATCGAGCGGGTCGCCCAGGACACCGGTTCGGCGCAGGTCACCTGGCAGACCGCTGCGGGCGAAACCTACATGGTGTCGGCGCCCATGAGACCGCGGGCGGAGCCGATCTTCGGTGAGGATGTCTTCAGTTTCAGTGACCTGATCCTCCGGCTCCTGGGGATCCCGGTCGTGAAAGTCCGGCGGCGCACCTACGACAGCGATTCGCCGCTGGTGCGCCTCAGCATCCGTGACATCTTCAAGTTCGTCTATCTCGACCAGGACAACCTCGACTCGGACTTCTTTCTGCTCGACGTACCGATCCGGAAGGAGAAGAGCCAGGACACCTTGCGGTTCTTCGTCGGCCACCTGAGCGAGCGGCTGAACGAACTCCAGATCGAGCTTCAGCGCCTGAAGCAGGAGCAGCGCGCCCAACGGGACTCCATTACGAAGGTTCGCGCGTTCCTGGCCCCCTTCGGGTTCGACTCTGAGGAGCGCATTGCCGCAGAGCTGGAGGAGCTGAACGCCGAAGCAAGGCGGATCGAAGAGGAGCTTGCTGCGCTGCGCGCGGGGTATCGGCCGGATACGCGGATCTCCGATGAGAACCGCAGGAGACTGAAGGAGCTGGCTGCCCAGGTGGCGACGCTTGAGGACGCCATCGACGAGGTCAACGCCCGCGTCGGCGAACAGGACGCCTTGGCAGCCGAGTTGATGCAGCTCAAGATGAAGGCCGCGCGGGTGGACATCTCCCACCGTGTCCTTGACGGCGTGGAGTTCGAGTGCTGCCCATGCTGCGGGTCCGGGCTCCCGGCCAAAGCCGAAGGCGCGGACCACGCCTGCTACCTATGCCACACACCGTACGACCAGCAACCGCGCGGGGAGGCGCTTACAGCCGATGTCGTGCGCCAGGACCTGGATGCGCGCATCGCCGACCTTCAGGACTCGGTGTTGCGGCACCGCAAGTCACTCGGCCCGCTGCAAGCCAAACTCGTGGAGGTACGGCAAGTCCGGCGCGAGGTGGACGGTCGCGTGGCGGAGTCGCTTCAAGGGTATGAATCGGATTTCCTGGCACGAAGCCGTGTTGGCGAGCAGCGACTTGCCGTCATCCGGGAGCGCTCTTCGTTCCTTGAGCGCATTCGGGCGCTGCCTGCCGAAATCGCCCGGCTCTTTGTTCAGGCCGACCTTCTGTCGGCCGATATTGAGGCGGTGCAGCGCAAGCTCGAGGAGGAGGAAGCCAAGCTCGTCGGCGCCGAACAGAACCTGACGAAGCTGGAGGAGAACTACGCAGCCGTGCTCGGCGCGATCAAGTTCCCGGCGTTTTCGGCCGACGACCAAGTCATGCTGGGGCGCAGCAACTTGATCCCTGCGGTGTGGCCCAGGGGCGATGAAAGGCGGGCCTTCTCGTTCTTCACCGTCGGCAGCGGCGGCAAGAAGATCCTGATGAAGATCGCCTTTGCGCTGGCGCTCCACAAGACGGCCGCGGAGCAGCGCCTGCCGGTCCCACGGGTGCTCATCATCGACTCTCCGATGAAGAACATCACCCCAGACGTGAACCCGGACATCTTCAGGAATTTCTACGCGCACCTGTACGCCCTGCTCGGCAGCGTGCTGGCCGACTGGCAGGTCGTCATCGTGGACCAGACCTTCGCGCCGCCGCCAGCCGATGTCGCGCCGTCGCTGGACAGGATGATGCGCCGGGGTGACCCGGAGAACCCCCCATTGATCGGCTACTACGAAGGCCCCTGACGCCGCGGGGAGCTCGTGGTCGGCGCGGCTGACGGTGGCGATGTCCGCGGGCGCCCTCTTTAGAGTCAATGATTCTCCCGGATTCCGGCGTCTAAGCCTTTGATTGGGATCGACATTCCTTTTATCAACCACCCTGAGCCGCCAGCACCCGCATCCTGATCGGATGCGATCATCCCCAGGCCACGAGCTGGCGCAGGCCAGCACGCGCTACACCCACCGGCGCCGGAAGAAGTCGCACCAAGCCTCGTTGCGAATGCGCACCCGGTGCACCGTCTCGGCTAGCACGACGCCGCCCCGGTGGATTTGGCACACCATGCTGTGGTCGCTGCGGTACGCCGTGCTGGTCCAGCGCTCGACTCCGCCGTTGTCCTGCTGCCAACCCATCTGACCGGCCGCCCGCGCCTCGTCGCCCTCGTTCTGGACGATCCAGCGGATGTTGTACGATGGCGGTACGTTGGTGTTGGCCGCGGCGGGCCATAGAGCGACGCCCTTGGGCAGCACGATAACACCGCTGCGGTGCGTGTCGTACATAGGGATGTGGCCTTGGCATGTCATGCGTCGGGCGCCTGGTCGGCGCGCAGCAGCGCCGCGGACGCGAGTACGCCATAGACCCGTCTCGCGTCGCCCTGGCGGCATGGCCGCACGGTGTCGAACCTCGCCGCGCATTTGCCCAAGCGCTCCTCCAGCAGGGTGATCGCCGCCCTCGCTTCGCGCTTATCCCCGATGAACCTGATTTCGAGTGCCATCGAAGCGTCATGGTGCTACAGCATCGGCCGACCGGTTCCCGCCACTAGGCGGCCAATTCCGAGTCGCAAGGACTGCGATCCCTTTGCCCCTGAACCTCCTGTGGAGGGCCTTCTTGGTTGTCTGCACGAACTGGTTCTGACCTTTCAGGGCCACGAGATGACGACAGGATTGGCACCCCTCCACATGGCTCGTGAGCATCATCCGGTTCACCGGTGGAAGGCAAACCCTCACGGTTCCTTTCCCCTGTAATCACCGCCGTCAACTATCCGAACACCAGTCGGCGAAATCGCTCCCAGGCTCGTTTCAGGCCGCTGGAGGACGCCGGTGATGCCGTTGTCTGGCGGCGGGACTTCCTCAACTGCTTCAAGTTCTTTTTCGACAACCCACACTGCTCTTCGGTGAGCCGCTCGCTGCCATCGAGCATGCGAATGGCAAGCGCTGTGGCGGCACTGTGTGCAACAGGCGGCAGGCTATGGCACGCCCGTATATGTTGCTGGACCACCACTCTTGGAGTTTTTCCGCCAAGAACGTCGTTGGCACGATCCAGCCAAGCTCGGGCACTTGGCGCTCCCAAATGCGGGTCCAGCATCTCCGTCAGAAGAGACAGCTCAGCGGCCGTGGCGGATCTGATCGCCTCGGCTCTTTCAGCCTCCATACGTCGTCGCTCCTCGGCCAAGCGCTTTTCTCTCGCGATCCTCTGCCGTTCGGCTTTGATGGCGTTGACCCCCTGTTCAACGACCGAGGCCCACTCAGCGTCCGACCAATGCTCGTCAGCCACCGGGTTCCGCCGCCACCACCATCCAGGTTTGAGCCGAGTGAAGCGCCGCATGTCGCGGTGGCCCGAAATAATCCGCGCCGGAGCCCTCAGTGCCACTTCCGGCGTGATGAACTCCGCTTCTGGGGCGGTGCCGCAATGGGGGCACAGTAACCCCATGCCACCGGGCGCAACGCGGCCGGTTGCTTTGCCGGTGCGCTCAGCGAGCGCCTTGAGGGCTTCTGCTGGGTCACCAAGAGAAGCCAGCGGAACAGCTACTGGATGAAGATCGCCCCGGATGCGGTTCGGATAGAGCCCCGCGTAGGACGTTCTGTACCAATCCCGGCCACACTCACCGCAGGGGAAGTCATACCCAACAACGGTGAAGGGGACGTTTGTCAAGTTGGACAGATCATCAAAAACGATCACACCCCTTAGAAAGGCAGAAAGTTTTTCTCTTAGAACGTCAATCTGGGATTCGATGTCTCCACTGGGAAGCCTGACAGGAAAAACATGCCGTTGGTCCTTGGGGGCATCAAAATAATCACGTTTGTTGCCAAAGAACCATACTGTGTCCAGATTTTGCTCCGCGCGAGCTGAGGTTCTTGCATTGGTGGTGTAGCCGGTTTGCCTCGACAGCTGGATCTCGATGGCCACATTCTTTTTGGTTCCCCGCTGAACCACCTCAACATCCGGTCGTATTGTGCCGCGATCATACTCCGCAATGGCATCGAAGCCGAGTTCGTGGGCGACGGTCAACGCCTCGATTTTGAGGCGGAGGTGGGCTTCGCTCTCTTGGGAGCCGACCGAGCAGGCGCTGCCGGGCATGTGCGCAAAGTGCCTGAGACCTCGAGGCGACCGCGTTGCCTTTGCGGGGTGATCGCAGCAGCACATGAGCAGCTTCCCGGACTTGCTCAGCCCCTGCACCCGCGTCCAGGATTCGGCCGTCTCTAAGTACGCTCTAATGTACTCCGATCCGTTTCGAGCAATCAGCTGCATTCCCACTCCAGACATTTCTGCATGGTAGCCGAGCAACCTGCGTACCATGGTATGCGCAGGAGTTGCCGACTCCACAAACCTCGACCAAAACAGTTGCGAAACCGTTATCTAAAGAGGTAGTTGCGACGGGTTGGGTGCTGGGATGGCTGGAGGCGGTGGAATGCATTACAAAATCGATCCCCGAGCGGAAGATGTGGTTCGGGTGGCCGAGCAGGGCGGGTTTCCAGGCTTGGCCGACGAGATCCGCTCTGTCCTGTTCACCGGACGGATCTCCGAAGAGCTGGAGTCTCCGGCCGACGGTTATGATGCACCGCGTGTCCGCATCAGCGATCCCCAACCGTATGACGCCGAAGAGCAATTCGATATCGCTCTCGACATGCTGGTGAGCGCGACGATTGGCCGGGTGCGCCTGCTGAAAGCAGCTGAGGATCGGCTGAAGGATGTGACCGATAACCCTAAGGCACGGCTGATGGAGTGGGTCGATCCTGAGGTTGGCGCCGTTCCAGCCGTGCCCGACGATGCCGTCCGAATTGCAGACAAGCTCGAGCATCTTCTCGGCCTTGCACGGAACATGCGGACCCTCGATAGCCTTCCGTCGAAGGGCTCGTGATGCGTACCGAGATCATCGACCTGCTGACCCAGCTTGGCGCCGCGCTGCCGCCCGGCTTCGCCTTTAACAAAGCAGGGACGGCCTACGAGGCGCTTGTCGCCCTGTCAGTCGCCTACCAATTCAAGTCGCCCTACTACCGGACCACGGTAGAGGTGTGCGACCATACTGGAACACCCGCCAGTCACTTCGTCATCAGGCAAAGCCCAGGTAAGATCCACCCGGCGACCGCAAACGCTCCGCGCCCAGGTTTCATCCGCCTGACCTTCCATGGGCGTCGGGCCAAGCGCGTTTATGAAATCCACAACAGTGTCCAGTTCAAGGGACGCTCTGGAAGTAACCACGAACAAGACGTGTCCGTTATTGCCCAAAAAACCGGCGACGACCTGCGCAATCTGCCGGGTGACGGCCGCCCATCCGGCAAGGATCTGAAGGTCGCAGTTGAATGCAAGGATATCCCGAAAGGAGCGGGTGTCGGGATCGCCAGAGGCAGCGTCGGCAACGCTTTTGATTTGTCGCCGAACCGCAGCCGCGGTGGCAGCTACAAGCAGGCATTCAGCAAAACTCGCATGTTTGCGGTTACAGTGCTTGGAGGGATGTCGGTGGGAGGAACACAGGTGCTGGATTACTACGGGATCAATGTGTATGCGAACGCCAACCTGACAGCCCCCGGCCCTCATCCTCTGATTGTGGATGTCGCGGCACGCATTCACGAGGACATGAAGCGATAACGCCCACGCCTCGACCAAGGCTTTGGCAGGCAAACCGATCAGAGCGTCAGGAGCATGTGCCGCACCGGCATCCGGTCGCAGGTGCCGCTGGATGCCGCCGGGCTTACGGGCAGCTCTGGCCGCCGCGCCGACGGACGATGTCGGGGTGGCCTTCGACCATCGCCGCAAGCGGGCCACCGCGGTCGAGCAGGCGGTCGGAAAGCGCAACGATCAGAGGGATTCGGTGTGGCGCAGGGGCGTGCCGCCAGCACCCGGTCCAGCGCCTCGGCTTCCCGACCCGGTCCGAGGCCGTCGGCGACGACAGCCAGCGCCATGGCGGTCGAACGTGGCGGTCGAACGCGCGATGCCAAGATGGCAGTGGATCAGGAGCCTGCCACCGTACTGACGAGCGAAGCCCAGCGCGGCCTCGACGTGGTGCTGACGGAGTGCGCGGGGATGACCGACAGATGCAGCAGGCCGAGGTGGCAGCGTTCTCCACCGCACACCGTCGACAGCCACTGCCCGAGGACGCAAGCACCGAGAGCATCACCCAGGCGGCGGCGAAGGCCAGCGAGCCGTCCCTGAAAGACCGCACGGAAGCCCTGGCGGCGTGGATCCTTGGCGGCAGGCCCGTTCCAGGCACGGAGGGCACGACGTCCGCGTGGACGGTCCCGACGGCCGCCATGTGCTGGTCAAGGCCAAGGGCAGGACGGTCTCAGCCGCCAACGGGTCCCGGTACTTCTCGCAAATTCTCGCAAATCTTCGGCGAGAACCAAAGCAAGGGGTACGACTTAATCCTGTTGGTCGGCGACCAGCAACCGGAAACCGTCGGCAAGGACGACGGTGCAGGCAGCCGCTACGCGCTGTTCCTGCTCTCCGACGCCGACGCCGAGCGGCTGACCGGACGCCGCAAGTTCCAGCGACCGCGCCAGGACGGCAATGCGCCAAAGAACCACGGGAACCTGCGCATCAAGGCGTATGGGACGATCGGCGGGCACTCGGTTGCCCCTTGGCGTGACCACCACGTCTCGGCCGACGAGGCGCGCCACATCGTGCACGCAGCGTTCGGCGGCTGAGCCCTTCCGACCTGGCGGTCACCGCGACGGGACGGTGGGTTCGGGCATCGGCTCGAGCTGGCCGCCATCCAGGCTCGCCAGGAAGGTCTCGAGGTCCAGCTGCTCGCCCGCGTCCACCAGTGCGGCCGACGGCGGCGCGGGCATCGGCATGAACACGACGTCGGCGGCTTCCGGTGCGGCGTCGTCGAACGTCATGGTCGGTACATCTTTGGCCACGAACACCGATTCCGCTGTCGGGGCGGCGATCGGCATTTCGGGCTGGGCGGCGGACTGGGCCACAGCCTTCTTCTTGCGGTCTGCGGCCCGTTGTTTCCCGCGCCTGCGGCGCCGCGTCCACGGTCTGCTGGACCCTGCGCTCGGTCTTCTACCAAGTGCTCTTCTTGCCCTTCTTCGCGGGCTTGGCAGGGTCCAGGCTCGGCTCCGTCTGGAGGGCCACCGGCGCCTCCACGAGGGCGGTGGGCGGTGCGGCAGTGGGCAGCGGGGCGTCGGGCCCCTTCAAGGCCTCAGGGTGCGCGCTGGCTGGCGTCGCGGGCTTGGGCGCGGTCATTCCGCGCGGCCGCATCCAGAGCCTCCAGGAACGCCCGTACGGCGCTGTCGAACACCGCTTTCTGGGCGCCGCCGACACGGCCCGCGGCGAGCACCAGGGTTGGCGTTGGACGAGGTGGCCATCGCCTTCAGGTTCTCCGCGGCACCGCGCAGGCGCGCGACGGCTTCCTCAATCTCGCGGACAGCCGAGACGGTGTTGGTCCCGACCTTCTGCGAGAACAACGCCTGGGCCTGTGCACGCTCCTGGGGTTCCATGCGCTCCCGGGTCAGCGGCGCGACGGTGCCCAGGTCGATGGGCTGGCTGCCGAGCGAGCGTTGCGCCGTACCGCGGAGCTCCTTCGACAAGAACTGGCGGACCCAGGCGACGTGGCGGCCGCCGCAGCGGACCTTGGGGAAGAGAATGGGCGGACGCCCATCGCCCAACGGATCGTCGAACCACATGCGCGCCTCCTGCGGACACCGGTCCGCACAGAATGCGGCGACCGCTGGCAAGGAACGGGTTCTCGGTAACGGGCGGCGGCAATGCTCAAGGATCCGGGCATGGCCGAAGTGCGTGTCGCTGGTGAAGAAGACCGCCATCTGGAACTCCTGACCGGGTGCCCCGGACGCCCAGGAGGCGCCGGGGCGGATTTCGTGCGCTTGCTCGCAATGCCCGACACCGTCGGGGCGTTCGCGAAAGTCGGTATCTGCACGCCGAAGACCAGCATCGCGGTCGCACTTCTCCAGATTGCTCCCGCCGTTTTTACCTCGGCGTGGGCTCCACTATCAATGGTGGCTTCCGTCAATTGAGATGCTTCTTAGGACTGCACTGCGGCTGTGTGCGGTGGTGTGGGAGGCCGCGGGCTTCTCGTCGCCTGAGCGTGGTTGGCCATCCGCTTGGGTAATGGGGCGGCACGATCGCCTCGGGAGACACCACACAGAATGAACAGGATGTCTACACCATAGACATTCCCACAGGGTCTGCATCACGTAGCGGTCGTTGCTGCCGTGACAGTACGGCGTCATCCCAAGCAAAACTGGCGACACGATGTCGTCGAATCGGAGCACAATTCATATTCACGTAGGCGGATATGTAGATTGCTATGCTAAATTTTTGGCCGCATATTTTTGCCAGATACGCTCAACAGCGACACGGCAGAATGGCAATGACCCAGCAAATTGACCCCCAACGTCTGATCGAACTCCGCAAGCGGAAGAACTATTCTCAAACAAATCTTGCCGAAAAAGCGGTCGTCACCAAACAGACCGTCTATCGCCTTGAGAACGGCCGCCAGAAGAACCTTCGAAAGAACACGCTTCTGGCCCTGTGTAAGGCGCTTGGCGTTGACGAGGACGTACTGAGCGGGCGGAAGCCGTTGCCGCCGCTGGACGCGCAGCCGTCGTCCGCGGTGTCGGCTGAGGAATACCAGCTGAACGTCCGCATGGACGGCGCCATTCGCAACGCTTTCACGCTGACGTCACTCCGGTACGGGATCTCGATCCCCCGTATGGTCGAACTGGCGCCACTGCTGGTCGGGCTTGTGTGCGAGCAGAGCCTAAAGCGGCGCCAAGAAAAGCTCAGTGAACTCCTGACGCTGTTCGACCACGAGGATAAGCTGGCCAGGAACTTTCCGCACCTCCCGGGTGAGATCGTTGCGCGGAGCTTTGTGGGGGAAGAGGCCATCCAAGGGGAGCAGCGATCCATCAAGAAGCGGGATGTTTTCGGCGCCACGCTGGCGCTCGAACATGTCGACGCCGACTACGACGAAGGGGCGGACAACCCGTTGGTCGCCTACCTGCGGGAAGTCGCCGCCGGGGTACCAGGGGTGGAGAGCGTCGACCGCTATGACGGAAGATACGGGACGGAATATCGCGTCTGCCGTGACGAGGCGCTCGCCCTGGCAGGCGGTGACGTCACCTTGGCCGAAGACATTCTCGACGGCAGCGTGGCGCTGCACGAAATGCCGCGCGAGCTGTTCAAGAAGGCTTCGGCCGAGCGCGTGGCGTGGCTGCGGCAAAAGTCAGAGGAAGCCCGCGAACGCGCCGAGAAATTTTTTGCCGAACTGGGGATTTCCGCCGAAGACCTCGGGCTCGGCCGCGAAGGCGATGGAGCTGTGTCATGACCGACGTGTCCATCACCCGCCACGCAACCACGAGAATGGCGCAGCGCGCCCTTCATGCCGATGACCTTGAGCTGATCATGCTGGTCGGCACGGAGGTGGAAGACGGCTACTTGGTCAGGGAGAAGGACTGCCAAGCCGCCGAGCGTCATCTGAAGCGCCTGCTGGACCAAGTACGCCGCCTCCGTGGAGCGCGGGTGGTCGTCGACGGCGAACAGGTCGTCACCGTGTACCGTGCGGGGAGTTCCAAAAAGCGGCATCTTCTCCGCACCACCGAAGAAAGATCTCTGGACAGCTACGGGGGCGACCGCGGGTGTCGGTGGCGTGGTCAACCAGAGCCGCAAGCTGAAGCCTCGGCCGGGCAAAGGCATCGCTTCAGCTGACAGAAACAGGCATCCCGGTGTACGGGTCCAGGTGCCGCGACATCGCTTCAAGGAACGCGCTGAGGCCGCACAGGTAGTCCAAGGCTGCGCCCAATCGGCAGGCTGGTGACGGCGAGCAGCCGACCGCCTTCATGGCCCAGGAACTACTCGACGCGGTATGAGACGCCGGACCGCTCGGACGGGCGGGTCAGGAGATCGAGGTACGTGTCCGCGAGGTCGCCCATCCGAGCGGCACGTCGAGCTGGCCGACCATGACCAGCGGGTGCCGCTACGCCAATGTTGCGGAAAGCGTCGGGTCCAGCTCGGGAATGCGTGGCGCCCGCCACCGGGACAGGTCCCTTGGCTCATACCCCTGGCGCCCGGCCTCGGCGGGTGACAGCGTCCGCAACAGCCGCCGCAGCGGCACGGCCGTCCCGGTGCCCCGGTTTCCTCGCAGACCCGGTTCGAGAACGCCTCCGCCAAGTTGATCGCTCCGTCTTCGAACCTGTCGTGCCCGCGCGTGCAGAAGCACAGGCCGCCGTATTTCTCTTTGATCTGGACGGCCTCCACCACCAGTGTCCCTGCCTCAAGGCGCCCCGCGCTCTCACAGAGGGCACAGGAAGGTCCATTCATCTAAAATGCGCGATATTTTTGTGCTTACTTGAAAGCAACCTGGGAGTGTCTCATATGGGCGGTCGAAGCATCGCTGTTCGAGGTGCCCCCGCTGCGCACGCGGGACGCGACACCCCTTCTCGGCATGCGTCGCGCAACCCAGTGCCACAACGGATCCATCATGAACGGTACGACTGCTTGGCTTAACGAACTCCTTCGCGACATCGCCCAAAAGGTTCAGCTTCCGCCGAGCAGGTACGCTGAGGCGGTTACACACTACGAGGCTGTCGCCAAATTCTTGGAAGCGGATGGCAGCCCTCTGCGTCCCCACGGCCCGCTTCTTCTCTATCCGCAGGGGTCGTTCCGAATCCAATCGACGATCTCGTCGCGGCTGGACCACGATGAGTTCGACATCGACCTAATGCTCGAACTCAAGAACGTGCAACAGACCGAGGACCCGGATACGGTCCTTGACCTCGTGGTGAAGGGCCTGACGCGGGAACGGGACGACGGCCGGTACCGCGGGTGCCGCGTTACGAAGAAGAAGCGATGCGTCACCGTTGAGTACGAAGAGATGCATCTCGACATCACTCCAGCTGTGTCGATCAATGGCGCGCCGCGCACAAGCGTTATTTTTGACCGTCACCCTGAACGGCCGTCCCACGTTGTCAGCAACCCCGAGGGCTTCGCCCGAGCGTTCGAGGATGCCACCCTGCCGCGCGAATTCGTCTTGGCGATGGAGCGGGCGCTTCCTGTGCCCGAACAGAAGCCCCTTGAGGCAAAGTCCGATCAGCTTCTCGCGCTTCAGCTGCTGAAGCGGCATCGGAACGTGCTTTATGAGCGTGGCGGCAACAAGCCACCCTCGGTCCTGCTGGCATGGTTCACCATGCACGCTCCGAGGGGCGACGGCCTGATCGGCCAGCTGGCTCGCCTTGCGTTGAGCATTGAGCAGACTCTGGCGCGCGGCCCCCTCCGGGTGGAGAACCCAGCGTGTCCGCAGGAGAACTTCGCGGATCGTTGGCCCGCAAACCAGGCCGAGCAGAACCGGTTTGCAAAGGAGATGGGTGCGCTCCGGAGAACTCTCATCGCGTTGAACGAGTCCGATGAACCGCTCTCCGCCAAGCGTGACGTGCTCCGGAGCCTGTTCGGCGAGGCTGTCACCAACCTTGCCTTCGAAGCTCTCAACGAGCGCATTGGAAGCACGGGGCAGACGTCGGGTGTTGGCTGGCGGCCGCGCACCGGCATCGTTTTGCCCGTCGCGGCGACCGGCGGCCAAACCGTAGCCACGCACACCTTCTTCGGAGGCCCCGACCGCGAGGGACGTTGATCGTGTCGCGTCCCCCGTTTCCCCGGCCTGGCGATGCTCAATTCGCTCGGAACGTGCTGGAGGATCAGGCGGCGGGCATGGCGCGCCTGTTCCCCCGCCTGCGTCCAATCTGGCGCACCCGTTGGGGAATCACATGGCGGGGGACGTTGCGCCCGGTCGCACAATCCTACACCATCGAGCTCGGCTTCATTGTCGGCGCCGTCTTCCGCGACGTCGAGGTGGCATACAGGCCGCCGCGCGCCCGGGTTCTCGCCCCTGAACTGCGCAGGCGTCCGGAGGCCCCGATGGAGCCGATCCCGCACGTTTACCAAGAGGACCATCCTGTCGTTCCCTGTCTTTACTACCCAGGAGAGTGGAACGTATTCATGCCGCTTGCGGAGACCGTGGTGCCCTGGCTCCTCCATTGGTTCGTTCACTACGAACTCTGGCAGGCCACCGGAGAGTGGACCGGCGGCGGTCGTCATCCCGACGGCGACCCCGAGCGCATCGGCGACCGTGACGGTCGCTCCGTCCCTGGCCATGCAGCAACACGCCGCCTCGCCCTCGCCCTGAACCCGCATGTAATGTCAGAGATGGGCTTCCTAGTCCGCCGGGCGCACGGCGCCGCCCCGTCCAGCCTGCCTGCCTGAGGATTGAGCCGATGTCCCTGCTGCATAAGGCCTTCGACACCCTGCTCACCGCCGTGTCGAAGGTTGTGGACTTCGCCTTGCGCCGCAGGTCATTCCCTTTGAGAATCTTCAGGGCGGGCCTGATCCTTATCGGTGCGACGGTCGCCGGGTCTTGGGTGTCGTCGCTTTTCTACGCCGACGATGTGAGGGCCCTTTCCCTCCACATCGAGATCTCTGGCGGAACACCGGAACTCATCACGTGGCTTGCCTTCATGATCGGGCTTGTCCTCACCGCCGTCGGGGGCGTCTGGGAAGCGATTCGCTTTGCAGAGGAGGAGAGAAAGGAAGAGGAGCGGCGCGCTCGCAGGCGTGTTGTCGTCATCGAGCAGCGCGGCCTCGCCAAGAGTTCCGGATCTCCTCTGAAGGACGCTCTGCCGAAGGACGTCGTTGGTGTCCCGCAGAGTATCCTGCTGGACCACACGCCATATGTTGAGAACAACTCGGTGACGGACCCGGAGCGGGTCGTCGGCGAGGTCGCAACGGTGCGCCACGACCTGGAGCGCTCGGTTTCCGACGTGGCTCGCGAGGACGTCACCGTGGTGTACGGCGGCGTGTCTCCGGTGCCCCTGACCTTCCTCGCCGGGTTCTTGCTCGATGACGACGGTGCCGTCCGCATCGTGGACTGGGACCGCGGTGAGGCGCGCTGGCGAAGCCTGGACGGCGCCGACGACGGGGAGCGGTTCATCGTGGATGGCTTTGACCGCGTTCCCCGTAGCGCGGCAGAGGTCGCGGTGGCCGTCGAGGTCTCCTACGCTGTGGATGCAGACGCCGTCGGCCGGTCGCTCGGCGCGGTGCCCGTCGTTCGACTTTCGCTGCCGACCATCGACAAGGACAATCACTGGTCCGACGCGAAGCAACGGGCACTGGCCGCCCAGTTTCTGAAGGTGGTTAGCGACCTCGGCAACCGCGGGGTCCGAACCATCCATTTGTTCCTGGTGGCTCAGAACAGCGTCGTCTTCCGATTGGGGCAGCGCTACGACCAGCGCAACCTGCCAGAGGTGCTGGTGCATCAGTATGAGAAGACGGCGAACCCGCCCCATCCATGGGCCGTAAAGATGCCGACCCACGGGATCAACCGACCGATGGTCGTCCGCCGGGCGCCGCTTGCAGCCCAGCACCCTACCGACCACAGCGCCTAACGGATGTCCGATCGGCGTCGTGTTCACCGGAGCTGTTCGGGACGTTAAGGGTGTCCTAGACGGCGAGTTTGCGCTTGGGCGCCGCCCGGTGTCCGCCTGATAGACGACCGCCCTCGCGGCGCCATCTCGGGGTGTTCGCTGTCCCTTAACGGGGCTTGTCAGCTGAGGAGACACCCATGCTAACGAAGAAGAACTCTCTGCTGAGTCGCGCCCTGGCGCTTGCCATGACGGTGTCGGCGACCTCAATTGCCATTGCCGACGGCGGTGGCGGCGGGGATTGGCACGACACCGTCGTCTACGAGTTCGACCTGGTATCGGGCGGGGCGGCCGATCCTGCGGTTGTGAAAACTGACCTAGGCTACGTGACCGGCGCGCGAGCACCACGCAGGCGCGCTGACGATGTCTCAGGAATATTTGGCCAAGGGCAAAAGCCCAGTCCTGCGCCGCATGACCGGTGCCATCATCGCCAACCAGGAGTATGAGTTCGCCGAGCTCGATTACGTGAAGCGCCAAGTCGAGCAGCCACCTACGGTGCTAGTCGACTACGGCGCGACGAAGCTCGTCCGGCGGTCCGTGACCACCAAGAGGGTGGAGCACCAACTGGCCTACCTGAAGGCACTGCCCCCAACGGCCCTTGACCTCTGGACAACGCATGGCGCGGTCGGCGAATACGACGTCCGGCGGGCCAAGGCGATGATCGCGCACCACCAAGTCGCGCTGAACATGGCGCGCGCCTACAACGTCAACCCGAACGGCAAGAACAGCTTCTTGCGCGAGATGAACTTCGACATCGTCCAGGATCAGACCTACGAGATCGGGTTTCTGGAGAGTGTGATCGACCGCTTCTCCGGCAATGCCCGTGCCATCAAACTCGACTCGTCGATGGTGCACAGCATGTCCATGCACGGTGGGTACGGACAGACGAACCACAAGGCGATGGCGCATTGATGACGCCGGTCACGGCCAGGTTGGTGCCCAGCGCGATGGACGGGATCTGGACCGTATGGAACAGGGAGACGTCGACGTCGAACCCAGCCCGCCGGGCCGCTGCCCTGGTCAGGCCGCCGACGCCTGACGGTCCTCGATGACTACGAAGAACGGCTCGGATCGTCCAATGCACCAGCCCTTGGTGTCGACAACGAAGGCCTCCACCCAATGGACGCCGACGTAAGCAGTGTGCTCCCAGTGCGTGGTGCTGCCCTTGTTCCACTTGGCAAGGTCACCGCGCAGCTGCTTCTTCGCCGCCGCCTCCGCACCGGTGTTGGTCACGCGCCAGCGGACCCTCCAGCCCTTCGGCACGCCACCCATGCCGACGGTCGCGCTGAACCGGATGTGCCAGCCGCGGCCGATGACTTGGCCGTTGAGCAGCCGCCCGGCTTCAGCGCCGCCCTCCTCGTGGTGCAGAGTCGCCGTCACCGTTACCGAGATGCGCCTCGGCGCGTCCCGCCAGGGAACTGGCACGACGTGTGTAGCCCTGGACATGAAACTCTTCAGGAAGTTGGTGCCATGCTGGGCCGCGGCGAGCACCAACGAGCGGTCGTCAGCGAAGCCCGCGGATTTCGCCACGGTCGCCGACTCGGCGACGGCGCCGGGCGCGAACTCATCGCCGAAGACGTCGCGCCACTTCTTCAGGCTCTTCTGCTCGTCAGCCTCATTGTAGGCGTCGTCCACCCACTCCCGGTACCGATGAATGCAGTTGCGGAAGTTCTCGTACTTCTCCTGGTCCCAGTGCCGGGTGAACGTCTCGCCCGGAACCTTGGGATTCTCGACCGCGGGCATGTTCGGCCGGGCCTGGAGCCAGTCGTCCAGGTCACTGAGAATCGTGCGGAACGCCGTCGGCAGGTCCGCCCAAGGGTCGTTCCAACTGTCGATCGCCAGACGCTCCTCGGCCCGCTGGCAGACCAGCGTGGTGAGCAGGATCGACTTCACGGAGAACGTGCCCTTGATGTCGCGAAGATACTTCAGCAGGCGCGTCGACTGGCGCAGCATGCCGCTGGCCGCGTCGTCAAGCTCGCCGACCCAGGCCGTGTATGCCTCGGGATTGGTCGCCTCCTCCTCGTCGGTAAGCCGGTTGCAGACGGCGAAGGTGGTCCCCTTGCCGAGCAGCTTCTCCCAATCCGTCGGCTCGCGCCGGACGACCGGCACGACATCGAGGTCGAAGTCCTTGGCGTATTCCAGCATCACGCAGCGCGTGTTCCGGCTGACCTTGTCCTTGTACAACCCGGACGCGCGGAAGACCCGGTACAGATCCTCGACGTGCTGTTTGGGCGTCCAGTCTGCCCTGGGCTCCACGAACATCACGAGGTCGGCATCGAACCTGTCCTCGCTCGTGACCGGTCGGATGATGGTCTTATGGGCCCAGGATCCCTGCGGGCTGAAGCCGTGGATGCTGGCCCCGTAGTCGCTGTGCGACAGGAAATCCTCGATTGCCGCAACGTGGCCCTCAAGCCGCGTGATGCGGGCCTCGTTCAGGTTGACCACCGCGGTGAGGAACGTCGTGAAAGCTTGGGTGTGGCGCATGAAACGGTTCCAGGTCGCTGTGCCCGGCCAGTGAGCGACCATCCAGCCGGTCCTTCACGTTGCGGGATTGTGGTTAAGAAAATCGTAAGGGCGCCCGTGGTTTGTTCAGGTCCGACTTAACCGGGCGAGTGGGCCATGAACTACTATCTGAGGACCGTCTTTGGATGGCTCGACTTCGGGGTGCGGCGTTTCATCGAGTATTGGACACGCCGCCGCTCGCCCGCGATCACCACCATGCGGACAGGAGCCTATTTCGTTCTGGCGGCGCTTGGTGGCGCCCTGTGCCTGAACCTGGTGTATGCCGACGCGAACGTCTTCCTGGCGATCAAGTTCGAGGCCATTGGTGGCGTTCCGGAGTTCCTCGTCTTCGCCGCGTTCTGGCTGGGCGTTTTCGCCTTCGTGGTTGGGCTCGTGTGGGAGATCTGGCGCGATGTCCGGGAAGGGCGGGCGAATGCGCGCAAGCGGGTGCTAGTCATCGAGCAGCGCGGCCTGCTGCGCGGCACCGACAGCCCGCTCAGAGACGCGGTGCCCGAAACCCTGATCGGCCACCGGCGGGCCATTCCGGTTGACATGACCCCGTTCGTCCACGACGGCCGGGTGACGGACCCGGAACGTGCGCTGGCCAAGACCAAGCTGATCCGGCACGACCTTGAAACAGCCGCTGACGACGCCGACCGTGCGGACGTCTCCATCGTGTACGGCGGCGTCGCCCCGGTGCCCATGACGTTCCTGGCGGGCTTCCTTATTGGCGACGAGGGCGCGATCACCATCATGGACTGGATGCGTGAGCCGGGCCGGTGGCGCCCGCTTGACGGTATCGACGATGGCGATCGCTTCGAGCTGGACGGACTTGATGAGGTGCCCCGCGGAACGGCGGACGTCGCGGTCGCGGTCGAGGTTTCCTACAAGCTCGACGAGCCCGGCTTCCGTCTCACGACGGGCAACATACCCTTGGTGCGGATCTACCTCCCCCAGGGAAGGCCGGACTGCCACTGGTCGGAGGAGAAGCAGCAGGCGCTCGCCTCCGATTTCCTGGCCGCCATGGTCGCGCTCGAGGGAAGAGGGGTCCGGCGCATCCACATGACGGTTGCGGCGCCGAACAGCGTCGTGTTCCGGCTCGGCCGGGCCTACGACAACCGAAACCTGCCCGAACTCCTCGTCTACCAGTACGAGCGCTCGGCGATGCCGCCATTCCCATGGTCGGTCCGGATGCCAACGCATGGAGTGCCCGAGGCCGGTGTGGTCCGGACTGAATCGGTATCCGCTTAGTACAGTAGTCCCACCCTAATCGCCAGGCGAAGGAACGTGTCAGGACTTGGCCTTGCGGTGAAACCGCGCAGTGCGTTCACCTGCGCGGTCGCGCGGATACAGCCAAATTGATTGAAATGCAACGCACGCAAGTAAAGAGGGCGGCGCCAGCTTCACGATCGCCATCTGCGACACCACTTCGTCTGAACATATCGCTTCCTCGAAAGTTGGGGCAACTGTTTGGTTCAGGCGTTTGACAGCAGATGCCCCAAGTCGACGCCGAGTTTCAGCATGTTCATCGCCTCGAGCTTGTTTTTCAACGTGACGTGCTTCAGGTAGCGGCTGCCTTCACCGATCAGGTCGGAGGTGCTGTGCCCCATGATTGCCTTAACGAAGATCGGGTTCGCACCGGCGTTCAAGATCAGGGTCTCGAAGGTCCCTCGCAGGCTGTGGAAGTCGACGCCAGGCTTGTAGATCCCGATTTCTCGGCGGTACTCGGTGAAGCGCCGCGTGTAGTAGGCGCCCAGCCGCCGATCAGGCCCCTGGCCGCTCAGGTCCGGCCAAAGCCGCTTGCTGTTCGTCCTGCGCCGTTCGGCGACCAGCGTCATGAAGCCCAAGGCAACGAGGCCGCCAGGGATCGGCACCTCACGCACGGAGTTCGCGTTTTTTGTCCGCCGTTCGTCTTCCGCATGGACCAGGAAGAAGTCGATGCTATCCCGCCTTTTGATGTCGGCGGTGTGCAGCTGAGCAATTTCCTCCAGCCGCATCCCCGTCAGCAAGCCGATAATGGGAAGCCAGAAGGCGGCGCTACGGCGATCCACCTCTGGGCCAACCCACAGCCGTGAACTGAACAGGCGCTTCAGGTCGGCGTCGCTCCACATCGACCGCAGTTCCGAAGCTGGCTTGCCCTCCGGATAATCAAAGCCTGCGAACGGATTCGCCACGAACTCATGGTGACCGTGTTGCCTGAGCCAATCCCAGTAGCCGTGCAGCGCGCTCATGTGCCGTTTGATTGTCTTCATCGCCAACAGGGGCGGCTGCCTGCCACCACGTTGGGCCACGCGGGTGGCCACCTCGATGTTTTCGCGCATCGTCCCCTTCAATGTCGGCGACCGGCCGTGCATCCGAGGCAGCTTGCGCAGGGCTCCCATGAACGACGAGGCATCGCGGCGGGAATAACGGTCAACCGGGCGATCGCCGTGGAACTCGATCCAGAGGCGGAAGGTAACCCGGTTCTGGAGTGCGGTCTGCTGCGCGCTCCATGCGCCCGTCCCGACCATCTGCTCGATATGCGTCTCGGTCAGCGAGCCGAACATCGGGGCCTCGGACAGCGGCTCGCCGGACGCCTCGGCGCCCATGGGCTTCGCTCTGGCATCGCCAGATGGCGTGGCCGCCCGCGGTTCTGATGCTGCGGACGACTCAAGAAGCTCAGCCATCCGAGAGGTCGCAGGCGATGGCGAGGAAAGCCCTGCGGTATCCTCGCGGGCCGTCATGTCCAACGCCAATTCGGCCCCTGACGGCATGGCCGCCTGCACAAGTCCCGGTACTGGGACCGTCTGCGGCGGGGAAAGAACCTGTCCGATAGGCCGCCGCAGGACAAGATCGGCGTGCACCCAGGCGGCCGGGCCCACCAAGTCGCGCATCAGCCGCCGGGCAGCATCCACCGGCAGCGCCGGGTCATGCTCCAGGGCAGCGAAGAGGCGCTCGCTTTCGAGGAAAAGAAGACGGGACCGGATCCCTGCTTCACGCGGGCTGGAGGTCTCCAGCGAACGGTAGATCTCCGCTTTGCCGCCGAGTCGCTCCCGCAGGCGCCCAGGGACGCGGCGCCGAAAATGGAAGGTACCAGCCCGCCGACACACATGCTGCATGACCACGCACTCCAAATGAGTGTGGAGCAGCCTATGGAGCATTTGCTCCACGCCACTCAGGTCACCAGCGAAACTGTCTTTGATTTCAAAAGGTTGGTTGGGGGACTAGGATTCGAACCTAGGCTGGCGGAGTCAGAGTCCGCTGTCCTACCGCTAGACGATCCCCCAGACCGTCACCGGGGCGGCTCGTTCGCCGTTCCCCGTGGTGTGGGCGGGCTTATAGCAGTGGGGTTTTGGCTTGCCTAGCCCTTTTTTCGTTAACTTCGGAAAAAAGACAAAAAAATGGCCGACGTCGGGGGGACGTCGGCCATGGCGCGCGGCGCCGCGTGGGTTTGGCTCAGCTTGCGCTGTGCATGTGCTGCTGCTGGTAGCCGCTGAGGCCGACGCGCTGGATCAGGTCGAGCTGGGTTTCCAGCCAGTCGATGTGCTCTTCGGTGTCGTCCAGGATTTCCACGAAAATCTCGCGGCTCTGGAAATCCTTCAGGCTCTCGCAGTCGGTGATGGCGGCCTGGAGAATGGCGCGGTTGTGCAGCTCGACGCCCATGTCGGCGTTGAACATCTCCGGCACCTCTTCGCCGATCTTCAGCTTGTGCAGGTCCTGAAGGTTGGGAAGACCCTCCAGGAACAGGATGCGTTCGACCAGCTTGTCGGCGTGGCGCATCTCCTCGATCGATTCCTTGTAGACCTTGTCGGCCAGACGCAGCAGGCCCCAGTTCTTCAGCATGCGCGCGTGCAGAAAATACTGGTTGATCGCGGTCAGCTCGTTCGTCAGCACCGTGTTCAGGTGCTTGATGATGGTGGGATCACCCTTCATTTCAAACTCTCCATTCGGTTTGCTCGTTGGTCAAACAATGTTGCGAATGCGTCGCAAGTGCTTGAAACAACGACGTAATTTAGATCAGTCCGCCCTTGACGCTCATTTAGCGACGCTTGCGCCGGTCTGACCAGTGAGAGCGTCTCGCAAGGGTGCGACAATTTGTCGCGCGTCAGAAAGACCAGCCAACGCCTCGACCGGATGGGACAAGCGGCGGCGCCAGTTCGGGTGCTGATCGACGGTTCCCGGCAGGTTCGGTTGCTCGACCTCGCCCAGCATGTCTTCGATCTGCACCATGACGATGCGCGAGGGCGTGCGGACCAGATAGCCGTGCAGGGCGGCGGCAAGCTCCGGGCGGTAGGGCTGGCCGCCTTCGTCGCTGGGGTAGCTGGCCGGGCGCAAGCCCTGCCATGACAGGGCTTGCAGCAGCCGCCAGCGGTCCACGCCGCGATCCCAGCCGTCCTTGTCGCGGCTTTCCGGGTTGGGGTAGAGGTCCAGCTTTTGCCGCCACTCCAGATCCCGCCCGGTCCAGAAGCCTTTGAAGGTCGCCAGATCATGGGTGCTGACGGTGGCCATGGCGTTGACCGGATAGTCGCCGGGGGGCTTGAACCCACCGTCGCCGGTGCGCTCGAAATACAAGACGCGGTAGCTCAGCACGCCCGTCCGCTCCAGCGCCGGACGGAAGCCGTCGGGCACCGTGCCGAGATCCTCGCCGATCACCACGCAATGGTTGCGGCGGCTCTCCAAGGCCACGACGCCCAGCAGATCGTCGAGCGGGTACATGACATAGGCGCCGTCGCTGCCATCCTCAGGGATCCAGAACAGATGCTGCAAGGCCATCACATGGTCGATGCGCAAGGCCCCGGCGTGGCGCATGTTGGCGCGCAGCAGCTCGACGAAGGGCTGATAGGCCGCCTCGCGCAGCCCCAAGGGCGACAGCGGCGACAGGCCCCAATTCTGGCCCTTCAGATTGAACTGGTCGGGCGGCGCGCCGACGTTGGCCCCCTGGACCAAAATCCCAGCGTCGCCCCAGGCCGCCGCCCCGCCGGGATGCGCCGCCACGGCAAGATCGCGGTAGAAACCCAACGTCAACCCGGCGGCCCGCCCGCGCGCGGCGGCCTCGCCCAATTGGCGGTCAGCCTCCCATTGCAGATAGGCGTAAAAACCGACGCGGTCGGCGTGGGTCTCGGCGAAGACCTGAACCTCCGGGCTGTCGGGGGTCTGGTAGGCCGCTGGCCAGTTCCGCCACAGCCACAACGCCGGATCCTGGCGGTAGAAATGTTCGTGCAGCGCCTCGAACAGCGCGTGGCGTCGCAAGGCGCCCCCCATCTCGTGACGGAAGGCGTCGAAAGCGATTTTGCGCGGATGATCGGCGGGAAGCGTCTGGAAGGTGGCGTAGAGCGTCTCCAACAGCGGCAGCTTCAACGCCGACACCGCCGGGTAGTCCACCAGCTCGGCGGCGCGAGCGGCGGCCACCGCCTCTTGAAAGGCGGGCGAGGCGACGCGGCTTTGCGCCGCTGGCGTCAGCGCCAGTTCGGGCACGCCGGTCACGTCGATGTAGAGGATGTTGAGAAAACTGCGGCTGGACGGCGAATAAGGCGCGATGTGGTGCGGGTCGGCGGGGTACAGCGCGTGCAGCGGATTCAGCCCGACCAGCCCGGCGCCCAGCGCGCCCGCCGTTTCGGCGAACAGGCCAAGCCCGCCAAAATCGCCCACGCCCCAATCCTTCTGGCGTTTGAGCGCGTAAAGTTGCAGCCCAATCCCCCAACTGCGGCCCGAGGGAACCACCTCCTCCACCGTCAAGCAACGGGCGGGGGCGACGATCAGCCGGGTCTCGCCGGTCAATTCCGCCCCGCCGTCGGTCGGGCGCACGGTCACGCTCAGCCGGTGATAGCCCTGCGGCGCCCCGGCGAAGATCTCCGGGGGCAGGACGCGCCGCTCGAACCCCTGCCCGTCCAACATGGCGGTTTCCGAACGCGGCAGAGCGCCGACCGTCAAAACGCCGCTGCGGGCGTCGCCGCCCTCGATCTCCAGAACCCAGGACAGGGTCGCGCCGTCCAGACCGACCGGCAGGGACACCGGCAGCTCGATCCCCTGCCCGTCCCGCGCCACGCGCACCGGCGGCAGCGGACGGCGCCACGCGCGCTGTTCGACGGCCCGCAGCGAGGCCTCCGCCTCCGCGTCGCTGGCGGCGGGAAGCCCCATGGCCCCGACCAGCGCCCGTTTGGTCGCCGCCGATGTCTCGCGCCGGTTGCCCCAAATATCGTGGTAGAAGGTTTCAATCCCGACGAAATCGGCCAGCCGGTCGAGAGCGCTCATCCAGTTTCCCCGCCATAGGTTCAGACGCGTGCGACGGGCCGGATTCCGGCGTGGAATGCACGACGACACAACGCCCGTCACCGATCAAGGATCGCCCGAGCCGGTCACGCCGTCCAGCCCAAGCGTGTGCAGGCGCACACAAAACGCCGGACGCCCGCGTTACGGCGCCGACGCGGAGGCGGTCGGCGTGGTTCCCGCAGGCGGCGCGGTCGGCGCCGGGCCTTCCGTCGCGCTGGCGGCGGCGCTCGCGGCGGCGGCGGCCTTGGCCTGGGCCATCTGCTCCAACCGGGTCCGGTAGCCGGTGACGGCGGCTGTGACCTCGCGCGTCATGTCGGTCAGCGTGCGGTCCGGGTCAACCCCCTGCATCAGCGCCCGCGCCATGGTTTGCAACTGCGCCACATCGTCGGCGTCAATGGCCCCCTCGTCGGCCTGCCCGCGCAGCTTCTCGGCCAGTCGCTTGACCGATTTGGCGACGGTTTCGATGTGGGCGAGATCGCCACCATCAGGCAAACGACGCAGCAGATCGTCGATGAAGCCGCCGATCCGCCCGATGTGGTCGAGCGCGGAACGCTCCGGCGTCGGGCGGCACAGGCCGGGCATGGCGAATTCGGCCAGGAACGCCACCTGGATGGAGGCGCGCATGCGCTTTTGCGTGGTGACGAAGCCAATAGCGTCGGCCATCAGCCCGCGCACGGTCGCCTGCGCCCATTGCCCGGTCGCCTTCAGGCGCAGGGTGTTGGGCGCGTCGAGCACGGGCACCTGGGTTCCTTCGCGCGGGGCCTTGCGCCGGTCGGGGCCGGTATAGTCGGCGGTGACGACGAAGCCCTTGCGCCCTTCGATCAGGCTGACGATGCGGTCCTTCACCTGTTTGGGCGAGACCGGCTTCAGCAACAGATCATCCGCCCCGGCGTTGGCGACGCGGGCGAGCAGCGCCGGGGTCGGCGCCCAGGTGGTGACGATCAGGCCGGTGAAGCTGTTGGGGACGTTGGGTTCGTTGCGCAGGGCGCGGATGAAGCGGAACGCCTCGTCCACATCGCCGTCGGCGTCCACCAGAATGAGGTCGGGGGTGCCCGCGCTCAGCAGGCCAACGGCGCTCTTGACCGAATCGAACAGCTCGATCCGGCGAAAACTCATGCGGCCCAACACATCGCGGAACACCCGCGCGGTGTTGACCTGCGGGTCGATGATCGCGGCGTCAACCTGGGAGAAATCGTAATCCGGCATCATCCTACCCGAAGCGTCACAAACGCTGCGACCTTAGCATGGTTTGGTCTTACCCGCTGCGGTTACAACGTTCCCCCAACAAACGCCAGTGGTCAAAGCGGCGCATGCGAAAGGTTGCCGTCACAGCCCCGGCTGCTCGACCAGCGTGAAGACCAGAACGCTTCGTCCATCGACCAGAGTGGGGCGTCCGGCCAGATGCATGCGCTCCTCCCCCGCCCCGTCCTTTTGCCGGGTGTCGAGCGCGCAGCGCCAGCCCCGCCCGCCCGGCACGTCGGGCAGGGTCACGGCCACCGCCTCGGCGTGGGCGTTCAGGACGATCAGCAGCACGCCGTCGGTCAGCGGCTGCCCATCGACGCCGACATGGCGCCCGGCGTGGCCGTTCAGCAGCAGCGCGATGCAGCGCGCCTGCGTGTTGCGCCAATGCTCGGCGGTCTTCTCCACGCCCTGGCTGTTGTACCAGACGATGTCCTTCAGGCCGTTGGCGGCGGTGTCCTTGCCATGCAGGAAGACCGGGCGGCGCAGCACCGGATGGGCCTTGCGCAGGGCGATCAGGCGGCGGACGAAGGCCAACAGCCCCGGATCCTTGCGCGACCAATCGAGCCATGTCGTCTCGTTGTCCTGGCAATAGGCGTTGTTGTTGCCGCCCTGGCTGTGGTTCATCTCGTCGCCCGCCAGCATCATCGGCGTGCCTTGCGACAGGAAGAGGGTGGCCAACAAGTTGCGCTTTTGCCGGGCGCGCAGGGCGTTGATCGCCGGATCCGTCGTTTCGCCCTCCACCCCGTGATTCCAGGAGCAGTTGGCGGAATGGCCGTCGCGGTTCTCCTCCCCGTTGGCCCAATTGTGCTTGTCGTTGAACGACACCAGATCATGCAGGGTGAAGCCGTCATGGGCGGTGATGAAGTTCACCGACGACCAGGGCCGCCGCCCGCGCTTTTCAAACAGATCCGACGATCCGGCGATGCGCCCGGCCAGTTCCGGCAACATGCCGTCGTCGCCGCGCCAATAGCGGCGGACGGTGTCGCGGTAACGGTCGTTCCATTCGGCCCAGCCCGGCGGGAAATTGCCGACCTGATAGCCGCCGGGACCGACGTCCCACGGCTCGGCGATCAGCTTCACGTCGGCCAGCACCGGATCCTGGCGCACCGCGTCGAGAAAACCCGAACCGGGATCGAAGCCGTAAGGTTCGCGCGCCAGAACGGTGGCGAGGTCGAAGCGGAAGCCGTCGACATGCATCTCCGTCACCCAATAGCGCAGGGAATCCATCACCATCTGCACCACGCGCGGGTGGGCGAAGTTCAGCGTGTTCCCGGTGCCGGTGTCGTTGATGTAAAAGCGCGGGCTGTCCGGCATCAGCCGGTAATAGCTGAGATTGTCGATGCCCTTGAAGGACAGCGTCGGCCCCAGATGGTTGCCTTCCGCCGTGTGGTTGTAGACGACGTCGAGGATCACCTCGATCCCCGCCTCGTGCAGGCGGGCGACCATCGTCTTGAACTCCGACAGGACGCCGGTGCTCATGCAGCGCGGTTCGGGCGCGAAAAAGCCGATGCTGTTGTAGCCCCAATAATTGGTCAGCCCGCGCGTCACCAAATGCTGCTCGTCCGCCATCGCCTGGATCGGCAGCAACTCGATGGAGGTGATCCCCAGCGCCTTCAGATGCTCGATCACGCTGGCGGTGGACATGCCGGCGAAGGTGCCGCGCAATTGTTTGGGCACGTCGGGGTGCCGCATGGTGAAGCCGCGCGGGTGCGTTTCGTACAGCACCGTGTCGCTCCACGGCACCGGGCGGGGGCGATCATGCCCCCAGGTGAAGGCGCCGTCGACCACCCGGCATTTCGGCATGCCGCGCGCGTTGTCGCGCCGGTCAAAGGACAGATCCTCGCGCGTCGAGCCGACCCGATAGCCGTAATGGGCGTCCGACCATTTGAAGCCGCCGAACAGCGCGCGGGCGTAGGGATCCAGCAGCAGCTTGTTCGGGTTGAAGCGGTGCCCCTCCTCCGGCTCATACGGCCCATGGACGCGGTAGCCGTAAAGCTGGCCGGGCCGGGCGTCGGGGAGATAGCCGTGCCACACCTCGTCGGTGTGTTCGGGCAGGGTCACGCGCTCCAACTCGCGCTGGCCGGTCTTGTCGAACAGGCACAGCTCCACCCGCTCGGCGTGGGCGGAAAACAGCGCGAAATTGACGCCGAACCCGTCCCAGGTCGCCCCCAACGGATGCGGCTTGCCGGGCCAAACGGCGGTGCGGGCGGTGATGGGGGGCATCAGGGGAAAACCTTGCGATCAGGGCGAAGAAATTTATTCGGGAACAAATCGATGGCCGCAATGTTGCTGGCGATGTCTTCAAGTCGCTTGCGCGGCGATTTAGAAGGCATCCACGGATTCCCGAATCACACGGTCCCGCAACGCCGGGCTGAGACGTTTGCGCTCCACCACGTCGGTCGGTCGGTCGAACAGATTGGCGATGTCCAACGTGACGCGCGTGTACTCGAACATCCCCATGGGCCGATCCGGGGCGATGTCGATCATGATGTCGATGTCGCTCTCCGCGCCAGCCTCGCCACGAACAACCGATCCGAACACGGAGGCGTGAAGCACGCCCCGCTGACGCAACGCCTCCCGGTTCGCCCTCAACGTCTGGACGACGTCGGCGGCGGATGGCGGCGGCTTGCTCTCAGTCATCGGCGCCTCCTCCGACAAAATCCGTCTCCAGAAAGAACGCGCAACAATCAAATAAGAAAGCCTCCCCATGCCCCCCGTCAAGGTTGCTTGGCGAACGCGCCGATCATTAGAAAGGCGTCATTCTTCCCACCGCTCCAAAATCAACGTCGCCAGCGGCGGCAGGGTCAGGGGCAGGGAGCAGGTGCGGCCGTGCCAACTGGTCGGTTCGGCCAGGACCGCGCCGCCGTTGCCGACGCCGCCGCCGCCATATTCCGGGGCGTCGGTGTTCAGCCGCTCGACATAGCGGCCCGGCAGCGGCACGCCGATGCGGTAGCCGTGGCGCGGCACCGGGGTGAAGTTGCAGACCACCACCAGGATGTGCCCGGATTCGTCGGCCTTGCGCAGGAAGGTGAAGACGGAGTTCTCGCTGTCGTTCGATTCGATCCACTCGAAGCCTGAGGAATCGCAGTCGGTGCGGTGCAGCGGGGCCAGTTCGCGGTACAGGCGGTTCAGGTCGCGGATCAGGTCCTGGACGCCACGATGCAGCGGCTGGTCCAACAGATGCCAATCCAGGCTCTGCGCCTCCGTCCATTCGCGGCGCTGGGCGAATTCGGCCCCCATGAACAGCAGTTTTTTGCCGGGATGGGCGAACATGAAGCCGTAATAGGCGCGCAGATTGGCGAATTTCTGCCACTCGTCGCCCGGCATCTTCTCGATCAGCGAGCCTTTGCCATGCACCACCTCGTCATGGCTGAGCGGCAGGACGAAGTTTTCGGAGAACTGATAGATCAACCCGAAGGTCATCTGGTGGTGGTGGTAGCGCCGGTGGATCGGGTCGCACTGCATGTAGGACAGGGTGTCGTGCATCCAGCCCATGTTCCATTTGTAGCCGAAGCCCAAGCCGCCCAGATAAGTCGGGCGCGACACCATCGGCCAGGAGGTCGATTCCTCCGCCACCGTCATGGCGCCGGGATGCTCGCCATAGACCAGCTCGTTCATCCGCTTCAGGAAGGCGATGGACTCCAGATTCTCCCGCCCGCCAAACGCGTTGGGGATCCACTCCCCCTCCTTCCGGCTGTAGTCGAGATAGAGCATGGAGGCCACGGCGTCCACGCGCAGCCCGTCCAGCCGATACTGGTCGAGCCAGAACAGCGCGTTGCCCAGCAGGAAATTCTGCACCTCCCGCCGCCCGAAATTGTAGATCAGGGTGTTCCAATCCTGGTGGAAGCCCTGGCGCGGGTCGGCGTGCTCGTACAGATGGGTGCCGTCGAACAGGCCAAGCCCGTGCGGATCGGTCGGGAAATGCCCCGGCACCCAATCCAGCAGCACGCCCAAACCCGCTTGGTGGCAGGCGTCCACGAACTCCTTGAACTCCTCCGGCGCGCCATGGCGGCTGGTCGGGGCGTAAAGCCCGATGGGCTGGTAGCCCCAGGATCCATCAAAGGGATGCTCGGTGATCGGCAGCAGCTCGATGTGGGTGAAACCCAGATCGACGACGTAGGGGATCAACCGCTCGGCCAGTTCGCGATAGGTCAGGAAGCGGTCGCCCTCCTCCGGCGCCCGCATCCAGGATCCGAGATGCACTTCGTAAATCGACACCGCCGCGTTGCGGTCGGATGTTTGGGCGCGACGCTCCCGCCACGCCGAATCCTGCCAGTCATAGGGCGGCAGACCATGGATGACCGAGGCGGTGTGCGGGCGCATTTCCGCCTGGAAGGCGTAGGGGTCGGCCTTGGCGGGCATCAGATGGCCATCGGGGCCGCGCACCTCGAACTTGTAACGCTGGCCGGGGACGGCGTGCGGCACGAAGATGTCCCACAGGCCGGACACGCCCCGGCGGCGCATCGGCAGGCGGCGGCCATCCCAATTGTTGAAATCGCCCACCACGCTGACCGTCCGCGCGTTGGGCGCCCAAAGGGCGAAGGCGACGCCGGGCACGCCGTCGATGGCGCGCGGGTGGGCGCCCAACCGCTCGAACGCGCGCAGATGGGTTCCTTCGCCCAGCAGATGAATGTCCAACTCGCCCAGCACCGGGCCGAAACGGTAGGCGTCGTCGAACTCCTCCGTCGCCAGCGGGAATTGCGCGCGCAGGCGGTAACGGAAACGCTGAGTCCGGTCGGTCAGGGTGACGGCGAAGAAGCCGTCCTCCAGAACGCGCCGGGCCTCCCCCGCCGCGTCGCCGGTGGCGCTGTCGATCACCCACAGCCGTTCGGCGCCGGGAACGAAGGCGCGCACCTCCACCGGCTGGCCCGGCCCGCTCTGGTGCATGCCAAGAACCGCGAAGGGATCGCCATGCTCGGCCCGCGCGATGGCGATGGCCGCGTCCTGCAAGGCGCGCTCTTCCATCATGCGCCCGTCGTCGGAGGAACCGGTCGTCGTCGTGTCGCTGGCCATCGGTTGAACCCCTGCCCCATCGTTGTTCCTACGGACCATACAGGGGCTGGCGAAACGGAACCAGCGCCCTCACACCGCCATGCGCGTCCGACGAACCACCCGTTCGCGCGGGGCGAAGCGGCCCTTCTGTTGGGCGGCCAGGGTCAGCGCCTCATGCGCGATGCGGCGGCGGTAATCGCGGTCAACCCGCGCGAACATGCCAAAGGCGGTCTTCACCGCCTCCGGCGTCTTGGATGTCACCGCTTCGCGCAGGGCGTTGCGCAGCATGCGCAGTTCCAGAATGCCGGGAACGCAGGTGCGTTCGACCGCCTCGGACAGGATCTCGATCGAGCACAGCGCCGCGTCGTCGTCGAGCCAATGCCGCATTCCCGGAACAACCCCGTCCCTGCCTCACCAAACCATTGCGTTTTCTACCGTTTTGGTCGGACAAAGACCAGCCTTTCGCGAACAGGGCCGCGCGGCGGACGCGCCAAGCGATCCCGGACGATCACCGTTCTGGAAAGGGCTTGGGCCGCAGCTTGATTTCGTGGTCGGGCGGGCCGTCGCCGCCGTCCGGCTGTTTGCCCCGGTAATAGCCCTTCTGCCAACGCTCTTGCGCGGCGGCGCTGCCGGGGGTTTGCAGATCGGCGTTGAACTGGCTGCGCGACGTCGCCCAGTGGCGGTATTGCGCCGCCGTCTCCGGGTCGCTGTCCAGGTCGCGCACCTCCGGCTCCAGGCTTTCCAGCAGGCCGCGCTGGATCGGCATCAGATGGGCGTAGGGTTCGCCCTTCTCCCACGTCACCGGCACGTCGGGGGCGGTGAATTTCCAATTCATGGTGAAGGGATAGGGCGACCAATCGGTTTCGATGATCCCCGACAGCCCCATGATTCCGTGCTTGGGGTGGTTGATCGGCCCCGTGACCATCAGATTGATCCCCGGCGGCGTGCGGAACAGCACGGCGACGTGGAAGGTCAACACCCCGCTGCCGAAATGGCTGGCGGGGACCAGCGCGTGCGCCTCCGCCGCCGTCACCTGGATGGCGTCCACCCCGGTTCCGCCGTTCCACACCGCCGTCACCCGGCAGGGGCTGCACACCTCCCACCCATGCATGCTGGCGATGTTCAGGGGCAGGCAGCGGTAGCCGTACTGCTCCGGCAGGGCGTCGATCCAGTCGCGCGTGGCGCGGGCCGGGCGGATGTCGGGCAAAGCGCCCGAGAGCGGGTAAGCGATCAGCGTCATGGAAACCAGTCTGCCAGAGTCGGCGCCGTTGAGTAAGACGGCGCGCGGGGTTTGGACGGATCGGCCCGCCGCGATCCGGCGAGGAAGCCGCCGAAATCAAGTGCGGCATTCCGCCGCAGGCTATGCCTTAGGGTATACCCCAGTATATGAGGCATTTGAAATAAGTCGTACAATTTCACGCAGAACAAGCGGACAATTCGGGTCAAATTCTCGTCAATCCCTTGTTTTAAAACAAAACATCCAGTTCCACCGAGGGCGCCATGCGCATTTCCGTCCACAGCATCCGTGCGAAACTCCTGATTCTTCAGGGGCTGTTCATCGTCGCCATCCTCGCCGCCGGCGTCTGGTCGGCCTACGCCAAGCGCGCCTTGATGGTCGCCGGTTACGAAAACTCGATCCGGGCTGTGGTCGAATCCTCGCTCTCAATCCTGAAATCCTACGACGAGCGCGCCGCCAAGGGCGAGTTCAGCAAGGAGGAGGCGCAAAAACGCGTCAAGGAGACGCTGCGCGCCCTGCGCTTTTCCGGCAACGAATACATGTTCGCCTACGAGTATGACGGCACCAACGCCTTTCATCCGATCCGGTCGGACGTTGAAGGCACCAAGAAACTGGCTGAATTTAAAGACACCAGCGGTATTTTCGTCATCAAGGAACTGGCCCGAATCGCACGCGGCGGCGGTGGATTTCTGACCTACAACTTCCCCAAGGCGGGTGGAACCGAGCCATTTCCCAAGCTGGCCTACACCATGGCCTACGAGCCGTGGGGCTGGCTGCTGGCGACCGGCGTCTACATCGACGACGTGGACGCGGCTTTCCGCTCCGTTCTGCTGGAAACGCTGGTCGCCACGATCATCGGCGCGCTGCTGCTGGGCGGCGTCGGCTTCCGCATGGCGTCCAGCATCTCCACCGGGCTGAACCGGCTGAGCGACGCCACCAGCCTGATCGCCAAGGGCGACCTGTCCACCAAGGTGGAGGGGGCCGACCGCCGCGACGAGGTGGGAAATTTGGCCCAATCGGTCGAGATTCTCCGCCAGACCGCCATCGAGGCGACGCAGCTCCGCGCCAGCCAAGCCGCGATGGAAAGCCAGACCGCCGCCGAACGGCGCGCCACGATGACCCGCTTCGCCGATGATTTCGAGCGCACGGTCGGCGGCCTCGTCCGTTCCGTCGCCGACGCGGCGGGCAAATTGACCGCCACGGCCAGCGCGATGAGCGGCGGCGCGGAGCAAACCACGCGTCTGATGGACAGCGCCGCCCAGGCGTCGGGCCACACGTCGGACAACGTCAACGCCGTGGCCGAAGCGACCGAACAGCTTGCCGGGTCGATCCGCGAAATCGCCCAGCAGGTCGCCGAATCGACCGCCGGTTCGACCCGCGCGGTCGAGGACGTCCGCCGCACCTACCAACTGATCGAACAGCTCGACAGCGTGGCCAAGCGCACGGTCGAGGTGGTGGACCTGATCCGCAGCATCGCCGCGCAAACCAACCTGCTGGCGCTGAACGCCACCATCGAGGCGGCGCGGGCCGGGGAAGCGGGCAAGGGCTTCGCCGTCGTCGCGTCGGAGGTGAAGAATCTGGCCAACCAAACCGCCAAGGCGACCGACGACGTGCAGGCGCAGATCGAGGCGATGACGTCGGCCACCGCGTCGGTGGTCGAGGCGATGCGCGGGGTCGGCGGCGTCATCGAAACCGTCAACAGCGTGGCGTCCAGCATCTCCGCCGCCATCGAGGAGCAAGGGGCCGCCACCCGCAACATCAGCGCCAACGTGAACGAGGCCGCCCACGGCGTCGCCTCGGTCTCCAACAGCCTGACCATGGTGTGCGGCCACGCCACCGCGACCGGCAGCGCGTCCGCCGAGGTCGCCGCCGCCGCGCGGGCCGTCTCCACCCAATCGGAACGGATGCAGACGGAGGTCGCCACCTTCCTCGCCCGCATCCGTCAGGGCTGAGTCCAAACAAAACGTTGGCCAGAACGCGCCGCGCGGATCCGGGTTACGGAACGCGCGGCGTTCCGCCCGCCAGAACGGTGGCGAAGGCGTCGCTGTCGATGTTGGCCCCGCTCAGGATCACCCCCACCGCCCGACCACGCAGCGCGTCGCGTTCCTGAATCGCGGCGGCCAGCGCCGCAGCCCCCGCCCCTTCGGCGGCGTTGTGGGTGGTCCGGTACAACAGGCGCATCGCCGCCGCCACCGCGTCGTCGCTCACCGCGACAATGCGCGACGCCCCCTTGGAATAGATCGCGAAGGCGTCGGCCACCGGAACCCGCACCGCCATCCCATCGGCGAAGCTGCGGGCGGACGGCGTTTCGATCAGGCGCCCAGCCTCGAAAGACAGTTTGGCCGCCGCCGCCTCGGTGGAGACCACGCCGACGATCTCCGTGCGCAGCCCCAGCGCGTCGCGCGCCGCGATCAGGCCGCAAACGCCCGATCCGCAGCCGATTGGCGCATAAACGACGTCAAGGTTCGGAACCGCCGTGAAAAGCTCCAGACCATAGGTGGCGACGCCGCGCACGATCTCCGTGTGGAAGGGCGGGACGAGGAAAAGCCCATCCGCCTCGGCCCGCCTTGCGGCCTCGCCCCGCGCCTCGTCGAAATCCCGACCGAACTCGACGACTTCGCCGCCCCAGCCGCGCATCGCCGCGTTCTTTTCGACGGAGTTGCCGTGCGGCACGAGAATCGTCGCGGACAGGCCGACGGCGCGGGCCGCGCGGGCCTGGCTCTGCCCATGGTTGCCACGGGTCGCGGTGACGACGCCGCGCACCTGCGGATGAGCGCGCCGCAGCCACTCCATGAAGGTGACGCCGCCCCGGATTTTGAAGGCGCCGGTCGGGGTGTGGTTCTCGTGCTTGACCCACAGCGCGGCGCCGACGGCCTCCGACAGAAGCGGCCACTGGAGTTGCGGGGTGGGGAGCATGTGGCGGTGGACGGTCGCCGCCGCCTGCTCCAGAGCGTCACGGGTGAACAAAGGCGTGGTGATCGGGGGCATGATCGGGTTTTCCTGCTTGCGCGATGCGCCATCTTTCCCCTGAATCGCGGGAGCGCGCTTTCAGAATCCTGACACGAACGATCCGCGCCAAACCGGGAGGAACCGCGTGGCGAGCGAAGGTGAGGACACGGAACCGACCGAGCCGATCCGAACGCTGCGCCTTGGCCGCTGGACCGCCCGGCTTCTGCCGCGCCAGCCCTACGACAGCCGTTACACGGCGGACCGCCCCGCGCTGGGCTTCTCCTTCGACCACCAAAGCGGCCTGCACGCCATCGCCAGCGACCGGGTGACGCCGTTCCAGGCGATGCCGAACGCTTTGGCCTTCGTGCCCACCGGCTGCGACGTCTATTCCCAATCGCGACGGGGCGGGGAGTATCTGGTGGTGAGCGGTTTCGACGTCGCGCTGGATTTGGGCCTTGATCGGGCCGACGGCCTCCAGAACCCGTTTCGCGACCGCATCGACGCCCCGGCGGTCGAAGCCGCCCGCGCCCTGCGGCGGACGCTGCTGCGCCCCACCCCCGCCAACGCCCTGACCGGGGAGGCCGCCTGTCTGGCCCTGCTCGACCGGCTGCGCGGTCCTTGCGGACATCCCCCGGACCCGCGCGATCCCGCGCGCTGGATGACCCCGGCCCGGTTGCGGATGGCGTTCGACGTGATCGAGGCCAAGCTCGACGCCGCCCTGAGCGTGCAGGACATCGCCGACGCTCTGGGCCTGTCCGCCGGTTTCTTCTCACGCGCCTTCCGCGCGGCCACCGGCGTGGCGCCCCACGCCCACATCATCGACCGTCGGTTGGCGCGGGCGCGCGCGGCGCTGGCGGCTGGCGCGGTGGATTTGAGCGCCCTGGCGCTGGAGAGCGGTTTCTCCTCCCACGCCCATCTCACCACCCAGTTCCGCCAGCGCTTCGGCCTCAGCCCGCGCGCCTTTCGCGACGGCCTGCGGGGGGCTGGTCAGACCTCTATTGCCCGAAAATCTGCTGTGGAATAGGGTGGCGGCGGAACCGTTCGCGCGTTGGACGGTTCATCTTCTGGACAGGATTTCATGACCGCCCTCTCCGTTCCTCCGTCGCCCGCCGCCCGCTCCTGGCTCGATGAAGCGCTGCGGCGCATCGAGGCGGACGTCAACCGTTCCGCCGACACGCATCTGTTGCGTCTGCCGCTGCCCGCCACACCGGGCATCACCTTGTATCTGAAGGACGAATCGACCCACCCCACCGGCAGCCTGAAACACCGGCTGGCGCGGTCGCTGTTCCTCTACGGGCTGTGCAACGGCTGGATCCGCGAAGGGACCACGGTGATCGAAGCGTCGAGCGGCTCCACCGCCGTGTCGGAGGCCTATTTCGCCCAATTGCTGGAGTTGCCCTTCGTCGCGGTGATGCCGCGCGGCACCTCCCCGGCCAAGATCGCGCAGATCGAGTTTTACGGCGGTCGCTGCCACATGGTGGACCAAGCGTCGGAGGTCTGTTCGGAGGCGCGGCGGCTGGCCCGCGAAAACGGCGGCCATTTCATGGACCAGTTCACCTACGCCGAGCGCGCCACCGATTGGCGCGGCAACAACAACATCGCCCAATCCATCTTTGAACAATTGGCCCGCGAGCCGCACCCGACCCCCGACTGGATCGTCTGTGGGGCTGGCACCGGCGGCACCTCGGCCACCATGGGGCGCTTCGTCCGCTACCGCCGCCTGCCGACGCGGGTCTGCGTCGCCGACCCGGAGCATTCGGCCTTCTTCGACGGCTTCCGCGACGACAACCCGGCGGCAAGCGTCGGGCGCGGGTCGGGCATCGAGGGGATTGGCCGCCCGACCGTCGAGCCGTCCTTCCAGCCCGGCGTGATCGACCGGATGATCCGCGTGCCCGACGCCGCCAGCGTCGCCGCCGCCTGGGTGCTGCGCGACCGGCTGGGGCGGTCCTGCGGCGGATCGACCGGCACCAACCTGATCGGCTCCATCAGCCTGATCGCCGAAATGGCCCGCGACGGGCGGCGGGGCAGCGTCGCGACGTTGATCTGCGATCCCGGCGAACGCTACAGCGGCACCTACTTCAACCGCGACTGGCTCAACGCCTCGGGGATTGATATTGATCCCTGGATGGCGCGGGTCGAAGACTTCTTCAACACCGGGCGCTGGAGCGACGCGGGGTTGGCCTCGGCGGCGCGCTGATTTTTGAAAGGCTGAAGCACGGCATGACCCGCATGCGCATCCGCATTGATTTCGATCCCGCCGGATCCATCGGGCCGGGAAAGATCATGCTGTTGGAGCGGATCCGGGACACCGGCTCGATCTCCGCCGCCGGGCGGGCGCTGGGCATGTCCTACCGCAGGGCGTGGCTGCTGGTGGACGACCTCAACCGCATCTTCCGGGAGCCGGTGGTCAGCGCCGCCGTCGGCGGACGCCAGGGCGGCGGCACGGTGCTGACCGCCTTCGGCGCGCAGGTCATCGACCATTACCGCGCCGTGGAGCGCGAGGCCCACGTCGCCACCGCCCACCGGCTGGCCGCGCTGCAAGCCTCCGTCAACCCGGACTATGGCGCGGACAAGACGGTGGACGACGGCAGCTTCGCCAGCGATCCAGGGTTGGCGCCGGGCTGCGCGGAGGGGTGAGAACGCGACGCGGCCCCCTCCCCGGCCCTCCCCCGCTGGACGCGGGAGAGGGAGCTTGGAGCCTTGTCGGCTTGCGGCGGAGTTCCCTCTCCCGCGAAGCGGGGGAGGGTTAGGGAGGGGGAAGATCCTCGGCAAACCGCCCGCCCCTCACTGCGGCGGAACCTCGCGCGGTTTGCGGTCTTCGCCGATGGCGACGTAGGTGAAGACGCCCTCCGTCACCTTGATCGGCTCCGCGCCCGACCGTTCCCGGCGGACCCAGGTTTCGATGCGGACCCGCATCGACGTCCGCCCGACCCGCTCCATCGTGGCGAAGCAGCTCACCTCGTCGCCGACGAAGACCGGCTTGTGGAAGGTCATCGCCTCGATCCCGACGGTGGCGACCCGGCCGCCGGACCGACGCACCGCCACGGTGCCGCCCGCCAAATCCATTTGCGCCAACAGCCAACCGCCGAAGATGTCGCCGTTCGGGTTGGTGTCCGCCGGCATGGCGATGGCCCGCAACGTCGGGCCATTGTTGAAGTCATATCCCGCGCCTTCGCTCATCGGACCCTCGCTGTCGTGAAAATTTGACGCACCAAAGCTTGTGGCCTCGGTATATAAGCCCCACAGGATGCGCTTGCGCACCCCTGACGAAATTCCTACCATAGCGCCCCATGAGCGATCTTTTCGAGAACAAGAGCACCAAGCCCGACAGCTATTCCGCCCAAGACATCGAGGTGTTGGAGGGGTTGGAGCCTGTCCGACGTCGCCCCGGCATGTACATCGGCGGCGTCGATGACCGGGCGCTGCACCACCTCGTCGCCGAGGTCCTGGACAACGCGATGGACGAGGCCGTGGCCGGTCACGCCAGCCGCATCGACCTGGAACTGACCTTGGACGGCACGGTGGTGGTGCGCGACAACGGGCGCGGCATTCCGATCGACGACCACCCGAAATACCCCGGCAAGTCGGCGCTTGAGGTCATCATGACCACGCTGCACTCCGGCGGCAAATTCTCCAACAAGGTCTATGAGACGTCGGGCGGCCTGCACGGCGTCGGCCTGTCGGTGGTCAACGCCCTGTCGGATCGGCTGACGGTGGAAATCGCCCGCGACAAGCAGCTTTACGTGCAGGACTACAGCCGGGGAACGCCGCAAGGGCCGCTGACCAACAAGGGCAACGTCAACCGGCGCGGCACCACCATCCGTTTTCACGCCGACCCGGAGATTTTCGGCGAAGCCGCCCGGTTCGAGCCGCACCGGCTCTACCGGCTGGCCCGCTCCAAAGCCTATCTGTACCGGGGCGTCGAGATTCGCTGGAGCTGCGATCCGGCGTTGCTGGCGGTTGACGCGACGACGCCCGCCGCCGAAACCCTGCATTTCCCCGGCGGCCTGCTCGATTACCTGACGGCGGCGCTGAAGGACCGCAAGACGCTCACCCCCTCCCCCTTCGCCGGGTCGTTGGATTTCCCCAACGGTCAGGGCCGGGTCGAATGGGCGGTGGCGTGGCCCGACGACGACGAGGGATTCTCGCACACCTACTGCAACACGGTTCCCACCCCGCAGGGCGGCACCCACGAGGCGGGCCTGCGCGCGGCGCTGACGCGCGGCCTGAAAAGCTATGGCGAGTTGACCAACAACAAGCGCGCCGGGCAAGTCACCGCCGACGACGTGATGGGCGACGCCTGCGTCCTGCTGTCGGTCTTCATCCGCGAACCGCATTTCCAGGGCCAGACCAAGGAAAAGCTGGTGACGGCGGAGGCGCAGAAACTGGTCGAAGCGGCGGTGAAGGACCATTTCGACCATTGGCTGTCCGGCAACCCGCCCTCGGCCAACGCCCTGCTGGAACGGCTGATCGAAAAGGCCGAGGAGCGGGCGCGCCGCAAGCAATCCAAGGAGTTGGGCCGCAAGACGGCGACCCGCCGCCTGCGCCTGCCCGGCAAGCTGGCCGATTGTTCGCGCAATTCCCCCGAAGGCACCGAGATTTTCCTGGTGGAGGGCGATTCGGCGGGCGGTTCGGCCAAGCAGGCGCGCCAGCGGGAAACCCAGGCGATCCTGCCCCTGCGCGGCAAAATCCTGAACGTCGCCAACGCCTCCATCGACAAGATGAAGGCGAATCAGGAGTTGAACGACCTGACCCAGGCGCTGGGCTGCGGCGTCGGCAAGGATTTCTCCAGCGACAAGCTGCGTTACGAGCGGGTCATCATCATGACCGACGCCGACGTGGACGGCGCGCACATCGCCTCGCTGCTGATGACCTTCTTCTACCGGGAAATGCCGGGGCTGATCCAGAACGGGCATCTGTATCTGGCGCTGCCGCCGCTCTATCGCCTGAGCCACGGCAACAAGCAGGTCTACGCCCGCGACGACGCCCACAAGGACGAACTGCTGGCCCGCCAGTTCAAGGGCAAGAAGCCGGACATCAGCCGGTTCAAGGGGTTGGGCGAAATGATGCCCGCCCAATTGCGCGACACCACCATGGATCCGATCAAACGGTCCCTGCTGCGCGTCGTCGTCCCCAACGCCGCCGACCCGGAAGAGCGCGAGGACAGCGAGCGGACCCGGTCGCTGGTTGAAGATCTGATGGGGAAGCGCCCGGAATTGCGCTTTAAGTTCATCCAGGACAATGCCAAATTCGTGAAAGCGGATGACATTGACGTGTAAGGCAGACGCATGACCGGGCTTACCCCCTACAAAACGGACCTGTTCATTCCGACCTACCAGCCGATCAAGAATGATCGCTGGGAGATGACCATCACCCCGATGCACCTGTCGCGGGGCTATTGGAGCGAGAGCGCCCTGGTCCAGAACATGGCGGCGCTGTCCCGCTTCGCCGACGACGGCAGCAAAAGCGTCTGGATGTCGACCACGCCGATGGAGATGGAAAGCCAGGAAATCGGCATCCGCCTGTCCACCGGCTACACCCTGGTCGCCGGAATGGGGATGGGCTGGGCGGCCATCAACGCCGCGCTTCGCCCGGAGGTCAGCCGCGTCACCGTTGTGGAGTTGGATCCCGAGGTGATCGCCATGAACGAGACGCTGGGCACCTTCCGCAATCTTCCCGACGAGGCCGCGCGCAAGATCGACATCGTCAACGCCAGCGCGCTGGAGTTCAAAAGCGACGCGCCGGTCGACACGCTGATGGCCGACATCTGGCTGCCGCTGAACGGCGACGACCGGGTCGATCAGACGCGGATCATGGCGGACAACACCCAGGCTCGCCGGGTGTACATCTGGGGCCAGGAAATGGTGATCGCCCGTCGGGCGCGGGCGTTGGGCCTGGAGCTGACCCACGACACGGTGGCGCGCGTCATCGACGAGCTGGGGTTGCCGCTGATTGGCCTGGAATGGCCGAACTACCCCGAACTGGTCGCGCTGGTCGCCGGTCGCTGGCTGAAAGACGTGTGATCGCCCCTTGTCGGCGACGCGTCACCGGCGCCATATCGAGGAAAGCGGCGCGTCAACCGCCGCCAATCCCGGCCTGGGGTGATTGATGATGACCAGATGCCCACACCATCTTTCCCGATGGCGCAGCCGACGGCCAACCGCCCTGGCGGCGGTCGCGCTGGCGTCCAGCCTTGGTTTTGGCCTGTCCGGCTGCTCCGAACGCGTCGTGGCGGGCGATCCATCCTCCGCCTACACGTCGGCTGAAGTTGGCTACGCCGCGAGTGATCGCGATTTCCGGGTGGTCCTGCACGGCCTGCCGTTTGGCGGCGACCCGGCCAGCTTCGCCGACGCGGTTTTGCCGTCGATGCAAAACCGCGTCAGGGGCGTCAACACCCGGCTGACGACGACGCCGAACGACACCGCCCGACCGGATTACCGCGTCGCCTTGATTTTCAACGCGACCGGCAACCTGCCGAGTTGGTCGGCCTGCCAGGAAGGCCCGGTGCCGACCCTGCCGCCGGGGGCCGCGCCGCCGGACGGCACGCTGGTCGTGCAGGGCGCCTTCTGCCGGGGCGGCGGCGCCCTGACCACCGCGACCGGCTGGCTCGACCAGCCAAAGGGGCCGCAGGATCCCAATTTCCATCAACTCATCAGCGATATGACGGTGTCTCTTTTCCCTACCCAGCGGGCCGACCTGGATTGCTCCGGCGGCCCGGATTGCTGATCGTTCCCCATCACCGGCGCGGCTGACCCCCTCCTGCCCTGGCCCCGCCCCCGTCAGGGGCGCAAGAGCCAATCGCGCAACAGGGCCGTGACCGCCTGCGGCTGCTCCATCGCCGACAGGTGGCCGCAGTCCTCAATCAGGACCAGCCGCGCGCCGGGAATGGCGGCGGCCATCTCTTCGTGCAGCGCGGGCGGCGTCAGAACGTCTTGACGGCCGCACAGAACCAGGGTCGGGCAACGGATGGCGCCCAAACCGGGGCGGCTGTCGGGGCGGTGTATGATGGCGGTCTGCTCGCGGAGATAACCGTCGAGGCCGACCCGCTCCATCTGCGCCAGCGCCGACTCCACCAGCGGGCGGTCGGCCAAGCGGTCGGGGTGAACCAGGCGCGCCATCCCCGCTTGCATGACCTGTCGATATTTGCCCTGTAGGGCGAGCGCCATCGCCGCGCGCCGGGTTTCGGTCTGCTCCGCCGTGTCGGGGCGGGCGTTGGTGTCGAGCAGGGCCAGCCGAGTCACCCGTTCCGGCGCGCGGCGCAAAATCTCCAGCGCGACATAGCCGCCCATCGACAGCCCGGCCATCGCGAAACGCTCCGGCGCCGAGTCCAGCACCCGCCCGGCCATCGCGGCGATGGACTCGTCGCCGCTCAAATCAGGAACTTGCGGATCGGCGACATCGGCCAGATGGCGGGTTTGGTGCGCCCACAGCGCCGCGTCCAGCGGCATGCCGGGCAGCAGGATCAAACATTGCTTGCTCATCGTCCGCTTCCCCTTCCGTCACCGCACCAGCGCGCTGACCGCCTTGAACATGGGCGTTCCCGCCCGTTCCATCCATTCAAACAGGACCATCTCGGTGGTGACGATGGGAACCCCGGCGGCGCTCATCCGGGCGACGGCGGCGGCGTGGTTGTCCGCCGTGCGCGACGACGCGGCGTCGGCCGCCAGATGAACCGCCTGCCCGGCCTGACGCAGCCCCAGAACGGTTTGGAGCACGCAGACATGCGCCTCCGTCCCGCAAACGACGATCTGCCGCCGCCCGGATTGCTCGATCAAGGCGTTGAAGGTCGGTTCGCCAGTGCAGGCGAAGGTGATTTTTTCCACCGTCGGCGTTCCATCCGGCAGGGCGGCGCGCACCGATTCGACCGTCCGCCCCAGCCCCTTGGGGTATTGTTCGGTGAGAATCACCGGCACGCCCAACAGCCCGGCGGCCTTCAGCAGGATGTCGACGTTGCGCACAACGCGGGCGGACTCGTGGATGGCGGGCAGCAGACGTTCTTGCACATCGACGACGACCAAAAGCGACTCTTCGGCGCGGAGAAGCATGGATGGACACTCTTCAGCGAGGAACGGCGGCGCGCCGCCGGGCGGAACAGCCTATCCCAACCACGATTTTCCGCCAAGCTTGGCTGCGAAACCCTCTATTTTGGCCTCAGAACATCGCGTCTATTGACATAAGCCTTTGATTACCTATTCTGCGGCACTATCTGAGCGTCGAGCGCTACTCGCTCGATTTGCGAACTCCAGAACAGAAACAGGTTGGATGCTATTTTCGGAACTTGGGCTTGGCCCTGACGTCCTGCGCGCCATCGAGGACAAGGGTTACACCCAGCCGACGCCCATTCAGGAACAGGCGATTCCCTGGGTCCTGCAAGGCCGTGATGTGCTCGGCTGCGCGCAGACCGGCACCGGGAAGACGGCTGGCTTCACGCTGCCTATGATAACCATGCTGGCCTCGGGCCGCGCCCGCGCCCGGATGCCACGGTCGCTGATTCTGGAACCGACGCGCGAACTCGCCGCCCAGGTTGCGGAAAGCTTTGAAACCTACGGCAAATACCACAAACTCAGCATGGCTTTGCTGATCGGCGGGGAGAATTTCTCCGAACAGGTCAAAAAGCTCGACCGTGGGGTCGATGTGCTGATCGCGACTCCGGGTCGGTTGATCGACCTGTTCGAGCGCGGCAACATCATGCTGAACGACATCAAGGTCTTCGTCATCGACGAGGCGGACCGGATGCTCGACATGGGGTTCATTCCCGACATCGAGCGGATCGTCAGCAAACTGCCGAAGACGCGCCAGACCTTGTTCTTCTCCGCCACCATGCCGCCGGAAATCCGCCGTCTGGCCGACGCCTTCCTCAGCAACCCGCAGGAAGTCACCGTCGCCCCGCCCGCCTCCCCGGCGGTGACGGTGACTCAGGCGCTGTCGCTGGTGAACGAGGTCGACAAGCGCAAGGCCCTGCGCCATCTGTTGCAGACCGAAGACGTCAAGAACGCCTTCATCTTCTGCAACCGCAAGCGTGACATCGCCGTGCTGCAAAAGTCGCTGGAGCGTCACGGCTTCAACGTCGGCGCCCTGCACGGCGACATGGTGCAGTCCAAGCGGACCGAGACGCTCGACCTGTTCAAAAAGGGCGAGATCTCGCTGCTGGTCTGCTCCGACGTCGCGGCGCGCGGCATCGACGTCCAGGGTTTGAGCCACGTTTTCAATTTCGACGTGCCGCTGACCCCGGATGATTACGTCCACCGCATCGGTCGCACCGGGCGCGCGGGCAAGCAGGGCCGCGCCTTCATGTTGGCCACCCCGGACGACGTGAAGCTGGTTGGCGCGATCACGCGCCTCATCAAACGGGAGATTCCGATGATCGCCATCGACGGTCTCGAAACGGTCGAGTTTGGCGACGAGGATGCCGTGCGTCCCCGCCGTGGCGGACGCGGCGCCGGCGGCGCCGGGCGCGGTCGCCCCGAAGCCCGCAGCCGTGGCCCGCGCGAAGAGCGTCCGGCGCAAGAGGAACGCGCCGAGCAGCGTCCCGCGCGCGAGGAACGGACCGAACGCCCGGCCCGCGCCGAACGTCCTGTTCGTGAGGAGCGCCCCATGCGTGACGAGCGTCAGCCGCGTGAATCGCTGGCCGCCGCCGAAGCCCGCCGCAACAGCGAGCCGCGCCGCGACCGCGACCGTGACCGCAATCGCGGTCGCCGCCGCGACGAGGATGACGACGACGGTCTCGTGATCGGCTTTGGCGACCATATGCCCGCTTTCATGCTGCGCTCGGCCCGCCCGCGCGTCTCGTCGGACGTAGTCGTTGACTCGTCTGAGCACTCCCAGGAGGGCTGATCGCGTGCAGACCATCTTCATCATGGTCAAGTGCGAGTTGGGCAAGGCCTACGGCGTCGCCGATCAGGCCGTCCAGCAGATCGAAGCGGTGTCGGAGGTGCATTCCATCTCCGGCCAGTATGATTTGCTGATGAAATGCTATCTGACGCAGGAGGACGACATTGGCCGGTTCGTCACCGACCATGTGCAGACCCTGCCCGGCGTGCGCGACACCTTCACGTTGATCGCCTACAAGGCGTTCGCCTGAAGCGCGCCTGGTCAGAGCGAAGAGTCAGAGCAAAGACCGCGAGACTTTATACCAACGGCTTTAGACATTGACCGCCGCCCATGAGCGTGAGGCGATGGAGCGAATGGTGTCGGGTGCCTGTGCGAGAGCGTTCCACGCTTGGCAGCAGGCCTCGACGATGGCGCCATACGAGTCGAAGACGCGATGGCTGAGGTGGTTCTGGCGCAGGAACTGCCAGATGTTTTCGACCGGATTGAGTTCCGGGCAATAGGGCGGCAGGTGCAGGAGGCTGATGTTCTCCGGCACGCTCAACTTGTCGCCGGGCTGGTGCCAGCCGGCGCCATCGAGGATGAGCACCGCATGGTGGCCCTCGCTCACCTGGCCGCTGATCTCGGCCAGGTGTAGGGTCATGGCGGCGGCGTTGGCCTTGGGCAGGACCAAGGCCGCTGCGGCGCCGCGGCTCGGGCAGACGGCGCCGAACAGGTAGGCCCAGGTGTGGCGCTGGTCGCGCGGCGCACGTGGCCGGCTACCCTTGGTGGCCCACACCCGGGTCAGGGTCCCTTGCTGGCCGACCCGGGCTTCGTCCTGCCACCAGAGTTCAAGCGGCTTGCCCCGGGCGGTGTCGGGGAGGACGCCGGCGACCAGAGCGGCGAAGTTTTTTTGTGGGCCTGGAGCGCCTCGGCATCCTGCTGGGGATGCTGGGGACGCACCGACAGGCGGCAAAACCCCAAACGCCGCAGCAGCCCGCCAACGCTGCGCTCGGCCAGCACCACGCCGAACCGGCGCTCGATCTTGCGGGCCAGATCGCACCGCCGCCACCGCACCACGCCATCCTCGGCGAGGTCCGGGCCGGAGCGGACCCAGGACGTCACCTCCGCTTCCTGCTCCGCCGACAGCTTGGGCTTGGCCCCCGGTGCCTTGCGATCCCACAGCCCCGCCACGCCCTGGGCATTGTAGCGGTGAACCCAATCCCGCAGCGTTTGCCGATCCATCCCGCACGACCGCGCGGCGTCCTCCCGCGACCGCCCCTCCAGAACCAGGGCCAGGGCGAGAAGACGCCGCGCCACACCGGGATCGCCAACGCGCACCGCCCGACGGCGCAATTCCGTCGAACTCAGGTCCAACCGCGTGATTGCCACCGCCGCCATGCCCACCTCCGTCCGCGAGCCGATAGCGAATCACGTTTCGGACCGTAAAGGAATCCCTCAGCTACGAGTCACGCTTCAAAGCCGCTGGTATTAGAGCAAAAAGGGCGCTTCCGGCATCGGAAGCGCCCTTTTTCTGTGCCGGTTCCCCGCGTGTCGCGGCGATCGTCACATCCCCGACCCGCTCGCCAACGTCACGCACATGGCGCCTTTGCCGGTCAGGCTGCCGCAGCCGTTGGCTCTTTGCGAGATGAAGCGGATGACCACCCGTTGACCGGCGGCGACGGATTGCGGAGCCAGCAGCGCTTCGGCCACCTGCGTTTCGACGCTGCGCGGCGGCGGTTGAGGGCTGGCGCTGGCCACCTGCATGGGGCCGGGCGGCGCGGCGGCGACGGCCAAGGCGGGCGCCGCGACCGTGACGGGAGCGCGCGACTCCGCCCGCTTCGGCTCGACCACGACGGCGTTGTTCGCCGCGACGGTGGTTTCCGTGCGTTCGGGCGTCTTCGCCACCGGCGCCGAGTCCGGAACCGCCATGGCCACCACCACTTGGCCTTCGCCCTTCTGCGGCTTGGGCGCGTCGTTGGGGACGACGGCGACCTCGATGGCCGAAGCCCCCGCCGATTGCGACGGCGTGCGCGGAGCGGAGCCGCGCAGCACGGGGGTCAGGCTGGCGATGTATTGGCGGGTTTCGCGCGGCAATTTTTGTTTGCCCGCCAGATGCCCGGCGTAGCAGGCCGGGCCGCAATTGTAGGCGGCCAGAAAGCCCGGCGCGCCAAACAGGTCGTACATCTGGCGCAGATAGGCGGCGCCCGCCATGACGTTGTCGTGCGGGTCGGCGGGATTTGGCCCCAAGCCATATTGGAAGCGCATCAGCTCGTAGGTGCCGGGCATCACCTGCATCAACCCGATGGCCCCCGCCGAACTGGTCAACGGCTTGCCGTTGCTCGCGGTCGCCCGTCCGTTGCTCTCGCGCATCATGACGGCGCGGATCCATTTCTCCGGCATGTCGTAGCGTTCGGAGGCTTCGCGGATCAACGGCGCCCAACGGCCCAACGGATCATTCGGATCAGGCGCATAGGCCGTTTCCGCCGACGACTTGTTCATCCCCTGCTGACCGTCCGTCGCGCAGCCCGCAAGCCCCAACGCAAGACACAAAATGGCCCCAACAGCCGGAAGGGTCGCAAGAGGACGTTTTGTCACGAGAAGACATCCATGTCTGTGAGCGCCGGAAAGCAAAGGCCGAGATGCTTTTTCGATGGAGAGTCTCTCTCTGTCAAGCGACAACGCCAGCGGCTCTTCCGAAGACTTTCCTTCGCCGCGCTTCGTCATACGCCTATAGGAATTTTCGACAAATCACCGATATTGCTTTTCGTCAGAGCGGCTTCTCTGGATTCATGAGAACCTTGACGGAACATCCGTATCACATCTCGTCACACAAGATTTCTACACAAATTCATTTTATCCGGGTACAACCACGCTTCCGCAGGCCCCTGTTTGGCCAAAGCCGTCAACGCAGGACGTTTCCCATGACCGCGCCGCCCATGACCACAGCCTCCCGCGCCAATCTTCCGGCGGCGCGCCGCCGCTTTCGCTGGCTGTGGACGGCGCTGTTCGGCGTCGGGTTGCTGGGCGCCGGATTGCTGGGGGGCGGGGTCGCCTGGCGCGCCCGATCCACGGGCGAGGCGGCGGCCACGGCGACGCAAGCCGCCGTTCCCCCCGCCGAACGCCCCGTCGAGCTGTCGGCGGTGGAGGTGACGCGCATGGTCCCTCGCCGCCTGCTGGACACGGTGCGGCTCAGCGGTTCGGTGACGCCGATGGAGCAATCGGCGGTCAAGTCGGAGGTCGCCGCCAAACTGGTCGAGGTGAGGGTGCGCGAGGGGCAGGCGGTGAAAAAAGGCGAGATCCTCGCCCGCTTCGACACCGCCGACCTGACCGCCAAGCTGAATGAGAAGCTCAGCAACCTGGATGGGGCCAAGGCGCAACTGGTGCTGGCGGAGAAAACCCGCTCCAAGAGCGCGGCCTTGCGGCGGAACGACATCGTGTCGGAAACCAATTTGGATCAGGCGCAAAGCAGCCTTCAGTTCCAACAGGCCCAGGTCGGCGCGCTGAACGCCCAGGTTGAACTGGCGCGCGAGGCGTTGCGCGACGCCGTCGTGCTCAGCCCCATCGACGGCATGGTGTCGGTCCGCGCGGTCCATCCGGGCGAAAATCTGGCGATCAACGCGCCGATGTTCACCATCGTCGATCTGAGCCGGGTGGAGGTCGAGGCCACCGTCCCCGCCGACGACGTCGCCCGCCTGCAAATCGGCCAGAGCGTGCGGCTCCGCGTCGAAGGCTTTGACGACCGGATCTTTCCCGGCCGGATCGCCCGCATCAACCCGATGACGCGGGCGGGATCGCGCGCCATCCCGGTCTATGTCAGCGCCGACAACGCCGACGGCGCCCTGCGCGGCGGCATGTTCGCCAGCGGCGAGGTTCAGGTGGCCGAGGCGGACGCCGCCTTCGCCCTGCCCCCGGTGGCGATCCGCCACGACGACCAGGGCGATTTCGTGCTGGTGATCGCGGGCGACCGCACGGAACGACGGGCCGTCACCCGGCGCGGTCTGTGGGCGCGCGGCGATCTGGCCCAGGTCGATGGGCTGGTCGAGGGCGACCGCGTCGTCACCGGCAATCTGCCCGGCCTGACCGCCGGGCGCGCCGTCACCGTGATCGGGGCGTAACCTCATGCCGATCACCCGCATCAGCGTCGACAACCCGGTCTTCGCCACCATGATGATGGTGGCCTTGATGGTGCTTGGGCTGTTTTCCTACAACCGTCTGGCCGTCGATCAATTCCCCGACATTGATTTTCCCATCATCGTCGTTTCCACCCAATATCCCGGCGCCAGCCCGGAAACGGTCGAAACCGACCTGACCCGTCCCATCGAAGACGCGGTCAACACCATCGCCGGCATCAAGACGCTGACCTCGCGCTCCTACGAAAGCCAGTCGGTGGTGATCGCCGAATTTGATTTGAAGACCGCCTCCATCCAGGCGCTACAAGACGTGCGCGAGAAGGTCGCGGCCATCCGCGCCAGCTTCAACGCCGACGCCAAAGATCCGCAGATCACCCGCTTCAACCCGGATGATCGGCCCATCCTGTCCATCGCCGTCAAATCCGATCTGCGCACCTTGCGCGATTTGACGACGCTCACCGACCAGATCGTGTTGAAGCGCCTGCAAAATGTGCGCGGCGTCGGCAAGGCGACCATCGCCGGTGGGGTGAAGCGGCAAATCCAGGTGCGGCTGAAGCCCGAACGGTTGGAGGCGCTGAACGTCGGCGTTGACGAGGTCATCCGCGCCGTGTCCAACGAAAACCAGGACCGCCCGGCGGGCGCCGTGTCGGGCAACGGGGCCGAGCGGGTCGTCCAGGTCGATGGCCGCGTGACGGAACCACGCCAACTGCTCGACCTCATCGTCGCCCGACGCGGCGGCGCGCCGGTGCGTTTGGGCCAAGTGGCCGAGGTGATCGACGGGCAGGAGGAGCAAGATTCGCTCGCCCTGTTCAACGGCGCCCCGGCCTTGGCGGTGGACGTCGTCAAGGTGCAGGGCGCCAACACGGTGGAGGTGGCGCGCGGCCTCTACAAGGCCATCGCCGCGCTGAAAAGCGGCGGCGACCTGCCCGCCGACGTGACGATGGAGGTGGTGCGCGACAGCTCGCTGGGGATCACCAACTCGCTGAACAACGTGCAGAAGACCTTGATTGAGGGCGGCGCGCTGACCGTTTGCATCGTCATGATCTTTCTGGGTTCCTGGCGCAGCACGGTCATCACCGCGTTGACGCTGCCGGTCGCGGTGATCGGCACGTTTGGGGTTCTGGCCGCCTTCGGCTTCACCCTGAACGTCATGACGTTGATGGCGCTGTCGCTGGCCATCGGGATTTTGATCGACGACGCCATCGTCGTCCGCGAAAACATCATGCGCCATCTCGGCAAGGGGCAAGGCCACCGACAGGCGGCGCTGGACGGCACGTCGGAAATCGGTCTGGCGGTGCTGGCGACCACGCTGACCATCGTCGCCGTCTTCCTGCCCGTCGCCTTCATGGGCGGCATCATCGGGCGGTTCTTCCTGCAATTCGGCATCACCGTGTCGGCGGCGGTGCTGATCTCGCTGTTCGTGTCCTTCACCCTCGACCCCATGCTGTCCAGCCTGTGGTACGATCCGGCGGCCCATGGCCGACACGGAAACGGCCCCTTCGGGCGCTTCGCCCGCGCGTTCGAGCGCGGATTCGACGCGGTGTCCCACGGTTATGGCCGTTTGCTGGGTTGGGCGCTGCGCAGGCGTTGGCTGGTGCTGCTGTTGGCGCTGGGCCTGTTCGTCGGCAGTTTTCTGCTGGTGCCGCGCATCGGCGTGGAGTTCGTGCCCGCCGCCGATTTGGGCGAACAGATGATCGACGTCGAGGCCCCGGTCGGCTCCTCCCTCGACTACACCGCCGCCAAGATGCGGCAGGTCGAGGCGGCGATCCGCGAATTTCCGGAAATCGCCTACACCTACGCCACCGTCAACACCGGCGTGTCGGTGGGGCGCAACCGAGGCAGCCTGTTTCTGCGCTACAAACCCATCGACCAGCGCAAGCGCTCGCCCAACGACCTGGCCCCGCTGCTGCGGGCGCGGCTGGCGGAAATCCCCGGCGTCACCATCGGCGTCACCATCCCCGGCGTCGGCGGCGCGCAAAAGCAAATCCAAGTCTCGGCGCAGGGCCGCGACATCGCCGAGTTGGACCGGATCGCCAAACAGATCAGCGCCGCCATGGCCCGCATCCCCGGCTTCGTCGATGTGGACAGCAGCCTGAAGGCCGCCAAACCCACTTTGTCGGTGCGGTTGAACCGCGATCTGGCGAGCGATCTTGGCGTCGGCACCGCGCAGGTCGCCGCCGCCCTGCGCCCGCTGTTCGCCGGGGACACGGTGTCAAGCTGGAAGGCCCCGGACGGCGAGAGCTATGACGTGCTCGTCCGCCTGCCCGAAGGCGACCGGATGGGCCGTTCCGACCTGGACCGCATTTATCTGTCGGGCGGCGTCGACGCCAACGGCACGCCGCGCATGGTGCCGCTGTCCCAGGTCAGCCAGATCACCACCACGCTGGGCGCGTCGCAGATCAACCGTCGCGACCTTCAGCGCGAGGTCAACGTCAGCGCCAACGTCCAGGGCCGCGCGGCGGGCGACGCGGGCAAGGATTTGCAGGCGGCCATCGCCAGCATCGCCTTGCCGCCGGGCTACCGCGTCGTTTTCGGCGGCTCGACCAAGGACATCGCCGAAACCAGCAGCTACGCCGCCCAGGCGCTGGCGCTGGCGGTGATCCTGATCTACCTGATCCTCGCCTCGCAATTCGGCAGCTTCCTGCAACCGCTGGCGATCATGGCTTCGCTGCCGTTGGCCCTGATCGGGGTGTTTTTGGGGTTGCTGGCCGCCGGATCGACGCTGAACATCTTCAGCGCCATCGGCTTCATCATGCTGATGGGGTTGGTGACGAAGAACGCCATCCTGCTGGTGGATTTCGCCAACCAGGCCCAGGCGCGCGGGGCCGACCTGCGCGCGGCGGTGATCGAGGCGGGAATCATCCGTCTGCGGCCAATCATCATGACGACCATGGCGATGATCTTCGGCATGATCCCCTTGGCGCTGGGCATCGGCGAGGGCGCGCAGCAACGCGCGCCGATGGCCCACGCGGTGATCGGCGGGCTGATCTCCTCAACCATCCTGACGCTGCTGGTGGTGCCGGTGATCCTGACCTATCTGGACGCGCTGTCGCGTCGCATCAAGGGCTGGTTCACCCACGCCGATCCGGACACGCAAAGCAAGCTGCACGGGACGGGCGGGTGACGCCCTGACTCTGGACTTGCCCACACAAGGCTGAAAATATTGTGCCGAGCGCGCGCAATCAGGGGGGTGGGAGAAGCGCGGGCCATCCTCGGACGGTTCTGGGATGGCGCGCCGGACAAGGCGGCTTTCATGACCGCCTCATGAACACGGGCTGCGACGCCCCACTTTTCCCGGGAAAGCCCACGTTCCTCTTGCGCGAACCCCACCGCCCGATCCATCACCATAGCGCCCGATTGAAAACCGCCAAACGCCGCATTCCAAGAATGGCAAGACCTTTATGACTGAATCAATCGAAACCACAGATGATATCGGAACTGGCGATGGATGCAAAAATACGCGCCTCTCGTCATCCATATTTGTTTATATGAAATTGGCGAGAATCCATCAGTGGCCCAAAAATATATTGATTTTTATGCCAATAATTCTCTCACACCACTTCAATTACTATTTGGCTGTAAATTATTTTGCGTGCTTCTTGTCTTTTTGTTTTTGCGCGTCGTCAATTTACATCGTGAATGATTTTTGCGATCTGCCGTATGACAAAGCCCATCCCGAGAAACGCCGCCGACCTCTGGCGGCGGGAAGCGTGTCCCCAGCCGCAGCCTTGACGACCTCGGCGCTGGCCCTGTGCGCCGCCCTGGCGATGGGTTGGCTGGCTGGACCGGGCGTCGCCCTTGTCATCGTTGGCTACGCCGCCGTCGCCGTCGCTTACTCCACGCTTCTGAAGCGGGTGTTCATCCTCGACGCGCTGACGCTGACCGGCCTCTACGACGCCCGGCTCGCCGCTGGCGCGGCCGCTTGCGGCGTCGCGCTGTCGTCTTGGCTGATCGCCTTTTCGTCGTGCCTGTTTTTCGGGCTGGCGCTGGTCAAGCGGGTTTCGGAAATCGCGAGCCGACAACAAGCCGGGTTGGGCGACCCGCCGGGCCGTCCCTACCGCCTGAGCGACCGCCCGTTGCTGGAAAGGCTGTCGGCGGTCGGGTGCTTGTCCGCCGTCGTCATTCTGGCTTTGTATCCGGAAAGCCAAACGGCGGCGAGCCTGTACGCGTCGCCAAAAATCCTTTGGGGCGCCGCCCTGGCCCTTGCCGTCTGGGTGTTCCGGTTGTTGTCGCTGGCCCGTCGCAACGCTCTTCCCGACGATCCGGTCGCCTTCGCTTTGTCCGACCGGGTCAGCTACCTGTGCGGGGCGGCCATCGCGTCGTGCGGAGCCGCCGCCGCCATGCTTCCCGGGTGATCGGCCTTCGCGCCGGGGAGGACGCCGGTCACAGCCTCAACCGTTTGAACAGCGTCTCCGGCAGCGCGCGGATGATGAGCATCACCAGACGCCAGATCCCAGGCGCGTAAACGACCTCGCGGCCACGGGTCGGCGCGGTCGCGATCACGCGCGCCACGTCGTCGGCCTCCGCCGTCAGGAAACGGGGCAGCGCCATGCCCTCGGTCATGCGGGTGCGGACGAAACCGGGCTTGATGGTGACGACCCGCACGCCGCGACGACTCATCCGGGCGCGCAGCCCGGACAGAAAGGCGGAAAAGCCCGCCTTGGCCGATCCATACACATAGTTGGCGGCGCGCCCCCGGTCCCCGGCGACGGAACTGACGCCGATCACGACCCCCGATCCCCGCGCCGCCATGCGCTGGGCGATCTCCCCCAGCAACAGGGCCGGGCCGATGAAGTTGCCCCGCATCATTCGTTCCGCCACCGCGCCGTCGGCCTCGGCCCGTCGCTGGTCCTCCAACGAGCCGACCAGACAGACCACGACGTCCGGCAGCCCCGGCAACCCGGCGACGAAGGCGGGAAAGCTGGCCGTGTCCAGGGCGTCGATCCGGCGCGTCGCGACGTTGACGCCATGACGCAGGCGCAGATCCTCGGCGTCGCGCTCCAACAGGGCCATGTCGCGACCGGCCAGGATCAACGACCATCCCATCGCGGCCCAGCGCAACGCCACGGCTCGGGCGATGTCGGAGGTCGCTCCCACGATCAGCGCCAACGGAACGCCGCTCACAGCCCCAACCTTTCCGATTGCCGGGAGCGGAAGCGCCGATCAGGATCCCAAGCCGCCCGCGTCTGCGCGAATTGCTCAAGTTCGGGATAGCCTGTCCGCATCATCGCGGCGGTCATGCGCGCGTCCTTGGCCAGATAAAGCCGCCCCCCGCAATCGGCGACGATGGCGTCCAGATCGTCGCACAGGGCGAACGACGCCGGGGAGACGGGAAAATCCAGCGCCAGAGAATGGCCGTCCATCGGAAATGACAGAAAGCCGCCCCGGCGCGGTCCCATCCGCTTGAGCACCGCCAGCAGCGGTCGGCAATCGGCGGCGGCGATCCGCTTCAGCAGCGCCCGCAGCCCCGCGCGCGCGCTCGTCCGGGGCAACACGCATTGATGCTGGATCAGCCCGGCCCGACCATACAGACGGTTCCAGGCCGCCAGCCCATCCAGCGGAAAGAAGAAGCGATCCAACCCGACCAGCGCCTCGCCCGGTCGCGACGCCCGGAAATAGGCTTCGTTGAACAGCCGCGCGACGACGGCGTTCAACGCCAGAATCGGCGGCACGTCGCAGGGAACCGTTCCAAGGCGCGGCGGCGACCGCCGCAAAGGCGCGGCCCGCAAGGCGCGCGGCAACTCCTCAAGCCGGGCGTGCTCGCCGCGCGTCAACACCGACCGGCCAAATCCTTGGCCGCCGGAGCGGCAATCGATCCAGGCGACAGTGTAGGTCCAGTCGTCCGACGCCTCCAGCGCGTCCAGGCCGGACTCAAGGTCCGGCAGACGCAAGGTCTCCTGGCGGATCATGGCCGTCTCGATCCGGCGCAGACGGATGGCGGCGCGCAGGATGACGCCGGTCAAGCCCATCCCGCCCCGCGTGGCGCGAAACAGGCGGGCCTCCCGATCCGGGCCGCAGCGAATCACCCGACCATCGGCGGTCAACAGATCAAGCCACAGCGTGTGGTCGCCAAAGCAGCCGTCGCGATGGTGATTTTTGCCATGGACGTCGGCGGCGAGCGCCCCCCCGACGGTCGCCGCCCGCAGACCGGGAACCACCATGGGAAACCAGCCCTGCGGAACGAACGCGTCGAGAATGTCGTCCAGCGCGGCCCCGGCCTCGCAGGTCAACGCCCCCGCGACCGGATCGAACGCCAGAAAGCGATTCATCGCCCGCGCCGACAACACGCCGTCGGCGTTCAGCGCCGCGTCGCCATAGGCGCGCCCGGCCCCACGGGCGATCACGCTGACGCGGCCATCGACCAACCGGCGGGCGTCGCCCTCGTGGCGGGCTGGAAACACCGGGCAATCCAAACTCGGGTAACGCCCCCAACCCGACAGAATCACGCCCCGGCTCTCCGTTTCAGGACCATCGTTCCAGGGACCATCGCAACAAAGACTCGTTCGGACAAGCCTTCAGGACAGCGTCAAGGTGGATTCCTTGCCGACCGCGTCCAAATTCTTCGCCAGCCACAGCTCCGCCGTTTGACGTCCGGTTTCGCGCAGCCAGCACAAAAAGCTCCAATCCGTCACCAGCTTGGAATGGACGCCCAGGCCGCGCAGGGCGCCGTCGGCCTCGACCAGATGCAGGCGCGGACCGCCCGTCTCAGCCATCATCGCCCGCAATTCGGTCAGCAGCGGGGCGTTGAAGGTGATCTGGTTGAGGCGCTCCGCGATCGCCATGGGATGCTCCGGGGTGTCCAGCGCGGTCAGCGGGTTGATCGTCACCACGGCGATGTCGGCGTCGGGACAGGCGCCGACCAGCGGGCTGACCGCCGGGTTGGCGACGTAGCCGCCATCCCAATAATCGACTCCGTCGATGCTCACGGCGCGGAACAGATGCGGCAGGCAAGCGGAGGCCAGCAGATGATCGACGCCGATCTGCGTCTCGTCGAACAGAGCCAGCCCGCCGGTGCGGACGTTGGTGGCGCTGACGAACAGCCGCAGACCGGATTGGCGGATCAATTCCGGCTCGACCAGTTCGGTCAGCAGGGCGCGCAAGGGGTGAAAATCGGCGGATTGCGTCTGATAGGGCGTCACCCAACGCCGCGCCCACTCCACCAGATGGCTGCCGAAGACGTTGTCGACGTTCCAACGGTCGCTGGCCACCCGCTCGCTCCAGCGGGCGAACAGCCGCGCGGTCAGGCTTGGGCGGATCGGCCCCAGACGCCCGGCCTCGCTGACGCGTTCCCAGAAATGATCCAATTCGGCCCGCGCCCCGGCCCGCCCGCCGCGCGCCCAGCCTTGGGCCAGCATGGCGGCGTTCATCGCCCCGGCGCTGGCCCCGCTGACGCCGACCAACTCAATCGTCTCTTCCTCCAGCAGTCGGTCGAGCACGCCCCAGGTGAAGGCCCCATGCGCCCCGCCGCCCTGAAGCGCCAGCGCCAGCCGACGCGCGGGCGGCGGCGTTTCTTCCGGCGGCGGCGAGGGCAGCGACAGCGGCCCGGTCGAAGCCGTTGGCGCGCCCGCCTCCCCCACAATCCGGCGGCGCAGGCCCCGCCAGAAGGTCGTGAGACTCGGCATGATCGGAACTCCTCGTGAATGCTGCATTGCAGCATGGGGAGTCTTCACGGTCGAAACAAGGCCGCCGTCAGACTGGATCCATCAATTGCAGCGATTGGGACGGCGGCGAAATTGGAAATGCGGTCGGACTCCGGGTAAAGCGGAATGACGCCCGCGCCATTTGGAAACAAGGTCAGAGCGTTCCCGGCTTGTCCGCGCCCAAACCGGGCAACTCGACCGAACGGACGACCGGCCCGCCGAAACGCTCCCACGCCAATTCATGGCCGATGTAGACGAATGGACCGATGACGAAGGCGAAGGCCGACAGCCCGGCGGCGGCGGCGACGTCGCCAATCACCATGTAGTTCGACGAGAAATCCAACGTGGTGACGATTCCACGAAAGGTGATGGTCTTCCAAACCGTGCGGCCCAGCCCGCCGCCCTCGGCTGTCTCGATTGGCGCCGCGTCGGTCGATGGCGCCGCCGTCCAGTTGGGCAGCGGGCGGGGACCATCCAGCCGGTTGCGGAATCCCCGCTCAACCTGATCCCACGCGGCTTCCACCCATTCGGCGTCCGGGGCCAACGGCGCGCGCGCCGCGCCCGCGCCCGCGCCATTCTCCACCCCGCCATCAAAGGCGTAACGGACCTGAAGCGCGTCGTGCGGGTCGGTGACGCGGAAGTTGGCGGTCGCCCAACGTTCCGGCAACCGCCAGCCCTGACGCTCCGCCTCGCCCAAGGTCTGCACCCATGCGGGATCGAGCGTGTCCCGGTCCGCCGTCCCGACCAGACTGACCCACGCGCAAGATCCGTCATGGTCAGAGGCGTAGCGGACGCGCGCCAAGGGCAAATCGGCGCGCTCGCAAGCCGGAGCCTTGCCCCACAGCGGATCGGCGCCGGGACTGGCCACCTGAATCAGCGCCGCCGCGTCCACGCTCTGGCCCCGAACACGAACAAGGCTGAGACTGGTCACGGCCCCCGGCTTGTCCAGGGTCGGCGGCGAGAACGCCGCGCGCCCCGTCAGCCGCCATTCGCCATCCGGCAACGGGATTTGCTTGCCATCGACCGTCAGCCCCCCGCTCAACACCGTGGCGGGGTCCGGCGACGGCGACTCCGCCGCGACGGCGGCACGCGTCGGCTGAAGCGTCAAGGCGCACAGCGCGCCGAGCAGAAGGGAACGAAAGCGCATCGGACGATCCTGGCACGCACGCACAATCGCTCTCCAGCTTGCCGGGAAATCAAAATCCATTTTGACCGCTGTTTTATACCGCGCCGCAACGCCTCACCCCAAAGAAATTTGTTCAACATGGATCAACCGCCCCCAGTGCGGGATCATCATCCAACTCAATTGGTCAAACCGTTACAATTTGTTCATTTTCATTCCAAACAGGCCGCCGAACGCACCCGTCTCTCTTATGGATATTGGTAAATAAACCTTAGGTTGATTCAATTTTTGCTCAAGTCTTGCCTATGATCCATTCATGCCAATCGACGGTCGGCCAAAAGGGGCGGATCCGCCATCGCTGGTGGGGCAAGGGACAAGAGCCGGACACCGCCCTCGCCGCGCCCGGATCAAAGACGTCATTTGATAGGGCGACAGGCATGACCGCCGGTGACGGTCGCAGCGCGGCCGTCACCGGGGGACGGGATGGTCAACTCGGCCAGATCAAGCCAAAATACAGGTCCGCGCCGCAGGGCGCGACCGCGCAGCCGGTCGCGGTCGAAACGCTCGGAACAGCCCCCTGCCCCGTCCACACGCCACCGCCGTTCATCGTGGACAGATGGACGCTCCGGTCGCCGTTGGCGCCCTGCCACGCCGCCAGCAACCCGCCGTTGAACGACGCCAAGGCTGGCCAGGTGTCGGAATTGGCGGAGGGAATGGTCGAGAGAGTCGTCCAACTGGACGTTGAACCAGGGTAGGAGGCGTAATAAACGGCGGTGTCGGAACCGACTCCCCGCCACGCGGCGTAGAGCTGACCGTTGAAGACCGCCGTGGCGATGCCGCCCGTGGTGGTGTTGGCGCCCGGGATCAAGGCGACGCCGCTCCAGGAGCCGGTCGTCGTCATGGCGGAATAATAGACCCGCGCGTCGCCGTTCACGCCCTGCCAGAAGAAATAGAGCTGGTCGTTGAAAACAGCCAGCGTTGGGCCGGTGTCGGTGCCGTCGGCTTTTGGAACCGTGGACAGGGACGACCAGTTGCCGCCAGCGTCGAGCGACGCGTAATAGATCGCCGAGTCGGTCCCGGTCCCGCGCCACGCCACATAGAGGCAGCCGTTGAACGCCGCCGCCCCGATCCAGCCGACGGTGCTGAAGGCGGCGGGGATGGCGCCGACTCCGCTCCAGGCGCCGGAGGCGGGGGCGAAGGACTGGACATGGACCGCCTGATCGTTTCCCGTCCCGCGCCACGCCGCGTAGAGACAGCCGTTGACGTCGGCCAGGGCGAGATTCTTGCCGGCTGTGAAGGCCCCCGGCGCAAGGCCGGTGTTTGACCAGAAGCCAGCTTGGCTCCGGGACAGGATTTGCAACTGCGTGGTCGACCATGTCGGCACGATCCAGGCCGGCGGGGACGTCGTCAACACGGCCAAGGTCAGCATCTGCGATGGATCGCTGACGTTATAGGTCGTGACGCTGCCCAGGGAGCATTCCCCCCCGCCCTGGCTGAGCGCGTTGACCCCGGCGTTCATATACGGCTGGCCCTGATAGCAGTTGTCGTAGAAATCAAAGACAAAGCTGCCGTTCGCGGTCGCCCAGATCTGATACGAACTCGTGGCGACGCTGCCGCTGAAGATCGACGGATACCCGGCTCCGGATGGAACCATATAGAGAGGCGCGCCTCCGCTCGCAAAGGACAGCGCGAAGCGGTACTGGGTGTTGGCGGTCGGATTGCTGATGTCCATGGCCGCCGTCAGCGTCGCAAGGACCGGGTTCGGCGCCGAGAACCATCCCTGGGAGTAGTCGCCAGTCTCTGCGACGAACCAAAGATAACGGAATGGCGCAGAGGTCGTGGAAATGGCGACGTTGGCGCTCTGGCCCCCGCCGCTCGCCAAAGCTTGGACAAGGGCCGTAACGGCGCTGGGAATGTTGTCGTCAAGGAAATTTTGAAGATTGCTTATATTGCCATTGATTTGGCTTATCCAAGATTGCCCTTCTGGGAACGAGATTAAATTTTTTTCGTTGAGTGCGATTGCCCAATTAACGCAAAACAACGCCATAACATAATATTTGTAGTAATTTACTGAAATTGAACGAACGCCGACGTAATATGAAAAAAACTCGTTCGATGCGATCATCTGGGTGTTTTTGTTGTTTATCAGACCTGGAGACACCTGCGTATTGGAAATCAGAAGCGTCGCTATTTCGTTGACATTGTTGAGGATGCCGGAGCTGCCATTGATAATATTGTTGCCAACAGCAACCATTCGGGCCTGGATGTTCGCCATATCCGCCGCAGTGCTGATTTTTGTGGCGGCGATGTCCTGAATGTCCTCGTAGCATGATGAAATCATCGTCGTATATTGGGCGACGGATGTTTCTTGGAACAGAGATTCAAAGGATGAAATTTGCGAGCTGATGCTGGACAGCGTGGTGTTGAGTTGCGCCAGGGAGGACTGAATTTGTTGCAGGTCGCTGAGAACCTGCTCGTTCACTTCACCCTGGTCGATGGTGTTGATGAATGTGTTGGCCCAGGATCCCAGACTCGGCAGACCGATGTCCGCGCCAAGAGCGTTGAGCGGCAGGACGAGGACATCCGACAAACTGCTCATTTCATTCCCTCCGTTTCCGAATGCGACCGATCCATGGCGCCGGCCATTTGTGGAAATCAACTCCCGAGATGAGCGCGCAGCTTCCGGAGCGCCCCAGGCGAGGATAAATTGGGCGGGGCGCCCGCGCGAAGCGAAAGTGTAAGTGCGCGCCTGTGGAGTATGGTGGCGATGTGCGCCGGGGCGCTTCATCAGCCGGGTGGCGTCAACCCTCCATTGGCCAAGACGCGCGGCGTGGAAAGCGTCGGCGGAATGCTCTAAGCATGGGGCCGTCCGCCCTGCCCTTTGACCATCGCGAGTCGCCGCCCGTGCCGATCCTGATTCCCATCGACGATCCCGACGATCCGCGCATCGCCGCCTATCGCGACGTGCGCGAACGCGATCTGGTCGGGCGCGACGGGCATTTCATCGCCGAAGGGGCCGTGGTGGTGCGCAGTCTGGTGGTCGCGTCCGGCCATCGGGCGCGGTCGCTGCTGCTGGCCGACAAGCGGGTGACGGCGCTGGAGCCGCTGCTCGCCAAGCTGCCCGCCGACACGCCGGTCTACGCCGCCGGTCAGGCCGTGCTCGACCGCATCGTCGGCTTTCCGCTGCACCGGGGCATTCTGGCCTTGGGGGAGCGCGCGCCGCAGCCCAGCGCCGCCGATCTGCTGGCCGCCATGCCCGCGCGGGCGCGGGTGGTCATGCTGTTCGGCATCGGCAACCACGACAATCTCGGCGGCATCTACCGCAACGCCGCCGCCTTTGGCGCCGACGGGGTCATTCTGGATTCCGGCTGCTGCGACCCGCTCTACCGCAAGGCGATCCGGGTGTCGGTCGGGGCGACGCTGCTGGTTCCCACCGCCCGGCTGGCGGCGGGGGAGGATCCGCTCGCCCTGCTCGACGCCCTGGGGTTCGCGGGGGTGGCGCTCAGCCCCAGCGGGGCGGAAACCCTGGCGCGGATGGTCCCGCCGCCGCGCGCCGCCCTGCTGTTCGGGTCGGAGGGGCCGGGCCTGCCGCCCGCCCTGCTGGCCCGCGCCCGCAGCGTGCGGATTCCGATGGCGGGCGATTTCGACTCCCTGAACGTGGCGACGACCAGCGGCATCGTCCTGCACCATTGCGCCGCCGACCAGGATGTTTCGCGATGACCGACGACGCGTCCGCCCCTGCTTCCGACGCCTTTCCCGCCGCCGACCCGCATCTGATTTACGACCTCGCCGTCACCCACCCGGAGGTGACGACGCTGGGCGCCGCCGGGTTGCTCCGCCTGTCCGACGCCGAGGGGCGCGGGCTGGCCCCGCTGGGCCTGCCGCTGCCCAAGGGCAAGCGCGACCTGCTGGTTCCCGCCGACCGCCGGGCCGGGATCCTGTTGGAAATTCAAGGCCGCGTTGACCGCGCGCAACGGCGCGACGCCCTGCTCGCGCAGGCCCGCCGGGCGTTGCCGGACGGTAGCGCGTCGCTGCTGTCCGCCGACGACCGCACCCGCGTGCGGGCGGTGCGCGAGGATTGCTTGCGCTGGCCCGGCCTGCCGCTGCCGGTGCGGCTCCAGGCCAGCCGGACGCTCGACGCGCTGGAACTGGCCGATCTGGACGATTCCACGCTGGCCGCGCGGCTGACCCAAGACCCGACGCTGACGCGGGCGCTGGAAGACGCCCTGTCGCGCGTCGCCGCCGCCCTGCGCCGCTACGCCGAGGAGATTGGCGAGCCGCCCGACGACTGGAACTTCGCCGCCTTCGCCGACCGCCTGTCGCGCGCCGCCCGCAACCGCTTCGACGCCGACGATCTGCTCGACCGATGGGAGCGGGAGCACGACCAGTGGCGGCGCGACCGGGCGGAGGGGCGCGGGCGGGCCTATGTCAGCCGCCATTTCGATTTTTCCCGCTTCGAGCATCTGTTCCCGACGGCGCGCGGCATCAAACGGAAATTGGTTCTGGTGATCGGCCCGACCAACTCCGGCAAGACCCACCGCGCCATCGCCGCCCTGCGCGCCGCCCGCGACGGGGTTTATCTGGCCCCGCTGCGCCTGCTGGCCTTGGAGGTGATGGAGCGGCTGAACGCCGAGGGAACCCCAACCACTTTGGTGACGGGGGAGGAGGAGATCCGCACGCCCGGCGCCCGCCACACCGCGTCCACCATCGAATTGATGGACCCCAACCGCCCGGTCGAGGTCGCGGTGATCGACGAAATCCAGATGCTGGCCGACCCGGAACGCGGCTGGGCCTGGACCGCCGCCTTGATCGGGGTTCCCGCCGACACCCTGTTCATTCTGGGCGCGCCGGAGATCCGCCCGCTGGTGGAGCGCGCCGCCGCCCATCTGGGCGAGCCGCTGGAGGTGGTGGAGTTGGAGCGCAAGACGCCGCTGACCCCGCTCGACCGCCGCCTGGATTGGCCGGAGGTCGAGCCGGGCGACGCGCTGATCGCCTTTTCCCGGCGCGAGGTGCACAGCGTGCGCGACACGCTGCTGGCGCGCGGCCTGTCGGTCGCCGCCGTCTATGGCGCGCTGGCCCCCGCCGTCCGCCGCCGCGAGGCCGCGCGCTTTCTGTCGGGCGAGGCCGACGTCGTGGTGGCGACCGACGCCATCGGCATGGGGCTGAACCTGCCCTGCCGCCGGGTTCTGTTCACCGCGCTGGAAAAATTCGACGGCACGTCCGTCCGCCCGCTGACCGCCACCGAGGTGAAGCAGATCGCCGGGCGCGCCGGGCGGTTCGGCCAGCATGAGGAGGGGTTTTACGGCGTCATCGGGCGCGGCACGCCGCAGGCCCTGCGCCAGTTGCTGGAGCGGCCCGACGCGCGCCTGCGCGCCGACGCGCCATTGCCGGTGCGCCCGTCCCGCGCCATGCTGGCCCGGTTGGCCGAGCATCTTGGCGGGGCCGAAACCCGCCTGCTGGTCGATTGCTTCACCGAGGGCAACAGCGCGGCGAAAACCGCTGGATCGCCCTTCCGCCTGTCCGACCTGTCGGCGCTGCGCCGCGCCGCCCTGCTGGTGGATTCCCGGCGCTTGAGCCTGTCCCAGCGGCTGGATTTGCTGCTCGCCCCCGCCGATCTGGACGATGCGGCGGACGCCCGCGTCTTCGCCGCCATCCTCGACGCCATCGAAGCGGGGGACCGGCTGCCGCTGGCCCGTCTGATGCCCGACCGGCTCGACGGCTTGGAGGCCGACGCGCTGGAAGCCTATTCGCGCGCCTGCGACCTGTATTTCTGGGCCGCCCGCAAATTCCCCGACGCCCTGCCCGACCGCGACCGCGTGCGCGCCGTCCGCGACGCCATCGGCCAACGCCTGTCGGAGAAACTCGCCTCCCGCGCCCGCCGCCGCGAACCGCCGCCCGCCGCCGGTTTCCGGGGCGCGCCGCGCAAACGGTTCGGCCCGAAACGGCGGTGAGCGCGGCCTGAGCGGATCAGGCTTGCTTGAGGAACAGCGAGACGGAGTCGTTGTTCAGCGGCGCGCCGATCACCGTCCAACGCCCGGCGCGGAACTGGAACAGGTCAAAACGCGCGGTCGGGCGCCCGCTGCCATGCAGAAAGACCAGGCTGTGGCCGGTGATCCGCCACGCCGCCTCGCCGCCGCGCCCGCCCTCGACCCGGCCATCGGGCAGAAGACGCAGGCCGCAGAGCCGGTTTCCGGCGACATCCTCCAGGCTCCACGCCCCGACGGTGAGATCAACCGGCAAGGCCGCCGACGGGGCCGCGACCGGCGCGGGGGAGTCCAACGTCGCCGCCGTGGGGGAGCGCAGGAAATAGGTCTGTCCAGGCCGGTTCGGGTCTTGGCCCGTCAAGCCCGACGCGGGCATCCCGCCGCTTGGCAGGGGAAAGCGCACCGATGGTCGACCATCGGCGTCGTAGAAGGTCAGCCCGTCATCTTCCACCGACCAATAACGCACCCGCGCGTCGTCGCCGCCAGTGACGCCGCCATCCGCCGCCAAGGCGAGCGTCGTCGCCGCCCGCCCTTCCGCCGGACCAAAGGCCCAGACGCTGTTTTCCAGAACCAGCGGCCCGCCCGTTGACGGCGGCTGGTTCGGGGTTGGTTGGATCGGGAGTGGTTGGGGTTGGATAGTCGGCGCCGGACTCGACTGCGGCTCCGCCCAAACGGGCGACGATGAAGGAGCGGCCTGCCAGCCGCCATCCACCACCCGCAGCGACGACAGCGGCACGGTTCCGTGTTGGCTGGCGAAGGTCAAAGTCCAGCCGTCGCCCTGCTGCTGCGACACCCCGGAAATCCAGTGGTCGCCGGTGTCGTAAAGGGTCAACGCCCCGGCGATCTCCACCGCCAGACGACGCGCGTCGGCGAAATAGGCGTAACGCAGATCATTCTGCGCGCCGCTGGCGTTGGGCGCGCCCAACCCGCTTGGCCACCAATCGCCGCCGAAACCGCCCCCCGAACCGCTTCCAGAGCTTGCCGCCGCCGCGTCCTCCCGCCATGTCCCCGGCGCTGGGTTCAGCAGCAGGGCGGCCAGGTCCGTGCACAGCCCATCGACGGTGGCCTTCAGCGCGTTGTTGAACAGGTCGCTGACCATGGTCATGCCGCCCTGCATCCACTGCCCCGCCCCGCCAAATTCCGGGTGGCTGAATTGGGCCATGGTTCCGCCGCCGTTGGTCAAGGCCGCCAGCATGGTCCGCGCCGCGTCGTCGCTGACGCCGCGACGGCGGGCGATTCCGGCCAGCCGTTCCTGGCCTTCGGCCGTCAAACTCCGCATCGTCATCAGCGCGCTCCTGCGTTCGTTCCGTGTCGGGCGGACCCGATCAATCGGCCTGTTCCGGCCAAAAACCGGCGTCCATCATCTGCGCGAAGCTGTAGGGGCATTCCGCCGGAAACACCCGCCGGGGCAAGCCGGTTTCTTTTTCCGCCTCGATCAAGGCCAGACGGTAGGCGTCGTGAATGGCGGAATCGAGCCTGGCCTTGAGGCTTGGGTTGTCGTCGAGGTGGCTGGACAGGCGGTAACGCTGCTCCTCGACGCTCAAACGCCAACTGTTGCCGCGCAAGCCGGGTTGGAACTGCCATTTCAGCAGGTGAAGCGCCAGAACGACCAAGCGGTTGACCAGTTCGCGCTTCTCGCTCCGGCCCATGCTCTCGATCTCCTCGGCGATGTGGGCGATGTCGGCGTCGCTCAGCTTTCCGGCGCGCAGCAACGCCGCCTGCTCGTTCGCCCAGGCGTAAAAGTCGGTGTCGTAAAGGGACGCGCTCACGCCGGTTCCTCCTCCTCCTCCGCCGCCGCCTTGGTCCGGGCGCGTTTGACCGGGGCGGGGGGCGGGGCCTCGCCCGACGGGTCGGCCAGCGCGTGCAACAGACGCTCGCGGATTTTCGCCAACTTTCCGTCGTGCGTCACCTTCAGGCCGAACACGTCCTTCACGTAAAAGACGTCGATGGCCTTCTCGCCGAAGGTCGAGATCTTCGCCGAGGAGATCTGAAGCGTCAGGTTCGACAGGGCGCGGGTCAGGTCATAAAGCAGGCCGGGACGGTCGCGCCCGTTCACCTCGATCACCGTGTGGGTGGTGGAGGCGGCGTTGTCGATCAGCACGCGCGGCGGCACATGGAAGACGCGGGTGCGGCTGGCGTGGGAGGTCTTGCGCGTCGCCAGATCCTGCAACGGCTTCAATTGCCCGGACAGCACCCGTTCGATCATCACCGACAGCTTGGCCAGCTTGTCGCCGCTTTCAAACGCCCCGCCCGCCCCGGCGTCCTGGACCGAAAAGACGTCCAGCGCCATGCCGTTGGTCATGGTGAAAATGCGGGCGTCCACAATGTCCGCCCCCGACGCGGCGAAAGCCCCGGCAAGGCGGGAGAACAGGCCATGGTGATCGCTGGCGTAGATCGTCACCTCCGTCACCGCGCGGCTGCGGTCGATGCGGGTGTCCACCGTCAGCTCCCGCTTGTCGCGCTCCGCCCCGCGCAGGATGCGGGCGTGGTGGGCCAGCGTTTCGGCGTCGAAGGCCAGCCAATAGGCGGGATAGCCAAGGGTCTTGTGATGCTCGTAAGCCGCGTCGTCGAAATCGGTCAGCTCGTCGCGCAAGGCGGCTTGGGCGGCCTGGATGCGGCGCCCGCGCCCCTCCACCGTCATGCCGCCGGACATCACCTCTTCGGAACGGTTGTAGAGTTCGCGCAGAAGCGCCGCCTTCCAATTGTTCCAGCGCTGCGGCCCGACCGCGCGGATGTCGGCCACCGTCAGCACCAGCAGCAGGCGCAGCCGCTCGGGCGATTGGACCAGGGCGACGAAATCGCGGACGGTCTTCTCATCCTCCAGATCGCGTTTGAAGGCGGTGTGCGACATGGCCAGATGCCAGCGCACCAGCCACGCCACGGTTTCGGTTTCCTCCGCCGTCAGCCCCAAACGCGGGCACAGCTTTTCCGCCACCCGCGCGCCCAACACCGAATGGTCGCCGCCGCGCCCCTTGGCGATGTCGTGCAGCAGGACGGCGACGTAGAGCGCGCGTTTGGAAACGACCTTGTGGATCACCTCCGACGACAGCGGCAGCTCGTCCACCAACTCCCCGGCGGCGATCTTGTGCAGGATGCCCAGGGCGAACAGGGTGTGCTCGTCCACCGTGTAGACGTGGTACATGTCGTATTGCATCTGCGCCACCACCCGACCGAAATCGGGGATGAAGCGGGCCATCACCCCGGCCTCGTTCATCCGGCGCAGGGTGATTTCGGGATCCTTCAGCCCGGTCAGAATGTCGAGGAACAGCCGGTTCGCCTCCGGGTCGGCCCGCAGCTTCGGCCCGATGGCCGTCAGCGAGCGGGTGATCGAGCGCAGGGCGTTCGGGTGGACGTCGATGTCGTTGATCTGGGCGGTGTGGAACAGCCGGATCATGTCGATCGGCTTTTCTTTGAACTGGCGCTCGTCGCGCGCGTTCAGCCGCTCGCCATCGACGACGAAGCCGTCCACGTCCTTGCGCCGGGCGACCGTGGCCAGACGCAGCAGGTTGAATTTCGGCGGGCGTTTCGATTCCGCTTCCAGCGCCGCGCAGAAGATGCGCGTCAGATCGCCGACGTCCTTGGCGACCAGGAAGTAATGCTTCATGAAGCGTTCGACGCCCTTGGTCCCGGCATGGTCGGTGTAGCCCATGCGCGCGCCGATGGAGGTCTGGACGTCAAACGTCATGCGGTCCTCCAACCGCCCGGTCAAGTAATGCAGGTGGCAGCGCGCGGTCCACAGGAAGTTCTGCGCCTTGGCGAAGCGCTGCGCCTCTTCCGGCGTCAGCACCTTCTTGCCGACCAGCTCATCGACGCCTTCGACCCGGTAGAGGTATTTGGCGATCCAGAACAGGGTTTGCAGATCGCGCAGGCCGCCCTTGCCGTCCTTCAGATTGGGTTCCAGCACGTAACGGCTGTCGCCCATCTTCAAATGGCGGTTGTCGCGCTCGGCCAGCTTGGCCTCGACGAATTCCGGGCCGGTGCCGATGACGACGTCCTTGTCGAAGCGCTTGCGGAGTTCGGCGAACAGTTGGCCCGGCCCCCACAGATAGCGGGCCTCCAGGATCGCCGTGCGGATGGTGACGTCGGCCTTGGATTGGCGGATGCACTCGTCCACGCTGCGCACGGCGTGGCCGACCTTCAGCCCCAGATCCCACAGGATGTAGAGCATGTATTCGACGACCTGCTCCACGCGCGGGGTGCGCTTGTAAGGCAGCAGGAACAGAAGGTCGATGTCCGACGCCGGCGCCAACTCCCCCCGGCCATAGCCGCCGGTCGCGGAGATGTCGAACACCTCGCCCGAGGTCGGGTTGGCGGTGGGGAAAATGTGCAGAACGGTGAAATCGGCCAGCGAGCCGATCAGCCGGTCGGCCAGATAGCAATTCTCCCGCACGCAATCCTCGCCCGAACCACCGGCCTCAAAGCGCTTGCGCACCTCCTCCCGCCCCTCGGCCAGGGTGCGGCGCAGGCAGGCGATCAACGCGGGGCGGAGTTTGTCGCCCACACCATGTTCGGCCACCAGCGCCTCAAGCTCGCCGGACAGCTTTCGCCGCGAGATGATCGCGCGCTTGTTGGGAATCGTGTGGGGCTTGGGCGGGGCGAGCGGCGCGGCGGCGCGTGCGGACAGCATCAAGGGAACCGACCTCACATCATCGGCTGTCCGGGCTGGACAGACCGTTTGAACTATAACGGCAAAGTCCAGCCTTGGCACGCCTGATGGCGGAGGGGCGCAGGGCAATCGGGTGAAGGCTTGAAATTCCTTTATTGGAAAATTCGTCATCCCCGCGAAGGCGGGGATCCAGAGTTCGCAGAGCGAATCTGACCGGAAAGCCTGGATCCCCGCCTTCGCGGGGATGACGGAAAATCCTCTATCACAGGTTTATAACCCTTCATCCGGCTGCCCCAGACGGACGGGCGAATCTGGGTTGAAATTCGTCCCGCCTGTGACCGCCGTCACTGTTCGGGTTGGATTTCCAGACCAGGATGAATGGAAGCGTTGGTGGGAAGGCGGTGGATCATGGTTGGCGGCATGGACAACGGTCGGCGGGAATTGACGGCTTTGGGCGACGCCCTGACCATGGCCGAACGCGGGCTGGACGGTCAGCAATCGCCCGCCGCGCTGATGGCCCGCCTGCTGCGCGTGACGCGGCTTTACCCCAAGGCGGTGGACGAGACGCTGATGTGGCAGATCACCGATCTGGTCGCCGGGCGCGACATCGCCGACAGCTTCAAGCTGGTGGTCATCCGCATGGGCTGGGCCTCCATCCTGCAAGCCGAGTTCAAGGCCCATGGTCTGCGGGTCGCCGGATCGCGCAAAATCCACCGCCACGCCCGCGCCGCCTGAGCGGTCACGCAAGACAACAAGCCTGGGAAGAAATTTCCCACCGGAAAAAACAACCGACGCGATCCTGCCTGAACGCGGCGGGGCTTCCACCCCAAAACCCAGTCAATGCTTTGATATAAAATAATTTTCAGTCTTGGCACAACATCTGCTTGGCGTTTCGACGCGCCGCCCGGAATCCCGGTCGCGGCGCCAACCCCGCCGTTTCGGGACGCCCGCCATGCAGATCTCCGGCTATTCCAGCTACGCGACCAACCCCTACGCCCAAACCCGTTCGACCGCCAAAAGCGGCGCGAGCGAGAGCGGCGCGACAAACGGCGAGGTCGCCGCGCCGAAAACCAGCGCCGCCGACGCCTTCCTCGCCGAAGCGAAGAAGACGCCAGCGCAGCGCATCCGCGACGATTGGCTGGCCCGTCATAAGATGTCCGAAGAGGATCTTCAGACAATGGATTCCAAAAAACGGGAATCCGTTGAAAAAGAGATCGCCGAAGAGATCAAGCGCAAGCTGACCGGCAAGGACGCGCAGCGCGGGGCGGCGCTGAACATGGTCGCCTGACCGGCCCGCCCCCTCGCCGCTGTTTCCTCCCTTACGCCTCGCGCGCCGACAGATGGACGTTCTGCCCGCCCTCGCGCTCCAGCAGGGCCGTGGCGCGCAACTCGCGCTCGTCGTCTGTCACCGCCACCCACAGGATGACGCCGCCCGCCTCCAACGCGCGGGAAAATTCGTCCGGCTTGGGGTGGCTGGTCAACTCGTCCAGATAATCCTTGATCGCCACGCCGCCCAGACCGGCGGCGACCAGGGCGGCGACCGCCGCCTCGATCGGGCCGCCGACGATGGCGATCAGCCCGGCGGTGGTCAGGGGAAAGGCGTATTTCAACTCGCCCACCAGCCCGGTCAACGCCTCGTCGCGCGGCTTGGCCGCCTTGGGGTCGGCGGCTTCCAGCGAGGTGTGGCTGGCCAGGATCGACAAATCCGAACGGTCGAACCCATCCCCCAGCAGCGCGGCGACCGCCTGGTCGAACGTAGCCCGACTGGTGAACAAGGCGACGACCTCCCGCACCTCGCGGGGGGCGTTCTGTGCGGTCGATTGCGTCATGATGGCCGACTCCCGGTCGTTTGATTCGGTGTTTTGCGGAACCGGATCGACGCGGCGCGCCGCCGGTTCCCCTCCATTGAACGTCCCGACACGCGCGCCCGTCAATGGCAAGCCGGTGAAATCGCAATCATTCGCGCGCGTCTGATTGTCCCAGCGCCCGCCGCCCCTTCCTGCGGGTCGCCGCCGCCCGGACCGCGTGCTAGGCTGCGCCGCCTCGTGCGCCGCCTCATCGCCGTTCCTTATCCTTATGGTCGAGTTTCCCGCCGTGTCCGACACCGCCGCCGCCGACATCGTCATCCCGCCCGACGCCACGCCGATGATGGCGCAGTATCTGGAGATCAAGCGGGCGCACCCGGATTGCCTGCTGTTCTATCGGATGGGCGATTTCTACGAGATGTTCTTTCAGGACGCGGTGCAGGCCGCCGCCGCGCTGGACATCGCGCTGACCAAGCGCGGCCAGCATCTGGGCGAAGACATCCCGATGTGCGGCGTGCCGGTCCATTCCCACGAAAATTACCTGCAACGCCTGATCCGCCAAGGCATCCGCGTCGCCATTTGCGAACAGATGGAAGATCCGGCGGAAGCCAAGAAGCGCGGGGCCAAATCGGTGGTCAAGCGCGGCGTCATCCGCATCGTCACCCCCGGCACGCTGACCGAAGACAGCCTGCTCGATTCCCGCTCCTCCAACTGGCTGGCGGCCATCGCCGAAACGGCGGGCGGCGTCGGGCTGGCGTGGCTGGAGATGTCCACCGGCGAGCTGGTGGTCCAGCCGGTCGAGCGCGCGGGCTTGGGCGCGGCGCTGGGCCGCCTCGACCCGCAAGAGGTGCTGATTTCCGAAAAGCTCGCCCAGCAGCCCGACCTGTTCGAGCTGTGGGGCGAGTGGAAATCCCGTTTGACCATCCAACCCAACCCGCGTTTCGACAGCGAAAACGGCAAACAGCGCCTGCAAAGCCTCTATGGCGTCGGCACGCTGGACGCCTTTGGCCTGTTCACCCGCGCCGAGGTGGCGGCGGCGGGGGCGCTGGTCGGTTATGTCGAGTTGACGCAGAAGGGCCGGGTTCCCCGCCTGTCGCCGCCGCGCCGCGTCGGCCCCGGCGCGGTCATGGAGATCGACGCCTCGACCCGGCGCAATCTGGAACTGACCCGCAGCCTGACCGGCGAGCGGCGCGGCAGCCTGCTGGCCACCATCGACCGCACGGTGACGGGGGCCGGGGCGCGGCTGCTGTCGGCCCATCTGTCGGCCCCGCTGACCGACCCCGCCGCCATCGCCGCCCGCCTGGACATGGTGGAGTTCGCCCAGACCGAGGAGCGGTTGCGCGGCGGTCTGCGCGAAACGCTGCGCCGCTGCCCGGATCTGGAACGCGCCCTGACTCGCCTGACCCTGGGGCGCGGCGGCCCGCGCGATCTGGCGGCGGTGCGCGACGGCTTGATTCAGGCGGCCATCGTCCGGCAATTGTTGAACGACGTCAGCCCGCTGCCGGAAGGCTTGGCGCTGGTGGATCGGCGCCTCGGCGAGCATGGCGAACTGGTCGGGACCTTGACTCAGGCGCTGGCCCCCGACCTGCCCTTGCTGGCGCGCGACGGCGGTTTCATCGCACGCGGCTATTCCTATCCGCTGGACGAGTTGGTGACTCTGCGCGACGAAAGCCGCCGCCTGATCGCCGGGTTGCAAACCAAATACGCCGACCTCGCCGGGGTCCCGTCGCTGAAGGTCAAGCACAACAACGTGCTGGGCTATCACATCGAAGTCACCGCCACCCACGCCGACAAGCTGATGACCGGCAAGGGGCGGGAAACCTTCATGCACCGCCAGACCATGGCGAACGCCGTGCGCTTCGGCACGGTGGAGCTGTCGGACCTGGAACGGCGGATTTCGGAGGCCGCCGACAAGGCGCTGGCCGTCGAAATCGGCCTGTTCAACGAGTTGGTGGAGGCGGTGGCGAGCCGCGCCGACGCCGTCGCGCTGGCCGCCCACGCGCTGGCCGAACTGGACGTCGCCACCGCGCTGGCCGAACTGGCGGCGGAGCGGCGCTACACCCGCCCCCTGGTCGATGATTCGCTGGCCTTCTCGATCCAAGGCGGGCGGCATCCGGTGGTGGAGGCGGTGTTGGACGCCGCCCACGCCGGTCCCTTCGTCGCCAACGATTGCGATCTGGCCCCCGACAGCCGACTGTGGCTGCTGACCGGCCCGAACATGGCGGGCAAATCGACCTTTCTGCGCCAGAACGCCCTGATCGCCGTGCTGGCCCAGATCGGCAGCTTCGTTCCCGCCGAACGCGCCCACATCGGCGCGGTGGATCGCCTGTACAGCCGCGTCGGCGCGGCGGACGATCTGGCGCGCGGGCGCTCCACCTTCATGGTGGAGATGGTGGAGACCGCCGCCATCCTCAACCAGTCCGGCGCCCGCGCGCTGGTCATCCTGGACGAGATCGGGCGCGGCACCGCCACCTTCGACGGCCTGTCCATCGCCTGGGCCTGCGTGGAAAGCCTGCACGACGTCAACCGCTGCCGCGCGCTGTTCGCCACCCATTACCACGAACTGACGATGCTGGCGTCCAAGCTGCCCGCCCTGTCCTGCCACACCATGCGGATCAAGGAATGGCAGGGCGACGTCGTGTTTCTGCACGAGGTCACGGCGGGATCCGCCGACCGCAGCTATGGCATTCACGTCGCCAAGCTGGCCGGGCTGCCCCCGGCGGTGGTCGGACGGGCCGAAGCGGTGTTGAAGCTGTTGGAATCGGGCGACCAGAACGCGGCGATCCACCGCTTGGCCGAAGATTTGCCGCTGTTCAGCGCCGCCCTGAAACGCGCCCCCGCGCCGGTGTCCGACAACGCCCCGCCGCCCAGCGGCCCATCGCCGGTGGAAGAGACCCTGCGCGCCATCGACCCCGACAGCCTGACGCCCCGCGCCGCGCTGGACGAACTCTACCGCCTGCGCGGCATGGTGGGAAAATAACCTCGCCCCTGCGCCTGCCCTCTCCCGCCATGCGGGAGAGGGAGGGGACCCACGCGTCCGCGTGGGGAGGGTGAGGGGTTCGTCGTCGCGAACCCGCTTATTCTTGCGAACCCCTCACCCGGCCCTTCGGGCCACCCTCTCCCGCTTGCGGGCTACTGGATGCACACATCTTCGGTTTAGGCAACTCATTGGAAGAAAAAGAATTTTTCTCCGTCATTCCCGCGAAGGCGGGAATCCAGACTTACCCATAGGGTTCGTCTGGCAAACTCTGGATCCCCGCCTGCGCGGGGATGACGGAAAATCCGTTTCATTCCAATTGGTTGCAGCAAGAAAAAGATGTGTGAATCCGGTAGCGCTTGCGGGAGAGGGGTTTGGAGGGCCGTTCAAAAAACCTTACGCCGCCGCCCGCAGGTCGCGGAAGCGGATCATGCGCTGGTTGTCTTCGTCGATCAGGGCCAGCTTGACGGTGGCGAAGCTCTCCCAGATCCCCAGCTTGGCGACCTTCTGGAAATCCTGAATCGCCAGATGGCAATCGCGCAGGCGGTAATTCGGCACGCGCGAGGCCAGATGATGAACGTGGTGATAGCCGATATAGCCGGTGATCCAATGCAGCCAGCCCGGCAGATCGTAGAAGGAGCAGCCTTCAATCGCCGCCTCGTGGAAATCCCACTCTTTCTGTTTGCGCCAATAGACGTTTTCAAACTGGTGCTGGACGTAGAACAGCCAAATCCCGATGGTCGCCGCCAGGATGACCACCGGCGCCCAGATCATCAGAACCTGCAACGCGCCGAAAGCCAGCATGAACAGGGCCAACCCGCCGCCGATCATCACGTTGGTGGACAGAACGCTGATCCAGGCCTTGACGTCGCGCTCCTGCCCGCTCAGCGGAAAGCGGAATTTCCACATGAACAGCACCGTCGGGCCGACGCCGAACAGAACCAGCGGGTGACGATAGGCGCGGTAGAGGAACCGTTGCCAGCGGCTGAGCGCCAGATATTCGCGCACCGTCAGGGTGTTGATGTCGCCGGTGCCGCGCTTGTCGAGATTGCCCGAGGTGGCGTGATGGATGGCGTGATCGCGCCGCCACACCTCGTACGGGGTGACGGTGAAGACGCTCAGGCAACGCCCCACCAGATTGTTGGCCCAATCCGCCTTGAAGAAGGAGCCATGGCCGCAATCATGCTGAAGCACGAACAGGCGGGTCAGGAACAGCGCCGCCGGGATCGCCAGCAGCAGGGACAGCCAATAGCCGACCTCCAACGCGTAGCCCATCGCGGCGACCAACCCGGCGAGCGGCAACAGCGTGCTGGCCAACTGGCCGATGCTGCGGCGGGCCACCGGGGTCTTGTAATCGGCCAACCGTTCCGCCCACAAACGCGCCTGGGCCTTGCGGTCCTTCGCGGCGCTTGATGGCCCAGCGTTTGAAAGGTTGGGGGTCGAGGTCACGGTTTCGGTGCGCGACTGGGGGGCGCCGTGAGTCTGCGCCGGGGCAACGACGGTCATTGCGAAGGGGTTTCCGCGATCAAAGGTGGCCTTGGGACATTCTCAGGTGAGAATTTCCGGGCGGCAAAATACCTGAAGATTCGGGGAAATACTGTCGCAAAAATGGGGTGAGGCAAATTTTCTAAAATGCCGCGCGCCCGCCGCCAACGCCGCCGCAATGTTCTCCATCAGGCCCCGTAACGCCGTTGCGCCTCGACCGTCAAACCCAACCCGACCGATCCAAAAATATTCCCTTCGACCACACGGGCGTCGGGCGCTTCGGCCAGAATCGCCGCGCGGACCTGCGGCAGCAGGGTGGAGCCGCCGGTCAGGAACACCGCGTCGATCTGGTCGGCGGTCACGCCCGCGTCGGCCAGACAATCGCGGATGCGGGCGCCGATGCGCGCCGCCAACGATCCGGTCGCCCGATTCAAACCCGCGACGTCCACCGGCAAGGACAGCGCCCCGTCGCCCCAATCCAGCGCCAGCAAGGTTTCGTCATGGTCGGACAGGGCGATCTTGGCCCGCTCCACCGCCATCGCCAGCGCGTGGCCTTGGCGGTGCTCGACGATGCCGATCAAGCGTTCGATCTTCTCCGGCGCCGCCGAATCGCGCATCAGCCGCTCCAACTCGGCCAGCGCCTTGGCGGTGTAGAGGAAATTGATCTTCGACCAGGTGGCGAGATCGTAATAGACGCTCTTGGGGGCCAGCAGCCCGACCCGCTTCAGCGCGCTGCCAAGCCCCAACTCCGGCATGGCGGTGGCGAGGCTGAGGTCGCGGTCGAAATCGGTGCCGCCGACGCGGATGCCGTCGTTGGCCAGAATGTCGCCCGCCCGATCCGCCTTGCCGCGCCGCTCCGGCCCGATCCGCACCACGGAAAAGTCGGACGTGCCGCCGCCGATGTCGGCGATCAGCGCCAGCTCCTCGCCCGACACCTGCTGTTCGTAATCCAGCGCGGCGGCGATGGGTTCAAACTGAAAGGAGACGTGCCGGAACCCCGCCGCCCGCGCGATGGTCCCCAACGCGTCTTCCGCCGCCGCGTCGCCCGCCGCGTCGCCATCGACGAAATGGACCGGGCGCCCGACCACGACGTCGCCCAATTCGCGGCCCAGCGTCGTTTCCGCGCGTTTCTTCACCGTGTCCAGGAACGTGCCGATGACGGCGCGGAAGCTGATCCGACCCTTGCGCAGCGCCGTGTCGGCGTCGATCAGATCGGTGCCGAGCATCGACTTGATCGAGCGCATCAACCGCCCCTCGACCCCCGACACGTAGGAATCGACCGCCGCCTGCCCAATGGTCACGGCGTCCGCCTCGAAATCGAAGAAAACGGCGGTGGGCAGCGTCGTGCGCGTCCCGTCCAGCGCCAGCAGGCGAAAGCCGTCCGTGGCGTCATGCACCCCAAGCGTGGTGTTGGACGTGCCGAAATCCAAACCGCATGCCGTCATCGCTCGTGCCTCATTCCTTGACCGTCGGTCCTGCCCAGACGTCCGGGATCCGCAAAAGGGGCGAGCCTATAAACGCTCGTCGCCCCGGGATCAAGCCGCCCGTTCGGCCAAAGCGCCGCCGCAACCGGCTGGAGATGACGGGAAGAACCGGCTACAGTCATGGCCGCGTTGAGGATTTCACGCAAACCAATCAGGGGGCGGGCGCGGTGCCGGTGAGAGAGCTTGATGTGACCGGGCTGCATTGCCCGCTGCCAATCCTGCGCACCCGCGCCCTGCTCGACCAGATGGCGCTGGGGGAGGAGGTGATCGTTCACGCCACCGATCCCGCCTCCGTCATCGACTTCAAGCATTTCTGCAACACCACCGACAACGCGCTGATCGCCCACGAAACCCGCCCCGACCCGGCGCACGGCGCCCTGTTCGTCTACCACATCCGTCGCGGCGGCTGAGGCCCCCGCGTCGGCGCTCCCTTGCCCCAAGGATCCGCCGCCCATGACGCTTCCCCCCGCCGCCCTTCCGCCGTTGCGTCCCGGCGCGGTCGTCCATGGCCCCGGTTCGGCGGGGGTGGACGCGCTGCTCGACGGCTTCGTGGCGGAGCTGAAGAGCCGGGGATTCCGCGTCGGCGGGCTGGTCCAGCGCAACCATGGGGCCATCGACGATTGCGCCGAGGTGATGGAGTTGGTGGACGTCGCCACCGGCCACGCCTTCGACATCACCCAGCGGCTGGGCCGGGATTCGCAATCCTGCCGGGTCGATCCGACCGGGGTCGCCGACGCCAGTCAGGCGGTGCGCCGCGCCGTGGCCGAGCGGGTCGATCTGCTGGTGGTCAACAAATTCGCCGGTCTGGAAGCCCAGGGCGACGGGCTGGCGGACGAGCTGCTGTCCGGCATCGCCGAGGGGATCCCGGTGCTGACCAGCGTCGGCAGCCGCTTCCTCAACGAATGGCAGACCTTCACCGGCGGCTTCACCGATCTGCTGACGCCGACGGAGGACGCGCTGTGGCGTTGGTGGGGGCCGCAGCGCCTCTACGACGATCTGCTGAACGGGGTGACGGACGCCGACGTGCGCAAGGTGGTGATCGGCGCGAAATGGGTGCTGGTCGAAACCGCCGAGGGTCTGGGCGTCGCCGCCCGGCAAAACGCCGACACGGGAGCGGACGACGCCATGCGCTGGGCCGGGCGCGGTCTGCGCGATCTGGCGACGCTGGCCGCCCGTTCCTGGGATCCGCTGGACATCGCCGTCGGCGTCGCCGCGCTCAACGCCCATTACAACCGCCCGGATCGGGACGGCGCGCCGGGCAACGGGCTGGATCTGTTCGCGGCGGTGGAGGGCCGCGTGGTGGTGATCGGCGGCTTCCCGCAAATCGCCCAGCGTCTGCCGCGCGCCCACGTCATCGACATGAACCCGCGCGCGGGCGAGCATCCCGAACCCGCCTGCGATTGGCTGCTGCCGGGGGCGGACGCCGTCGCCGTCACCGCGTCGGCCTTCGCCAACCGCACCCTGCCCCGGCTGTTGCGCGTGGCGGCGGGCGCGCGGGTGGCGATGATCGGCCCCGGCACGCCGCTGACCCCGCGCCTGTTCCGCTATGGCGTGGAATCGCTGGCCGGATTCGTCGCCGAGGACCGGGCGGCGGTGGCCCGCGTGATCGCCGACGGCGGCGGCTCCCGCGATTTTCACCCCCATGGCCGGATGGTCACGCTGCACCGGCCCCCTATATCTCAGCCTTAAGCCTTACAAGAGAGAGATTCCCATGGCCGACCTGGACCCCCAGACCCGCATCGAGCTGGAAGCCGCCGCCTTTCGCGGTCTGGTCGCGCATCTGCAAAAGCGGACCGACGTGCAGAACATCGACCTGATGACTCTGGCGGGTTTCTGCCGCAATTGCCTGTCGAAATGGTACGCCGCCGCCGCCAAGGAACGCGGCGTGACGCTGAGCGACGAAGACGCCCGGATCGCCGTCTACGGCATGCCCTACGCCGACTGGAAGGCCAAACACCAGAAAGAGGCCAGCCCCGAACAGCAACGCCAGTTCGAGGAGACCAAGCCCCTGCACGCCGAGATCAGCGGGCACAACGCCCGCTGATCGACTCTCGTTGGGTTACGCGCTGACGAAGAAGGGTTGGGCGATGGCCTGAAACGGCTCCAACCCTTCGCAGGCTGCGGAATGGGCGGCCAGGGTCGGCCAACGCTGGCGATCAAAGACGGCGGGGTGCGCCTCGCCGATGAAGCGCAGGACGCAGCCGACGGCGATGTCGGCGTGGCCGATCCGCTCGCCGAACCACCAGGGACCGGGCCGCGCGGCGCGGTCGGCCTCCAGCGCGTCGAGCACGCCGGACACCTGCGACGTGCAGCGCTCCACCCAGATTTGGGAGGAGGTCTGATGCATCACCCGCTCATAGACCAGACTGACCGCCTTGTCGCCCAACCCCATGGCCAGGGCGGCGATTTTCAGCGCGCGCCGCCGCTCCACGCCGCTGCGGGGAAACAGCGCGCGGTCCGGCCCCGCCAACTCGTCCAGCCAATCCAGGATGACCGCGCTGTCGATCAAGACATCGCCATCGTCCAACACCAGCGTCGGCACCCGCTTCAACGGGTTGTAGGCGGCCAGCGCGTCGGCGTCGCCAAACACGGACCAAGGCCGATGCTCGAACGGCAGGCCGTACAGCCGCAGGGCGATGGCGACACGGCGGACAAAGGGCGAATCATATTGGCCAATCAGGATCACCGCAGGCTCCATTCGTCAGATTCCATCCGAGGGCGGATAATACCACGAGCCACGCAATCCCAAGGGCCAACCGTCATGCCCAGCGGGCAACCCTGCGCCGTCCACCACGCCCGTCTCAATCCCGCGCCGGTCAATCCAACGCCCAGTCAATCCAACGCAACGATCGGCGTCAGCTTGTAACGCGCCGCCGCCGCCGCCAGTCGGCCATCGGCCTTGATGGCGGACACGAAAGCGTTGACCCGCGCCAGCCACGCCTCATCCCCCGGCGCGACCGCGTAGGCGTAGGGCGTCGGCTGCACGGGTTGATCGGGAACGATCAACTGCGCCCAGGGGTGGAAGGCCAGCATCCTTTGGCCATAGGGGTAATCGGTCAGAAAGGCGTCGGCCCGTCCGGATTGCACCTCTTCCTCGCGTTCCTGCGGGCGGGCGACGGCGACGACGCGGGCGTGGGTCATGGCGCTTCGCGCGTAGCCATCCATGAAGGTGCCGCTTTGGACGACGACGACGTTGCCTTCCTGATCCAGGTCCGCCCAGCGGTGAATTTGCGCGTTGGTCTTGGTGGTGACGGCGTAGATGCCGCTGCGCAGATAAGGCTGGCTGAACGACACCTTCGCCGCGCGGGCCGGGGTGGCGCCGATGCCGAACATGCTGATGTCGCAGCGGTCGGCCAGCAAATCCTCGATGAAGCGGGGAAAGCTGGTTTCAACAAACTCCAACGACGCCCCGAGGTCGGCGGCGAACGCCCCGGCAAGTTCGACGTCCACCCCCTCCAGAGCGTTGGTGCGCGGGTTGCGGAACGAGATCGCATAATAATCTGGCCACATGCAGACGCGAAGTTTCTTATCCTCAGCAATTTTTTCCAACCGCCCGCCCGCTTGCGCGGGACTGGAGACAAACGAAAGGACAATGAACGATATCGTTAGAAACGAAAAAAACCGGATGGCATGCTTTCTCATTCCAACATCCCTTTCCAAAAATTCGTTTCTGTATTGGAAGATTTTCCGATCAACGCTTCCGATGGCCGTTGACGATAACATCGTCCGGTTCACGCCAACAGCGTATGCTTTGCAGAATTGCAAAACCGCTGTTAAAATCGCGGGTGATGGTTTTGGGATTTTCCCGGAACGCCCCGCCCCCTTTCGCCTCTGGAACGCCGTTCTGCCCCCACCCGCCCCCACAGCCAAACCGGCCCGTGATCTGAAGGGCCTGTTCCTGCGCAAGGGCGGGGTGCTGGTGTTCGCCCTGCTGGCCGTCATGGCGTTGCTGGTGGATCTGACGTACCAGTTCACGGTGATCCGGCGCACCACGCTCCGCCAGACAAACGCCAATCTGGCCAGCCTGACCAGCGCGCTGGAGGCATCGACCACGCGCACCCTTCAATCGGTGGACGTCACCCTGTCCTCGATCATCGACGGGATCGACGACAGCAATCTGCTGAATGGCGGCCAACGGATGGCTGAGGTCGCCGCGCTTCTGAAGGAGCGTTTGCGCCGTTCGCCGCATCTGCGGGCCTTGGCCCTGTTCGACCTCACCGGACGCCTTCTCCTCAGCACCGACGGCGCCCCCCACGAGGCGTTGTTCCTGACCGAACGGGACATCATCCGGATCCACAGGCTTGACCGCAACAGCGGCCTGGTCATTGGCGACCCCATCCCCGGCCGCACCCTGCTGACCGCCAACCGCAGCATTGACCCGTCGGGCCGTTGGCTGCTGCCGATGAGCCGCCCGCTGCGCGACGCCGACGGCGCGCTGCTGGGCGTGGTGGTGGCCACGGTGAACCCTGATTATTTCCAGGGCCTTTATCAAACCGTGCGAATGTCCGACGGTGGGCGGGTCGCCCTCTACCGCTATGATGGAACGCTGCTGATCGCGCAACCGCCGCCCAAACCTCCCAGCGGCGCGAAGATCGGCGATTCCGCCGCTCAGGCTCCGCTGTTCCGTCAGCGGCTCCCAGCCGCTGAACATGGGGTGTTCGACGAGGTCGCGGCGGACGGGAACACCCGAATCACCGCCTACCGGACAACCCCGGTCTGGCCGCTGGTTCTGACGGTCAGCGTTGACGAGGCGGAGGAATTGGCGGGATGGCGGGACAATCTGCAACAGTCGGCGCTGTTGTCCGGCGGTTTCATTCTGCTGATCCTGCTGTTTGGCGTCCTGCTGGCCCGGTCGACGGCGACGCAACAGCGCCAAGCGACGGCGTTGGAGGAAAGCAACGCCCGCCTCAACGCCATTCTCGACACGGCGGTGGAGGGAATCCTCACGGCAAGGCCGAACGGCCTCATCGAAAGCGCCAACCCCGCCGCCCACAGCATCTTTGGCGGCCCGCCCGGCGCGCTGATCGGGCTGCCAATCAGCAACCTGTTGCCGCCGGAAAAGCGGGAGGCGCAGAACCGCTTCATTGACGACATGGCCGCCGGGGTGAAGCGATACCGCACCGGATTCAGCAAGGAATTGACGGCGGCCCGCCTGAACGGCGACCTCTTCCCGCTCTCTTTCTCCGTCGCCGAGGTGAAAACCGCCGCAGGCCCGCTTTACGCCGCCATTTTGCGCGACCTGACCGACAGCAAGCGGGTTGAGCAAACCCTGCGCGACGCCAAGGAGCGGGCGGAGGATGGCCAACGCGTCAAGATGGAATTCCTCGCGACGATGAGTCACGAGATCCGCACGCCGATGAACGGGGTCATCGGCATGGCCGGGCTGTTGCTCGACACCCGGATGACCGACGAGCAGCGCGGTTTCGCCACGACGATCCGGGATTCGGCGGAATCCCTGCTGGTCATCATCAACGACATCCTGGACTTCTCAAAGATCGACGCCGGTCGGCTGGAACTGGAAATCGACGATCTGGAATTGGCCCCGCTGGTCGAAGGCGTGCTGGAAATCCTGGCGCCGCGCGCCGCCGCCAAGGGGTTGGAGCTGGCCAGCTTCGTTCCGCCGCCGCTGCGTCGGCCCTTTCGCGGCGATTCCGGGCGGTTGCGGCAGATATTGCTGAATCTGGTTGGAAACGCCGTCAAATTCACCGACAGCGGCAGCGTCACCATCCTGCTGGCCGAGGACGTCGGCGAAAACGGCGCGCCGCAGGTGCGTTTCGAGGTGCGCGACACCGGCATCGGCATCGACGACGAAGACCGCCCGCGCCTGTTCACCATGTTCAGCCAAGTGGACGCCTCCCCCGCCCGTCGGCACGGCGGCACCGGCCTGGGGCTGGCGATTTGCAAACGGCTGGTCGAACTGATGGGCGGGCGGATCGGGGTGGACAGCCAGCCCGGTTTGGGCAGCGTCTTCTGGGCGTCCATCCCCCTGGAGCGGGGGGCGGCGGCCAAACCGCTCGCGCCGATGGCCGATTGGTCGGGACGGCGCGTCTTGATCGTCGACGACGTCGCCGTCAACCGCGACCTTCTAGCCCGCCACATGACCAGCTTCGGCATCGACGCGGAAACCGCCGCGTCCGGCGACGAGGCGCTGACGCGCCTGACCACGGCGGCGGAACAGGGACGTCCGTTCGACGCGGCCATCCTCGACCATCGGATGCCGGGGCTGACCGGCCCCGAAGTCGCCGCGCGCATCCGGACCATTCCGGCGTTGGCTGGGATCCGGCTGGCGCTGGCCACCTCGCATCTCACATCGCCCACGACCGCAGAGTCGCCCCAGGAAAGCGCGCCGGTCGATGCGAGCCTGAGCAAACCCATCCGTTTCAGCGTTCTGTGTCAGGTTCTGGCCAGTTTGCTGGACCGCCGACCGACGACCGAACGAACGGCTCCGGCGGCGGCGAACGCCACGCCCGCCGCCGCGCCGCCGCCCGATTTTCACGCCCGGGTTCTGGTGGCCGATGACAACCCGGTCAATCAGCAGCTCACCCTGGCTTTGCTGCGCCGCGCCGGTCACACGGCGGAAGCGGTGTCCAATGGCGAGGAAGCGGTCGAAGCGGTGTCGTCGCGCCCCTATGATCTGGTGCTGATGGATGTCCAGATGCCGGTGATGGATGGTTTGACGGCGACGCGCGCCATCCGTCGCCTGTCCGGGGCCGCCGCCCGCATCCCCATCATCGCGCTCACCGCCAACGCCATGCAGGGCGATGACGCCGTGTGTCTGGACGCGGGCATGGACGATTACCTGTCCAAGCCGATCAACGCCCGAAAGCTGACGGATTCCGTGATCCGCTGGGCGCGCCGCCCGCCGGCGCAACCCCTTCAATCCCCGCTCGCCGCGCTTGAGGCGACCGCCCCGCCAACCCCGGCGCCGAACGAGGATCACGATCCGGTCAACCCGGCGACGCGCGGAGAGCTGATCCAGATTCTGGGGCAGAATGGCTTCGCCGTCCTGATGAACACGTTTTTCACCGACAGCGCCCGCCACATGAGCCTTTTGCATTCTGCGATCGCTGAATCCAACCTTTCGGTTGTCTCACAAGAAGCTCACGTTTTGAAAGGTTCCGCCGCCAACGTCGGGTTGGGACGGCTGTCCGGCCTCGCCGATCAATTGGTGATTGCCGTTCAACAGAAAAATACAGCCGCCTTGACCCTTGAGCATGTTGAAAGAATGTCCGCAGAATTGACGAAGGCCAAACAACATCACACGCGTTTCTCAGAAAACTCGATAGGATTGATCCCGCCGAAAACCGCGTCTTAACGGACGTTTGACGACGCCTGCATTCTGTGGCAGTTGAACGACGCATCGACACCCGCATCGTTTGGAGAGCAACGCGATCATGGCCGAACCCGTCACAGCGCTGGTTGTCGATGACGAGGAAATGACCCGCGCCATCGTGGCCGGGTATCTGGCCCGCATCGGCTACCGCACGCTGGAGGCGGCGACGATCGCCGAGGCTTGGGCGATTTTGACCAATCCGGCGATCATCATTCATGTGGTGCTGCTCGACCGACGCCTGGACGATGGCGACGGGTTGGAGGTGTTTGAACGGATGAAGACCGTGCCCGGCTTGGCGGAAATCCCGGTGATCGTTCAAACGGTGTCGGACAGCAGCGCTGAAATCGCGGCGGCGATCCGCGCCGGGGTGTTTTATTACCTGTTCAAACCCTATGACGGGGCCTTGCTGCGTTCCGTCGTCCGCGCGGCGGAAGAGCGCTCCGGGCGGTTGAAGACCTTGCAGGGCGATTTGCGGTCGCGCGCCGACGCCATTTCCCTGCTGCGCGACGCCCGTTTCCGTTTCCGCACGCCGCAAGAGGCGCAGAACCTCGCCATCACCCTGTCCACCATCGCCGACACCGCGCACAGCCTGACCTTTGGCCTGTCGGAAATCCTGATGAACGCGGTGGAGCACGGCAACCTCGGCATCGGGTTCGAGGCCAAAAGCGTTCTCAAAGCCACCGGCGCGCTGACGCAGGAGGTCGAAGACCGTCTCGCGTCGCCCGAGCATCGCGACAAATACGCGACCTTGCATGTGGAGCGCAGCGACAACCGCGTCGTCTTCACCGTCACCGACATGGGCCGTGGCTTTGACTCCAGCCGTTATTTGACGGTGGACGCCTTCCAATCGACCGCCACCCATGGGCGTGGAATCGCCTTGGCCCGCATGGTCGGGTTTGACCAGTTGACCTATGTCGGCACCGGCAACCGTGTGGTCGGCATCGTCAATCTGGACCGCCCGGCGGTTCCTCCCGCCGACTGATCCACAGCGCGGTCAGGTCATCGGCCAACGGGCGCGGCATGTTGGTGAAGTAACGCTCCAGCAATTGACGCAGCGGCCCGCCCTCAAGTTCGGCGTCGCCGTCCAGGCCGTTGACCAGATCGACGACCCCCTCATAACCAAACACCTGCCCCTCCCAATCGCGCGCCTCGAACAGGGCGTCGCTGAACAGGAACAGAAAGGAGCCGGGGGGGAAATCCAGATGCCGGTTGCGATAACTGGCCTTGGGCGACACCCCCAACGGCAAGCCGACGCTGGCGCCGACCTCCAACGCGCCGTCCGGTCGACCGACGATGGGCTTCGGCGCGCCGGCGGTGGCGTAGACGACGGCGCCGACCCGAACATCGACCACCGCGTACAGCATGGTGGCGAACTGGCTTTCCGGCAGCAACCCGACCAACAGGCCGTTGATCGCCCCCAGCGTTTCCGCCGGATCGTCGCCGGGCAAATCAATTTTGGCCAGCAGCGCGTGCAAACGGAAGGTGTTCAGCGCCGCCGCCACGCCATGGCCGGTGAAATCGCACAGAAACACCGCGAAACGATGGTCGTCGAGCGCGCGGGCGCCCCAGATGTCGCCGCCCAGTTCCGAACTGGATTCAAAATGGCTGTCCAGCCGGATCGCGTAACGCCGCTCCAGCCCGCCGCGCGCCTCAACCGTCGGCAACAGATCAAGCTGCATGTCGCGCGCCAGGGTCATCCGCTGAACCGCGCCGGTGTGGTAGGTTTGCAGGCTGCGGATGACCTCCTGAAGCGAACGGTTGAGCGAACGGTTTTCCAAATGAACCCGCAGCCGCGCCGCCAGTTCCGGGCGTGTCACCGGGCGTGGAATCAAATCGGTGGCCCCAGCGCGCATCAGCGCCTGCCGCTCCCCCGCCCCGGAAAAGCGGCCAAGCACCAAAATCGGCGCGTCGCGCATGCCGTCCATGGCGCGCAGACGGGCGATCAGATCCGAACCGTCGGACAGCAGCCCCAGATGCAGCACCAACAGGTCGGGCGCGCCCTGCTCCACCTTCGCCAGCAGCCCATCGGCGTCCAGCGCGACGTCCACCACCCGCACGCCAACGCTGTTCAGGGCCGAACGCAACACCGTCACGGCGGGGGGGCGGGGATGACCGATCAACACGCGCTGCCCGCCAACCGAACGGGCCGCCGCCGGGGCCGCCGCGCCCGCCTCTGATGACGCGTCGCTCATGCCCGTTCGCCCTCCCTCCCTGCCGCGTTCAACGCCACCGGGGTCAGAACTCGCAGGGGATGATGGTGTGAAACTCGGAAATTTCGATCATGTCGCGGACCTGCCCGCGCGGATGCTTCATCTTCAACTGAACCGACGCGCGGTGTCCGGCGTTGTTCGCCAACACCAGCAGCCCCAGCCCCGCCGAATCAATGAAATCCAGGCCGCCAAGATTCAGCACGCATTCGGCGATGCCGTCCTTTTCCATGCCGTCGATGATCTGGCGGAAATCGTCGTTGGCTTCAAAGGTCAATTGCCCGCGCAACTCAACCTCGCGGACGCCGCCGCCCAGATCGCGGACCGTGTAATTCATGCCACACCCAATGATTTTGGTCCGATCTTACCCTTAAGAGCGCCCGTCTGTCCTGGCTGTTTCATCAACGCCAAACATGTCGCACGGATCATGAACCAATGCGGTTTTGCGCGCAAAGGAATGGCGAGGTCAACAGAGCGCGTTGCGAAAAACGATGGAAACACAAGGCCGACACAACCCCAACCAGCCCTTGCGGTCAAGACACAAGTTGCGACGCCCGCAAGGTCGTTGGGCGAAGGGTTCGTCTCGTCCTTTTGCGAAGCCGGGCGATCACGCCGCAGATCTTAGGGGCTTGCCTCGGGTCTCGGCAGGGCGGCGGCTCCCGCCGGTTCCGACGCGCGCATTCCCGGTTCATAGACGACGACCCGGTTCCGCCCCTCGCGCTTGGCGCTGTAAAGAGCCAGATCGGCGCGATGGATCGCCTTTTCCAGCGTGTCGGTCGCCCCTTCCAACCCGGCGATGCCGATGCTGGAGGTCAGATGGAACGGCGCGTCGGGGGCCGGAATCGCCATGCGCGCCAGATTGCGGCGGACCCGTTCGGCCACCACGCGGGTTTCGTCGGCGGTGGCGCCGGGCAGGACGACGACGAACTCCTCGCCGCCCAGGCGCCCCAGAATGTCGTATTCGCGCAGGATCGCCTGACAGCCGCCCGCCACCATGCGCAAGGCGTCGTCGCCGGTCGCGTGGCCGTAGGTGTCGTTGATCCGCTTGAAATGATCGACGTCGAGAACGAAGACCGCCAAGGGTTCATGGAACCGATGGGCGCGGGCCAACTGCTGGCGCGCCAGCTCCATGAAGGAGCGTCGGTTGTAGATGCCGGTCAATGGATCGCGCGAGGCCATGTCGCGCAACGCCTCTTCCATGTTTCGGCGTTCGGTGTAGTCGTAAATCCAGGCGAGATTGACCGGAACGCCCTGGATCACCGCCTGATTCACCGTGAACAGCGTCCAGAAGGGCGAACCATCGGCCTTCTTGAACTGCACCTCCATGTTCACGACGGCCCCGCCGCCGCGCAAACGCTCCAGCACCCGTTCGCGCTGATGGTCATCCAGATAGTAATCGCGCGCCCGGCTGCCGATCAGCCGATCCCGCGACAGGCCGATCAGTTCGGAGAAACGGGTGTTCACAAAAATGATCCGCCCATCGTCGCGGCGCGACACCGACACGCCGACGGGGCTTTGCTCCAGAATGGCTTCCAACCGGGCTTCGTTGGGTTGGGAATCGGTCAGGTCGTGAAGCACCCCGATGATGCCGCTCACATGGCCCTGAGCGTCGCGGTAGGACACCTTGGTCAGATTGACCAGGCGCAAACTGCCGTCGGCGACCGGAACCGCCTCTTCGTAATGCGACACCCCTTCTTCGATCAACAGACGCCGGTCATGAACGACATGGGCCTTGGCCACGCCCGGCTCCATCACCGCGAAGGCGGTCTTTTGCAGGATGTCGTTTCGGTTCAGGCCGGTGTAACGTTCAAACGCCTTGTTGCAGTCGCTGAATTGCCCCCGCGCGTCCTTGACGAACACCGGGATCGGCAGCACCTCGAACAGCGTGTTTTGCAGCGCCGCCTGGTTTTCCAGCGCGACCTCACGCCGTCGCCGCTCGTCAATGTCGGTAAAGACGCGCAGTTGCAGGGCCTCGCCGCTCTCGTCATCGCAAGCGTCGGCCAGCATGCGGACAGACTCGGCGAACCAGCGGCTGGTTCCGTCCGCCGCGCGCAGGGCGCGCAAGCCCGAACCGGCTTCCGCCGCGTCGCCGTCGCCGTCAACAAACTCCGCCAAGGATCGGCCAACCAACAACGGCGGCGCGATCCCCACATGCGCGTGCAAAGCCGGGTTGGCGTAACGGATGTCGCCCGACGGATTCGTCACGCAGACGCAAACAGGCAGAACGTCAAACGCCCGCCATGCCTCACGCCGCGCGCCGTTCGCACCATCTTGAGAAATCATCACGCTATGACCCGAGTCCAACATGCCGGGCAGTTTCCCATAAAATATTATTACTCTGCAATGACGGTATTTGACAAATATTGTTTGGTATCCAACCATTCACCGTCAAAGCACAGACTCCACCCTCAATTTCTCATGATTGTTCAATGCGCTGAGGGATCCGTACCGGCCAAGATGCGCACGCAGGCATCGTGCAGACGGGCGGCGGACTCCTCATCGGGGGGCAGCCCCAGACGCAACCAATCCGCTTGCCGCTCGAATCGGCGCACCAGGATTCCGGCTTCGCCCAGCCCCCGGCACAGCGCCGCCGCCCGACGATCCGCCACCAACCGGAACAGACTGGTCCCGCCGATCACCCGCAAACCAACCGCCGTCAACCGCGCGTCCAACGCCGTCACCGCCGTCGCCAAGCGGGCGCGGGTGGCGTCGATCCACGCCCGGTCCGCCAAGGCCGCCGTCGCCACCACCAACCCCGGCCCCGACACCGCCCAAGGGCCAACGGCGGCCCGCAGGCGCGCCGCCAACCCTGGTTCGCACAAGGCGACGCCCAGACGCAACCCGGCCAGCCCAAAGAATTTGCCGAAGGACCGCAAAACCACCAGCCCCGGCTGATCGGCGAAAGCGGACACGCTGGCCGACGGGTCGGCGTCGGCGAAGGCTTCATCCACCACCAGCCAGCCGCCGCGCACCGCCTGCCGCTCCGCCAACCCCAGCAGCGCGGCGACCGACAGCCTCCGCCCATCGGGGTTGTTCGGGTTGACGACGATCACCACGTCCGCCGCCGCGCCAGCCGCCCCATCGCCATCCACCCCATCGCCATCCACCAGCGCCTCGAACGCCGTGACCTCCCGCACCTCATGCCCGGCCCCGGCCCAGCAGACCGCGTGCTCGGCGTAGGTGGGGGCCAACACGGCGACGGTTCCCGGCGCGCGCAAACGCGGCAACAGTTGAATCAGCGCCTGCGACCCGGACGCCGCCGCCGCGTTCGCCGCCGACGGCGCGCCGTAGCAGGCCGCCGCCGCCTCGCGCAGCCCCTCCTCCGCCCCGCGCGCGGGCAGCCGGTTCCAGGCGTCGGCGGGAATCGGCGGCGCCGGATAGGGCCATGGGTTGATCCCGGTGGACAGATCGACCCACGGCTCCGGCGCGTGGGGGAAAGCCAAACGCGCGCCGTCCAGATCGCCGCCATGCAGAATCGTCGCGCCGCTTGCCACGCCGTTTGCCCGTCCTTCGGCCGTCACGCCGCCTGCCCCCTTGGTTGCCGTCTTGCTTTCGGCCATGATCCCCGCCTTCATCCTCGCCCGCCGCCCTCCCCGTCAGGAATCGTGCCGCCGTGCTTGCGTTTCATCCCTTTCTGCTCGCCGTCGCGCTCGTTGTCGAGGCGGCGGTCGGCTTTCCCGACGCACTTTATGCCCGCATCCGCCATCCTGTCGTGTGGATCGGCGCGCTCATCACGCATCTCGACCATGCGCTGAACCAGGAGCGGGACAACTTTGACCGCCGCAAGGCGTTCGGCGCGCTGGCCCTGCTGGTTCTGCTGCTGACCGTCGGCGGGGTCGCCGTGGCGGTCGCGTGGCTGTGCCGCCTGCTGCCCTTCGGCTGGCTGCTGGAGGCGGCCTTGGCCTCCACCCTGCTGGCCCAACGCAGCCTGCACGAGCATGTCGCCGCCGTCGCCGAGGGGTTCCGCAAGAACGGGCTGGCCGGTGGGCGGGACGCGGTGTCGCGCGTCGTCGGGCGCAACCCGGCGAGCTTGGACGAACCGGCGGTCTGCCGCGCCGCCATCGAGAGTCTCGCCGAGAATTTTTCCGACGGAATCGTCGCCCCGGCCTTTTGGCTGCTGGTCGGCGGCCTGCCGGGAATCGCGCTTTACAAGGCGATCAACACCGCCGACAGCATGATCGGCCACCGCACCCCCCGCCACGAGGCGTTCGGCTGGGCCGCCGCCCGGCTGGACGATCTGGTCAATCTGCCGGGATCGCGCCTGACCGCCCTGCTGCTGGTCGCCGCCGCCCGCAGCCTTGGCGCCGACGCCGCGTCGCGGGCGTGGCGAGCGGTGCGCCGCGACGCCCATCGCCACCGCTCCCCCAACGCCGGATGGCCGGAAGCGGCGATGGCGGGCGCGCTGGATCTGCGGCTGGGCGGCCCGCGCGTCTATGGAAACACCCGGATCGAAGACGTCTGGCTGGGCGGCGGGCGCACCGCCGCCACCCCGACGGACATCGACGCCGGTCTGCGCCTCTACCGGCTGGCCTGCGTCCTGTTGGGCGGCGGCGCGCTGGTTCTGGCGGTTTTGGGTTAGGTTTTACGCCAACGCCGACTCCACGTCGGTCAGGGCGAAATCCTGGCCGGTGTAGAGCAGCGGCACGTCCAGCGAGCGGGCCAGCGCGTAGGCCGCGCAATCGGTCAATGACAGTTGCGCCGGATGCCCGCAACCCCGGCCAAAGCGGCGGTAGGCGTTGAAGGCCAAGGTTGATTGCACCCGGTCAAAGGGGCGGATGACGATGCCCGCCCGCTCCACCAGCTTTTCAAACTCGCGCAGCATCTCTTCGCCGAAACGGGCCAGCAGCAGGGCGCGGCATTCCACCATGGTGACGGCGGAAATGTGGCAGGCGGGCGCGTCGTCGAGCAGCGCCTCGATCCGCTCGGCGTGGGCGTCGCCGCGCAGAAAGGCGACGATGGCGGAACCGTCGATCACCATCGGCTGATCCCCCGCCCGGCTTCGTCCCGCCCCAAAATCTCGGCGTCGCTGCGGGAATCGAGTTGCGGCAGTTGGGCGGCGCGTTGGCGAATGGCGCGCAACGCCTCGCGCCGTGCCGGATCCTGCGGGCGGTTGACCCGCTCCAACCGTTCGCGCAAGGCGAGCGTCACGGCGACCGTCAGGCTTTCCCCGGTGATGGCGGACAATTGCCGGGCCAGCCGGTCCGCCTCCTCGCTGTCCACCCGCAACGCCATACGCAACATCCTCGCCTTGGCCGTCCCGAAAAAACTCTAACCTGAAGAATGTTGCTCCGCCACCGCAAGAATCGCTCCGACGTCCATCTCCCGCTCCAGCCGGTCGGCGATGGCGTCCAGCGCCCGCTCCACCGCCGCGTCGTAGGACAGGCCCGAGGAGACCGCGCCCAACCCCGCCAGAAACGCCGCGCGGAAACCGTCGGCGGCGAACAGCCCGTGCAGGTAGCAGCCTTGCGCCCGCCCATCCTCCGACGCCGCGCCGTCCGTGCCGCCGGTCGCCAGGGTCAGCATCGGGCGGGCGCGGTCGCCCCCCTCGGTGCGGCCCATGTGCATTTCGTAGCCCGCCACCGCCGCGCCGGTCCGGCGCTCCACCCCGCGCGCCTCCTCCAGAACCTTCGGCCCCTTCAGCACGGTGTCGACGTCCAGCAGGCCAAGCCCGGCGGCCTCGCCCGGCGGGCCTTCAACGCCGTCGGGATCGGCGATGGTCCGGCCCAGCATCTGATAGCCGCCGCAAATCCCCAGCACCCGCCCGCCGCGCCGCCAGTGGGCCAACAGGTCGATGTCCCAACCCTGCGCGCGCAGAAAGGCCAGATCGGCGATGGTCGCCTTGGTGCCGGGCAGAATGACCAGATCGCAATCCGGCAAGGGCCGCCCCGGCGGCGCCATCAGCAGCTCCACCCCCGGCTCCTGCGCCAGCGGGTCGAAATCGTCGAAATTGGCGATGCGCGACAGCATCGGCACCACCACCCGCAAGGCCCCGCCGCTGGCCGCCCGTGGCCGGTCGAGCGCCACCGCGTCCTCGGCGGGCAGCGTCGCCGCCTCCTTCAGCCAGGGCACGACGCCGAAGCCGCGCCAGCCGGTGCGCTCCGCGATGATTCGCAAGCCCGACTCGAACAGGCGGACGTCGCCCCGGAATTTGTTGATGAGGAAGCCCTTGATCCGCGCCCGCTCATCCGGCGGCAACAAAGCGTGGGTGCCGACCAAGCTGGCGATCACCCCCCCCCGGTCGATGTCGCCGACCAGAATCACCGGCACGTCGGCGGCGGTGGCGAATCCCATGTTGGCGATGTCGCCCGCCCGCAGATTGACCTCCGCCGGGCTGCCCGCGCCTTCCACCACCACGATGTCGGCCTCGGCCCGCAGCCGCTCGAAACTGTCCAGCACGGCGCCAAGCAGTTCGCCCTTGCGCGCCTGATAATCGGCGGCCCGCGCGTTGCCGACCACCACCCCGCGCAGGACGATTTGCGAGCCGACGTCCGACTGCGGTTTCAGCAGCACCGGATTCATGTGGACCGTCGGGGCGACGCCGCAGGCCCGCGCCTGCAACGCCTGCGCCCGCCCGATCTCGCCGCCGTCGGCGGTGACGGCGGCGTTGTTGGACATGTTTTGCGGCTTGAAGGGCCGCACCGTCAGGCCGCGCCGGGTCAACGCCCGGCACAGCCCGGCGACCAGCAGCGATTTGCCGACGTCCGACCCAGTGCCCTGAAGCATGACGGCGCGGGCGCGTTTGGGGCTGGCCATGCTCAGAACTCAATCCCCGCCTGGGCCTTCACCCCGGCCTCGAACGGATGCTTGACCAGCGTCATTTCGGTGACGAGGTCGGCGGCGGCGATCAATTCCGGCTTGGCGTTGCGCCCGGTGACGCAGACATGCAGGTCGGGCCGCCGCGCCGCGAACGCCGCCAGCACCTCGTCCAGCGGCAGATAATCCATGCGCAGCGCGATGTTCAACTCGTCCAGAACGATCAGCCGGTAGCGCGGGTCGTCCATCATCGCCTTGGCCTTGGCCCAAGCGGCTTGCGCGGCGGCGATGTCGCGGGCGCGGTCCTGGGTGTCCCAGGTGAAGCCCTCGCCCATCGTGTGAAAATCGACCAGATCCTCAAAGCGCTCCAACGCCACGGTTTCGCCGGTGGACCAGGCGCCCTTGACGAATTGGACCATGCCGACCCGCAGGCCATGGCCGACCGCCCGCATCATCAGCCCGAAGGCGGCGGTCGATTTGCCCTTGCCCTTGCCGGTGTGGACCATCAGCAAGCCTTTCTCCAAGGTCTTGGAGGCCAAGGCCCGCTCCTGCAACGCCTTGCGGCGCTTCATCTTCTCGGCGTGGCGGCGGTTGGTTTCCGCCTCGTCAATGTGGGGTTCGCTCACAGCGCGCTTCCTTTCGCGTAAATCGGCAGGCCCGCCACGGTCAGAACGACGCGCGGGGCGACGGCGGCGACAGCCTGATGCAGCCGCCCGGCATGGTCGCGAAAGCGCCGGGCCAGCGCGTTGTCGGGAACGATGCCCAAGCCGACCTCGTTCGACACCAGCACCACCCGCCCCGGCAGCGTCGGCAGCAATTCCACCAGCGCCGCCGTTTCGGCCTCCACGTCGGAGTCGGCCATCATCAGATTGGTCAGCCACAGCGTCAGGCAATCGACCAGCAGCCCGCAGCCCTCCGCCGCGTGGGCGCGCAAGGCCCCGCGCAGGTCGAGCGGCTCTTCAACCGTCCGCCAATCCGGCCCCCGGTCGTCCCGGTGGCGGGCGACCCGTTCGGCCATCTCCGCGTCCCAAACCTGCGAGGTGGCTACGTAGACTCGCGGCCCGCCCAGCGCCGTGACCAGCCCCTCGGCAAGGCGGCTTTTGCCGGATCGGGCGCCGCCAAGCACCAGGGTGAGATCGGGGGGCGGTGGGGGGGCGTTCGGCACGGTCGCCGTCTCCTGCATGGGCGGGAGCGGACTGTCGCAAACCCCGTCGCCGCCGTCAAACCATGCGGCGCGCCTGGACAGCGCCCGCGCGCCGCGCCATCCTTCCCGCACCGCACAACAACCTCGCCGCTCCCAATGTCCCAGCTTGAAATCATCACCCGCCGCCCGACGGGACCCGCCAAGCCGACCCCGCTGCTGTTCGTCCATGGCGCCTTCAGCGGCGCCTGGATTTGGGACGCCCATTTCCTGCCCTGGTTCGCCGAACGCGGGTGGGAGGTTCACGCGGTGTCCCTGCGCGGCCATGGCGGCAGCGAGGGGCGCGAGCGGCTGCACAGCTTTGGCCTCGCCGACTACATCGACGATGTCCTGGAAGCCGTTGAGGCCTGTTCGGCCCCGCCGGTGTTGATCGGCCATTCGATGGGCGGAATCGTGGTTCAACGCGCTTTGACCCGCCGCCGCTGCCCCGCCGCCGTGCTGATGGCCTCGACCCCGCCGCACGGGTTGTTTTCGTCCACCCTGGGGCTGGCGTGGCGCGCGCCCTACGTGTTTCAGCAAATGGCGTCGCTGATGACCTTCGGCGCGGAGGCGGTGGACCCGCAGGCCGTGCGCCGCGCCATGTTCTCTGACGCCATGCCAGCCGAGGAAGCCGCGCGTTACGAACCCTTCCTGCAAGAGGAATCGCGCCGCGTGCTGGCCGACATCGGCGGTTGGATCCCTTTCCCGCCCCTGCCGCCGCGCGACCTTCCGCTGTTGGTTCTGGGGGCCGAGCAGGATCTGCTGTTCCCCCGCGCCGAAGTGCTGGCCACCGCGCAAGCCTTGGGAACCAAGGCCGAGTTCCTGCCCAACATGGGCCATGCCATGATGCTGGAACGCGATTGGGAATTGGTCGCCCAGCGTGTGGACGCGTGGTTGAACCAGACCTTGGCCAAAGCGATGGCGGCGTGACGGAACGGCGGAGCCGGTCAGCGGTCAACCACCCACGGCGATGATCCAGAAACAAAAAGGCCCTTCCGCTTGGGAAGGGCCTTTTGGCTGAGCGATGGACCGCCGGTCACGTCACTGGATCGTCGCGCCAGCGGGCATCGCCCGCTCAACGACCCGCGTCAGACCGTAACTGTCAAACCCACACACCAAGCGGCGATAATAGCTGATGATGTAGACGCGCAACGCGCCGGTCAGATTCGCGTCGCCGCGCGACTGGTCAAGCTCCGTCAGAAGATCGTTGATGCCGATGGCTCGACGCTGGGCAATGTCAAGCGCCGCGTCCCAAAGCTCTGGCTCCATGCGCAGACTGGTGCGGCGCCCGTCAACTTTCACATTCCGGCAAATCAACATCGCGGGCCTCCATCATCCGATGATGGTTGCATACCCACTCAGCCCTATGCGCCGCAGTGAAATCCTTCACACCGGCGTCGTTCCGAACAACCGCCATCACGGCGGCCGAGCGGCCAACCGCCCACAGGCGCCGCCCGCCGCCTCGCTTCCAATGAAAAAGATGTTTTCAAACAGGCGCGCCGAACGACGGCGCGCGCAAGGGCCGATGACTGACAGTCCATCGCCCAAACTTTTGATTTGAATTGGTGATCCGGGTGGGATTCGAACCCACGGCCACATGATTAAAAGTCACGTGCTTTTTATATCCCCCACATTCCCGCAACCTCCCTCAATACGAAATAAAACAGCAGATGTATTGAAGATTGACGGCTTCGATGTTCCCGCACCACCCCAATCAATCCCCTATTTTCCCGCTCCCGTGATTGCTGTATGATTGCTGACCGTCACCAGCAATCGCACAGAGGCCGCCATGCCCGAGAAGATCACCAAACGCCTTGTCGATGCGACGAAGCCGGGCGAACGCGATCTGTTCGTATGGGATACGGAAGCAAAGGGGTTCGGGCTGAAGGTCACACCGGCGGGCGGAAAGGTGTATGTCCTGCAATACCGGATCGACGGTGGCCGAACGACGGCACCCAAACGCTTCACCATCGGCAAGCACGGCAGCCCCTGGACCGCCGACACAGCGCGGGACGAGGCAATCCGACTGCTTGGCATGGTCAAGGCGGGGATCGACCCGCAGGGCCAGAAGATGGCCACCCGCGCCACCGCCAGCGTGAAGGCCGACACCTTCGCCGAGGTCGCGGCGCTGTTTGTCGAACGCTATGCCAAACCGAACACCCGGTCGTGGGAGGCCACCGAGCGGATTTTCCTGAAGCATATCAACCCAACCTGGGGCGACAGGCCGCTGAAGGACATCGCCCGCCGGGACGTCTCCCGCCTGCTGAACGATTTGGTTGATTCCGGAACCCCCGTGCTGGCCAACCGCGCCCTTTCAGCAATCCGAAAAATGTTCAACTGGGCCATGTCAAACGACCACGCCGAAACAAACCCTTGCGCGGGCGTGGAGCCGCCAGCCCCGGAGGAAAGCCGCGACCGCGTGTTGAATGACGAGGAGTTGCGCGAAGTGTGGATCGCCGCCGCCAGTCTTGGCGATCCGTTGGGTTCATTCGTTCGCATGCTGATCTTGACGGCCCAACGCCGCGACGAGGTGGCGGGCATGCGCTGGGCTGAACTCGACATCTCCGGCATGCTGTGGACCATCCCAAAGGAACGGGCGAAGAACGGCAAAGCGCATCAAGTTCCTTTGTCCGACGACGCCGTTGCCATCCTGGAGTCCTTGCCCAGAGTTCTGATGGAGGACGGCTCCCCCAGCGATTTCGTGTTCACGACCACCGGAATGTCGTCCGTGTCCGGGTTCAGCCGGGCGAAAGACAGGCTCGACCGGCTGACATTGGAAAATCGCAAAAAAGCCGCCGAGGAGCGCGGCCAGAACCCGGAGCAGGTCAAGCCGCTGGACGATTGGCGCTTCCACGATCTTCGCCGCACCGTGACAACCGGCCTTGCCCGCATGGGCATTCCCCCACAGGTCGCCGACCGCATCCTGAATCACACTCAAGGCACGATCAAAGGCGTTGCTGCGGTCTACAACCGCCACGCCTACCTCGATGAGCGACGCGCCGCCCTTGACGCATGGGCGCGCAAGGTTGATTCCCTCGTGAACGGCACCCCGGCAAACGTGGTTCGGCTCAAAACCGTCGCGGCATGACCGAAGCGACGGGGCGCTGATGCCCCGTCTTCGCCCGCCCGCGCGTACTGCTCCACGAACCCACCACACCAACCCCGTCGCCAAGGCTGCGGGAAGCTCGACAGACGCCCCCTTAGGCCACATCCGCTACCCAGGTGGCTCAGGCACGGCAAAACCCATGAGGGAGCTTCTTGCGGGCGTTTATGGCGACGGCCCATTCGTCGGGCAGATCGCCGTCGGGAACCCGCGTTCCCCGCGCGCTCCGGGCGGCGGTCTGGCCTCCGGCTTTCCGGCCCTTGACCGGATTGTCGTTGGCCGGAGCGGACACCGCCAAGCCCAATTCATCGGGCTGTTCGGGCTGGTCATCGACCGTCAGGTCGGTGCCATTCCCTTCTTTATTTTCATTCCCTTCATTGTTCTTGGTCCTCTTGCGGTCCTTTTGCGGTCCCGCTCCGGTCCCGTCTGCGGTCCTCTTGCGGTCCTTTTGCGAAGCAGAACCTTCGGTAAAACCCTGATACTCTTCGTAATTCGTGATGCGGTATGCGGTCCCAGCGCGTTGCGGGCAGCGGTCCTGAATTTCTGAAATCATGCCGTCATCGATCATGCGGCGAATCAGGGATCTGAGGCTGTTTCGATGCAGGCCAAACGCCTCCGAAACGGCTCGTTCGGCCATCAGGAATTCGCCCACGCCCAGCCTAACCGGGCCAAATTTCGTCCGTATCGTGGCCTCGCTCCATTGCGCGATGTCCTTCATCCACGAAAAGACAGCGGCCTCCTGATGGCTACGGAAAACCGGGTTGTCCCACATCCGTCGGTACTGGCGCGTGAATCCGCCCTCATGGTTCACGATCCGACCCCCATTTCATCCAGGGCCGATTCGATCCGCGCCACGGCCTGCCCGATCCCAACCGGATCGTGCTGCCGTTCGCGGGCGATTTCGCGCAGGTCGGAAAGGGCGCCCCGAATGCGCTCCTCAGCCGAATGGCGGCTGACGATCCGCCGACCGGGCGGGCGGGGGAACGGCGTGACGGTGCTCATGCGGTGGCCCTCTTGCTGTTCTGGTTGGCGGCTGCGGCGACCTTCGCCCGGCGCTCTTTGGCGGCGGCCTTGCGCTTCTGGCGGTCGGCCAGCAGCCTGGGGGAGGCCCCCGTTCGCCGCCGGGTCAGCAGGAGGTTTCCGCTCAACCTGAACATCGCGCGCTCCGAACGTCGCGCGCGTGCGCGTACTCGTTCGATAACTCCTTACAGCGTTACGCTCCTCACCGTCGGCGCATCATCGTTCGCCGACCGCCTCACCAACCCCGCCGCAATGTCGCTCAGAAGCCTTGCCCCGCGTCGATCTGGGCGAGGGTCGGCCACCGGATCATAGGCCCCAGGCTGAACCGGGATAAGAACCACCTCCACCCCATCGGGGTACAAGGTGTCAATCAGCAATTGAAGCATGCGCCACCCGGCAACCCGCCCCTGCTTCGTGTCGGGGTGGAGCAGCTTGGCGACATAGCCGTCCTGCAACCCGCTCAAGTCGTCGCACTGCTGCATCGTCAGACCGCGTTGCACGATTCGCCCGGCCAGAGCCAAGACCAAAGACCGATACAGTTTGGTCACGGACCTCACGCTTTGGGGTTTGCTTTCGCCGCTGGAGCCAACCCGCTCAAGCCGCTGGAGCACCCCCTCCATCTCATTGAACGCGGCCTGTCGCTTTGCCCGCCCCATCTCAGCATGAACGCCTCCAGCAACCACAGTTCCAGCCATCTTACCCCCCTTGCCGCAGGTATGTTCGTCGCTAATAAAGCAACAATATTGAACAACGCACAACTATTGTCATGAATTATGCTACAATTATCCGGTCGCGGTGGCAAATGTCCCGCGCTTCAGAACGTGCGGAATTGGAGGTTCACCATGGGAATGGCTGCGCTTGTGATGACAGCGGCCAGCGCCGCCGTCAGCGCTTACGGCTCGATCAAACAGGGCGAAGCGCAATCGGAGCAGATGCAATATCAGCAGCGCCAGCAGCAATTGCGTGAGGAACAATTGCGCACCCGCGCCTTGCAAGATGAAACCGCCCACCGCGAGGCGCTGATGGCGCAACTGTCCACCATCGAGGCGATCCGCGCGGGCCGTGGCCTGTCGCAGACCAGCCCGACGGCGCTTGTGATCCGCGACGACGCCACGGACACGGCGATGGACGCCATGCGCGTGTCCCGCCTGAACATCCTGAACGGGGCGGAAAGCGCCCGCCAAGCGGGCATCCAGGCCGGAAACGCGGCGGACAGCGCGAGCACCATGGGGTGGCTTGGGGCGGGGAAATCGCTTCTGGATTTCGGGGCAAAAACCTACGGCGCCTTCGGCCAAACCGCCAGCAAGGAGCCACTGACCGGGCGGTTTGGAGGGCCGATCTGATGGCTGGCACCGGACTTCCGACAGGAGACAACCGCCCGACCCTGATCGAGCCTCGCCCACTCGTGCAGCCCGACAACAGCGCCGCTCAAATGTGGGGAGCGGCAAAGGACCTCGCCGGGTCTGGTGTCAACTTTGGCATCAAGATCGCCGAGGCGGAGCGGGAGGGTTATCGCGCGGATCTTGAAACCAAGGTCAATCGCGACGTTCTGGACATCTACGCCCAGCACCCCGACGACCCGAAGGCGTTGGAGGGCGCGTTGCGCTCCTACAGCGACGGCGTTCTGGGCGGCGTGAATTTCGGGCATGCGGACATCGCCCGCCAGGTCTTGCAAAAATCCACCTTTGCGGCCCAATCGAAGGCGACAACCGCTTGGATCGCCAAAACAGCCCAGCAGAACACCGACCGGATCGACACCCGAATGCAGGGGCTGTTGAACGAGGGGATGGGCTACGCCGGTGCGGGTGACGGCGATGGATTGACACAAGCCTTCACCGAATTCAGCCGCTACGCGGACGAAAAGGCCCGCATCGGCCTGTGGAGCCAAGAACACGCCGAGGCCGCGAAGGATCATTTCCAGAGCCAGGGAAAAGCCGAGGCGGGCCTCTCGTCGGTTGCCGGAATGTTTCGCATGGAGGGAGCGAACGCAGCGCTGGCGCACGCCGATGCCGTTTACCGGGATCCAGCGTTGCCCCTTGGCCCGGTGGAGCGTGAACGGTTCCTTGGCCGCGCTCATGCCTTGGTCAACGACCTGTCCAGCCGCAAGGCCCGTGACGACGCGACCGAAGCCAGCGCGAACGCCACCATCTACGCACAGCGGTTGGCCGATCTCCAAAAACGCGCCATTGACGGAACCGCGACGGAATCGGACCTGTTGACCGCCTATCATGCCGGACAGCTTGAGCCGAACGACTACATCAGCCTCTATCGATCCGTGCACAAGCAGGCCGAAGAAAGCGCCGCCACCCTCGCGGCGATTCAGCGGGTGGACGGCGCAGGACGCCCCCAGGGTTTGGCCGACCGGATCATCGGCGTGGAAAGCGGCGGGCGGGCCGACGCGACCAACCCCAACAGCAGCGCCGTCGGGGCTGGTCAATTCATCGCCTCGACGTGGCTGCCGTTGATCAAACGGAACGCTCCCGATGTCGTCGCCGGAAAATCCGACGCCGAAATCCTCGCCCTGCGCGCCGATCCCAAATTGTCGCGCCAGATGGTGGACGCCTACATCACCGACAATCGCGCTCAATTGGCCGCGCAGAACCTGCCAACCGACGATGGGGCCATCTACCTTGCCCATTTCGCCGGTCCCGGCGGCGCTGCCGCCGTTCTAAAAGCCGATCCGTCCACCCCGGTTCGTTCCATCCTGTCCGATGCCGCCATGCAGGCGAACGCTGGGATGCGTCGCAACGGTAAACCCTTCGCCGAGTGGACTGCCGCCGATCTCACGGCATGGGCAACCGACAAGGTGACGACCGGCCACGCCGCAACCCATTTCCTCGACCCCCGTTCGCCTGACGACCGCAACGCCGCCAATCTGCATTGGCAAGCCCTGTCCAAGCAGATGGACGCCGGTGGATTCACCGCCGCCGACCGCCAAGCCGTCACGCTCTCCACCATCACGCGGACAGGCGTCATCCCTGACGCCGTTGCTGGCGACATTCGGGCGAAACTCCGCAACGGCGCAACCGCCGACCGCTTGGAGGTCGCCCGCTTCGTTGATCGTCTGGACGCCCGCGCGCCATGGGTGGCGAAGGATCTCGACGGCGAAGACTTCGCCCTTGCCCACATCATCAACGACAATCTGAAAGGAGGAGCCGACCCGGTGGCCGCCGTCCAGCGCGCCGATGACGCCATGCGCCAGGACCCGGCGGAATTGGAGCGCCGCAAACAGGCCTACGGCGCGAAGAAAACCCAGGACGCGAACCGCTCTTGGCTGACCAAACAGGGGCGGCATTGGTTCAGCGCCAACGCCGCCGTTCCCGACGCGCTCGCTGGTGATTTCGAGAAGAGCGTGAAGGACGCCTTCCTCGCCACCGGCAATCTTGAGGTCGCCCGAAAGGTGGCCTGGAAGGACATCTCCAACGTTTGGGCGGAAACCAGCATCGGCGGGAAGCGGTTTGAGCGCTACGCTCCAGAGGCGATCTACGCCAACGGGCGTGATCCGGCTTGGATCGAGGGGCAGTTGTTCCACGACCTTGCCCAGGCAGGAACCGCCGCGCCGGTGGAGAAGCTGAACGGAAAGGTTCGGTTGCAGGCGGACCCATTGTCACGGCACGAGCGGCAGCCAAGCTACATCGTGTTGGAGCAGAACGAGCTTGGGCAGTGGTTGCCGATTCGGGGGGCCGACGGCGCGCCCAAGTTGGGGCCGGACGGAAAGCCGATGCGCTGGCGTCCCGATTGGAACACGTCCCCCGCCGCTGATGAAGAGCGGCGGAGCTTGGCCCGCACCATGGATCGCGCCCGCGTGTCCCGCGACATGCGCGACCTCAAACCGGAGATCCCGGCGAACTCCACCGCAGGCCTGTTCCTTCCCCGCTGACCCGGAGCCTTTCCCATGCCCTTCCTGACGACCACCGACGCCGAACAGGGGATGGCCTCCCAGCCGCCCCGCATTCCCCAGACGAACGATCCCTCTCCCGGCTTCCTCACCGAAACCGTTCCTGCGGCCTTTCGCCAGGGCAACAGCGTCGGCGCTGGCCTCGCGCGTGAATGGGCGGTTCCATCGGTTGAGGATCCAGCGTTCGACCCGTTCAGCGGTTTGGAGGAACGCTACCAGCCCTTCGCCCGTTCCTTCATCCAGGCCGAGAACCCAGCCGACGCGGGTCGGATCAAACGGCAGATCGACCAGGAGCTTGACGACCACCGCACCCTGTCCGCCGCCGGTGGCGCTGGCATCGCCGCCGGGCTGGTGGCGGGCATCCTCGACCCCATCAACCTGTTGCCCGTCGGCGGGATCGCCGCCCGCGCGGCCACCCGCGCCGCCGGGGCGCTGGACGGAGCGCTTTCCACCGCCCGCGCGGGCCTGTTGAGTTCAACGGCGCAGGAAGCCGCGTTGACCGGCATGCAGGAAACCCGCAGCCCCGCCGAAAGCGCCATGAACATCGCGACCGCAACCCTGTTGTCGGGCGTTCTGGGCGGGGCTGTCGGAGCGATCCGCCGCCCGTGGCGCGATCTGGAGGCCAGCGCCGCCCGCGACCTCACCCCGCCGGGAGCGCAACCGACAGGCGCGCCGCCCCCCGATATTGGAATTCCAATATCGCCCCACCCCGCCGAAATGGTCGATCCCATCCTGCCCGGTCAGGTTCGGTTGACCCCTGATGATCTGGCGCACGACACCGGCGGGCGCATCGACCCCGCCCACAGCGGCCCGAGCGACGGCGTGGGCAGCGTCGGGGCGGCCATGGCCCGCGCCCCGGTGGCCGAGGAACGCATGGTCTCCGCGCTGGGGCTGGAAAAGGGCATCGCCCAGACCGCGCCCTTGCTGCGTCTGGCGACCTCCCCCAGCCTGGAAACGCGCCGCGTCACGCAAGAACTGTTGGAAACCCCCTTCCTCTACGAAAAGAACGCCTTGGGCGTGGCGTCGCCCGTCGCCGTCGAAACACGGGTGAAGCTGTGGGACGCGCCACTGGCCCAGTCCATCAACGACCTGGAGGCGGCCTTCATCCGCTACCGCACCGGACGGCCCGACGCCTCCATGATGGCGGTGAAAGCTGGGGACCTGTTCGGCGGCGCGCAGCGCGCCGGAAAGCTGACCTTCGACCAGTTCAAGGAGGAGGTAGGCCGGGCCATGCGCCGGGGCGACGTTCACGCGATTCCCGAGGTGGCCGACGCCGCGCGCACCTTCCGTTCAACCCTGTTCGATCCGCTGAAGGAACAGGCGATCCGCGCCGGGCTGCTGCCGGAGGATGTGGCGGTGAACACCGCGACCTCCTATTTCTCCCGCGTCTACAACACCGAGAAGATCAAGGCCCAGCGCCCCGCCTTCGTCCGCACCGTCAACGATTGGCTGACCGGCGAACGGAACACCGCCGCCGACCGGATGGCCGATCACCGCGCAAAGCTCGAAACGCTGGCCCTCCAGGCCGAGCGGGAACGCGCCCAGGTGGAGGAAACCGCGTCCGCTCTTGGCCGCGCCCAGGCAACCTTGAACAGCCTGCGCGGCGACCGCCGGGCCGCCGTCAACGAGCATCGCCGCGCCATCAGCGCCGTTGAGCGGATCGACACGGCATCCCCCGCCTTCAAGGCGTTCATGGCCGATGTCCGCCGGGGCCGACCCGCTGGGAAGCCGCCCATGCGGTTGGCCGCATGGCTGGTCAAACAGGGGGGCGTTCGCGACCAGGGCGGCGAGGTGCGGGCGCTGGGGTTCGATCACAAGACCCGCCCGGGTCTCATCAACAACAAGAGCGGCAAGACCCTGGACGACGCAGCCCGCGCCGCGTGGGAGGCCGGTTACATCGGCGCGCCGGACGAACGTCCCGCCATCGATGATTTCCTGTCCGCCCTGCAACACGACGTCAATGGCAAGACGCCGATCCTGCGGCACGAGGACATCGGCCATTCTCTGGCTCAGCGCGAAATCGACCAATTCCGGGAAATGCTGGACCGGGAAGGATTGGACATCGCCAAACTGAGCGATGGGGAACTGGAAGCCCGCATCGCCGTGGAACGCGAAGGGCCGATTACCGAAGCGGAAGCGCAACGCTTGGAAATTGACGCCGCCCTTACCGCCGACCGCCGGGCGGTGGCCGAGGCGCGGGCGCGCGATGCGGGCAAGCGGCTGGAAGCCATCCGCACCAAGATCGCCGAGGCGAAAAGCAAGCGCGATGAAATGCAATTGTGGTTGGTCAACCGCAAGGCCGCCCTGCGCGACACCGAAGCCGGTCTGAAGAAGGCCGAAGCCAAGATCAAGGAGGTGGTCGATTTCGCCCGCGCCGACGACCTGGAGGTGGAGGACATCGCCCAGCAAATCACCGACCGCATTCTGGGCGCGCCCGCCGGTCGCATCCCCTACGACGCGGTGCCGCTGGCGCGCGGCCCGCTTAAGGAGCGCACCTTCAACATCCCCGATCACCTGATCGAACCCTTTCTCGAATCCGATGTGGAGATGGTGGCCCGGCATTACCGCCACAGCATGGCCCCCGATGTGGAGCTTGCCCGGACCTTTGGCCGCGCCGACCTGTCCGACCAGATCGCCAAGATCTCCGAGGACTATGTGCAGAAAATGCGCGGCACCACGGATGAACGCGCCCTTCGGCGGTTGGACAGCCAGCGCCGGGCGGACATTCGTGACCTGGAAGCGATGCGCGACCGAGTGCGCGGGACCTATGGCGCCCCCGCCGATACCGACTCATGGTTGACACGCGCCGTTCCGGTGATCGCGAACTTCAACTACATCCGCATGCTGGGGCAAATGACGGTTTCCAGCGTCGCCGATCTGGCCCGGCCCGTTGCGGTCCATGGCGTCACCCGTGTGTTTGGCGACGGGCTGGCCCCGTTGGTCCGCAATTTCTCCGCCTTCCGCGCCGGCGCAGCCGAGGTGAAGGCTGCCGGAACCGCGCTCGACATGGTTCTGCATTCCCGCGCCCTGTCCATCGCCGACATCGGTGACGCCTATGGCCGCAAGACGCGCTTCGAGCGCGGGCTTGGCGCGGTGGCGAACCACTTCGGGGCCATCGCCCTGATGTCGCCCTGGAACGCCGCCCTGAAGCAATTCAGCGGCGTCATCACCGCAACCAACCTGATCCGCGACGCCCAGGCGCTGGCCGCTGACCGGCTGGCGTCCACCCGCGTCGCGCGCCTCGCCGCCGCAGGCATCGACCGTCCCATCGCCGAGCGCATCGCCGATCAATTTGCCCAGCACGGCGAAAGCACGGGGGGCGTCCACATCGCCCACACCGACCGATGGACCGACCGGCAAGCACTGGAGACCTTCCGCGCCGCCATCGTGCGCGAGGTGGACCGGACCATCAACACCCCCGGCGCGGGAACCAAGCCCCTTTGGATGTCGTCCCCCATCGGCAAGCTGATCGGGCAATTCAAGAGCTTCAGCTTCGCCACGACGCAACAGATCGCCATCGCCGGGCTTCAGCAGCGTGACGCCGCCGTGCTGAACGGTTTCATGCTGGCGGTCGGGCTTGGCATGGTGTCGCAATTGTTCGTGGACACGCTGGCCGGGCGCGCGGCGAGCGACAACCCCGCCGATTGGATCGTCAAGGGCGTGGACAAGTCCGGCGTGACCGGCTGGCTGTTCGACGCCCTGAACCTCACCGGCAAATTCACCCGTGAAACCACCAGCCCGGAAACGTGGTTTCGTGACGACCCTGTTGGCCGCTACTCTGGTCAAGACCCGGTGTCGGCCCTGTTCGGCCCCACCACCGGGTTGATCGGCGATGCCGCAAAAACCATCGGGGCCGCCGTCACCGGAGATTGGAGCCGGGGCGACGTATCCCACGCCCGGCGCTTGGTCCCCTTCCAGAACCTGTTCTTCCTGCGCTGGCTGTTCGACAAGGCCGAGGCGGGCGTCGCCGAGGAAATGGGGCTGCCTGCGGAACGGGCTGGCGCGCGGTGAAATCCCAACAAGCCATTTCCATGGAGGTGACGATGCGCGAATTGATTCACGCCTTGCGGCGCTGGTGGAACATCAGGGCGGGGAAGCGCCGGTCCTTTTCCGCCCACGATGCCGCGATGATCCGCATGAACGCGCGCTCGCGGCTGTAAATGCCGGGAATGTCGGCAATATATCAGGGGTTCGTGGGGCGCGAATACCCTGGGTAATTCCCAGGGTACTCCCCAACGTGGGGACTACCTTCGAGGCGCGCCACGGTGGCAAATGTGAGGACAGATTTCATCCGTGCATAATGTGGTTGTGGGCCATATTCACAACCCGATGATCTGGACCACTTCGGTCTCAGCGAAGTGGTTCATCTCCTGGCAGCCGCCAAGGGTGTGCGCATTGTGCACACCCTTTTCGTCCTCAAGCAGACACCGGAGAGCAGAGGAACCGGCGCGCCCGGCTCCCGCCCCGTGAGCGATGTTCCCTCGGGGACGGATACCGGCCAGCCGGTTTCGATCCCAGACACTGGCGACCGGAGCGCACCGGCGGATCAAACCATAAGCCCGAACGCCGCCCGCGTCTATTTCCGCCACCGTGGCGCGAACCTCCCCAATTCCGAGGACCGCAAATCTTGGAATTCCAAGGAAGGTGCAGAACGCAATTTTGCGTTCTGTGATCTGCTGGCTTCCGCTCATTTTTGAGCGAAAGGTCGGCTGAAAAGTCAGCCCACGCCGAAAATGTGGCCCACAGCCATATTATTCGTGGTGACGTAAAATAGGGGGGGTCACTTCTGACCCCTCCTTTGATTTCGAGGGCAACTCCGTTCGCGCCGTCGAACGCGATGGCGAACCCTGGTTCGTGCTGGCGGATGTGTGCCGCGTGCTGGAGATCGGGAACAGCCGAGACGCCGCCGCCCGACTGGATGGCGACGAAAAGGCTGACGTCGATATTACCGACACCAGCTCCAGCGGCACCACCCAGCGCCGTGCCATGACCATCATCAACGAATCCGGCCTCTACAGCCTGATCGCCAGCAAAAAGCCCGCCTGGATCACCGGGCGGGCTGGGGTGTTATATGGCCCGGCGTTCGCCCGCCTCATCCTCCGCGCGCTCCAGGTCCTTTGCGCTGTCGATGCGGACCCGCCTGCCATTGGGGAACGAGGCGACCACCTCCAGGCTGCCGCCAAGGGCTTCCACATAGGTCCGCATGACGCTCAGGGGAATGCCGCCCGCCCGCTCCATCTTGGACACCCGGGGCTGCTTCACCCCAATGCGCCGGGCCATGTCCGCCTGTGACAGACCAAGATCGGCGCGCAGTTCCGCAAGGCGCATTTGTTCCTGGACGATCTCATCCGTCCGTTTGGCGATCCGCGCTTGGCTCTCGGGGGAGAGTTTCGCGAGATAGCGATCCAGGCCCGTCATGTCCGCCTCCCCTTGCTCTTGTGTTTCCCCGCCGCCGATGGCTTCGGAGCCGCCTTCATCGCTTCAGCCAGCCGGGCCAAATGCGCATCGTATCGACGGTCGGCAATCGGAATGTTCACGTCGTACCAATCCGGTTGCCCCGCCTTGTTTCCACCCAACAGGACGATGGCATGCCGCCGGGGATCAAAGGCGAACAGGAAGCGCCACGGATCGCCAGCATACTGCATCCGCATTTCCTTCATGTTCGGGTGCCTCGCTCCCTTCAGCGTGTCCACCAGCGGACGGCCTGTTCCCGGGCCAAGCCGTTGCAGCGCCCCGGCATGGGACAGGATTTCTTCCCGCAGGGCTTCATCATCAAGCCCGTCAAGCCATGCCTCGAACTCGGGGCAGAAATCAACAGGCCATTCCTGTTTAGGAATACTGGGCATTCCTGCGTTGATCCTCAAGAGGGAATTGGAGGGTTCCCCGAAAGTGGGGGAAACCTCCGGGCCATCACCCGAGCAGCGGTTCACCACCGCCATGGGCAGCCGGTACCACCAGCGGTGCATCCGGGGCAACCCCATAGGGGCAGGAAGCTTCAGCTTGTTGATCGTCACGGGGATCGGAAGCCGCGCAGCACCCAAGCTCCAACTTTCACAAGCAAGAGCGCCGCCACAGGCGGGCCGACCATGTACAGCGTCGCTATGGCATATTCCGACGGGTACCGAGGCCGTTCAACGAATGTCACAATGTAGACCATGAAGACCGCCCAAGCACCTGATCCAGCAAACCAAAGCCGCCGTCCACCTTCTCGCCAGTTGATTTGCATCCACGCCTCCTACCCCTTCTGTAGCGTGCATGAAATCCGCCAACCTGTGAAGATCTGAGGCTACCCGAACAGCGGCCCGCCCTTGTCCAAGCGCACGCCCGGCCCGCCGTCGCCATGGTAGGGGCCTTCCGGGATGAACTTCACCCCGTGCGCCTCGAATGCCTTGCGGACAGCGTCGGCGTTCGCCGCGACGCTCCGTGAAGGGCCGAGCTTTTCCATGCGCTGAATGGTGGGCAGAGATAGCCCGGAGGCCTCCGCAAGCTGGGGCTGGCTCCAATCGAGCAAGGCACGGGCGGCTTTGAGTTGGGCGGCTGTTATCATGTTTTTCCCATCATTGGTGATGCGTTCCACTTGACGGCATCCACATCGTTCGTTATGTTTATCACATCACAGACGATATGGAAGCCATTACGGCACCGACCGTCGCGGAGGATTTTCCAGATGACCGAACCGACCACCGCGCCCGACCGGCGCGAACACCCAAGCCTTGCCGATCATCGGCCAGACACCGCCGCCACGCCGTTCCTTCAGGCCGTCCACCGCTATCGCACGGACATGCTGGAGGTGCGCCGCCTGTCCGCCACGGATGATGGTGGCGACGTTCTCAGCCAGGCCGAGGACCGTTTCCGCGCCAGCACCGAAGCGGTCCTCCCCTTCCGCCATTTGCCCGATGCGTTGGCCGCCGTGGAGTGGGTCCGCGCCGATCTGGCCGAAGGCCAATGCGGCAACCAATCCGACTGGCCGTCCGACGTTCGGCAGCGGGACACCCTGTTGAGCGGCGTCGGCGATTTCCTGCGGACCACCGCCAACAGCACCGTGCACCCGCTCCGGGAAACCGCGCACCCCGACGCCGCGCTGTTCGCGGCGTGGGAGGGTCTCAAGAAATCATACCGGGCCTTCACCCACGCTTGCGACGTGCTGTTGCCGGATGGCGGCACGGACAAGGACCACGAACCCTATTACGAAACGATGGAGTTCCACGAACGCCAAATCCGGCAGCACGAAGCCTCCACCGTTGAAGGGTTCGCGATCCAGCTTCGTTACCTGTTCGCGATGCGGATGGAGAGCATGAATTCCTTCAGGGTGGCCCTCTACGGCGATCCTTTGGGGCGGGAATTGGTCGCCGAACTCGACGAGGACTATCGCGACAAGATGCTGTGGAGCATGGCCCAAGCCGCCGCCCGCGCAAGCGCCCGCGACCTGCTGGAAACCAACGGCTGCCTGAGCGGAATGGGGACGAAAGACGAAGAGACCAAGCGCCCGACCGACAGGAACGCGGCACCGGATGATGCCGAACTCCTGGAGCTTTGGAGCCGCTACCTCCCCCTGAAAGACGAAGCCGAAAGCCTCCTCGACAACGGTGACGTTGACGGGTGGGAGCGCGCCCAGGCCCCTTGCTTCGAATTGGAGGATCGGATTGCCGCCATACCGGCCCGTTCCGCCACCGGGATTGCCATCAAATTGGGTGTTCTGTGGCAGTCCGGTGGGGCGGGCATCAAAGGAGGGAGCGGCGCCGACAACGAACGGAAAGGTGGGGCAAGCCCCATGGGCGATTTCGGCGCCCGTTGGCTGTGGATGGTCATGAACGAAGCCCGCGCCTTGGGCGGCCCCATGCCGCTCATTGCCAACGATCCCACCCTGGACACGCGGATGGCCGCAGCGTTGAGCAGGGGCCTCACCCTGACATGCACCGGCGACCACCCCATCGGGGGTGACACCTTCGCCAACGCCGTCACCGCCTTCCAGGGCGAAGCGTCCGCCACTCTGGCCCTTCCCCAGCGCCCCACCGGCGGCATGGTGGAGGCCGGGGCCAGCGCCGCAGGGATCACGCCCCAGCAGTTCCAGGCCGCCTACGCCGCCGCCATGGCCGTCTTCCAGCAGGAGCGCGCCGCATGATCGTCCTGTTTCCCAAAGGCCATGACCTCGCCGCCCGGCCCGCTGTCCAATCCATCACAGTCACCCGCCTGCCGTTGGCGAGCGGGACCGACTGGCAACAGACCATCGCGCAGGAATGCCGCCGCCAACGGACGTTGACGCCCAGCCTCCCCGCCTTCCTGAAGCGCGTCGGCCTGCTGGATCGATGCACCTTCCTGTCAGCCGACGGCCCGGGAGCGCCGCTGATCTTTCGACACCTTGGCACGCCCACGCTTTCCGTGCTTGGCCGGGCATGGGGTCGAACGGTCATCAACCGGCCCGACGCCGTGGATCCGCACGAAGCCTACGCCCAGCGAATCGGCGGGGAATACGCCGAAACCATCGACGCGGGGGAAGCGGTGTTCAACCGCGTCACCGTGTCCGGCCTGGGAACCCCCTTCGCCTACACGCATTGCCTGTTCGGTTGGGAGGACCGGGGGCGGCGGGCGATTCTATCCGCCGTGAACGTCCACCCTCTGCATTGAACCGGCCATCAAGCCGCGAACCGGGCCGCATCCCTCAGGTCCAGGATAACCGCCTCCCGCGACCAGCGCATGAAATGCAGCGGCAGACGCCCCACCCCATCCTGCTGGTACAGGATCGCGGGCCGAGACTCCAACCGACGCCGCCCGGCCCCACGCCGTGACCAGAGCGGCGTGATTTCCGGATCCACAAGGCCAACCGTCCATTTCGGGTTCCACCGCTCCAACGCCACCAACCGAGCCACCGCGCCCAAACCATGAAACAGCCCCCGCCCGCGCCACGCCGGAGCCGTCCACCCGGCAACGATCCAGGCGACCACCCCCAACGTGTCCGCCGCCGCTTCCGACGCGCAGAAGCCCCATTCGTTCGCGGGCGCTTCGCCCGGATCGTGGAAGGCGGTCAGATCACCAACCCGCGCGCCGAAGCTGGAGGAGGAGCAATCCAGCCGGACAACGCCATGGGTGCCAATCACCTCACCACCCCCGTCCACAGTGGCGATCCAGAAGGCCGGGGCCGAGGCGGGCTTGGGAAGCAGCGGAAACCACCCGTCGCGATGGCGGGCGTTCAGCGCCACCAGATCACTCCAATCCTCCACCAGCGCCAGCGTTACCCCAGCGCCGCGCGCCGCCGCGCACAGGGCGTCACGAGCCGCCACCAAAGCGGAAGCGTGCGGCCTGGAGGTCAGGGGGATCGTGTCGATCAAATGGCGTTCGTCGGGCATCGGCGGGGCGCTCCATGGTTGTTGAAGCACCACGACGCCCAAGGGAACAAGCCTCGCCCAACGCACGAAAATGGAAGGGAGCGATCGGAGACACCGCAGCATTTACGGCCCGGAGTTGCCACACAAACCGGAATTTTCGATCAAGAACACTCAGCCTTCATCTTCATCGCCGTCCCCCTGAAATATTCGGCGAGACGCCTCCTCTTGCTCGCGAAGGCGTTCTATCTGGCGCTCCTCCTCTCGAATAATTTCATGCTGTACCCGGGGATCTAACGCCGAGAAAGCCTTTTTCTTCTGTTCATAAGAAAGTCGGTCATGCGCATCCATCAAATGCCTGGCTTTCTCTTCAAAATCTTCACTAAGCCGCTTCGATGTTGCTGTCGTTATCAGCAGCGAAGTGGCAGCCCTCGCTATGACATCCATTTCGGGATAGGCGAATCCTCGCTCAATCAGACGACGAATCGCTTCAGCGCGCGAGGGCAGATCGGGTTGTCGCCGTCTCCATTCATCGAGTTTGGCAACGCCTTCTTCTGACAGACGCATCTCGAATCGCTCAGTGAGCTTCTCTGCCACATTCGCCTCACATCTCTACGGCAGTTACGTAAGTCGGCTTGACGCCCTCCGTCAATGAGAGGCATAACCGTAAACGGTAATTACGTAACAAGTGGGATTGCCATGACAAAGCCCAGCAGCATTGAAGAGCCAAAACGGCAGGAGATGCGATTTCCTGCCGCGCTTCTTGTGGACGTGGATCGTTGGCGCGGCACACAGCCGGGCGTCCCGAACCGCTCCGAAGCAATCCGTCGTCTGGTTGCATCCGGCCTGAAGGCCGAAACACAGGAAAAGGAAACCGACCATGGGAACTAAAACCGCACGGGTTGCGCCACTGACCACAAGCCCGATCCCCGCCAACGACGACGTGATGCTGAAAGACAGTGAGGCCGCCACACTGCTGGGCGTCACAACCAAGACGTTGGCGAACTGGCGATGCCGTGGACGGGAAGACCTCCCGCTCTACTGCTTCGGGGGCCGTGCGATCCGATACCGCCGGGGTGATGTGATCACCTTCCGCGACAAGCACCGCCGAACAAGCACGAGCGATCCAGGCGGCTTCACTTGACCCTGCATCATGCGAATGACGGTGCGCCACGGTGGCGCATCGCGCCTGGATCGAAACCCAAGAACAGGCGGCCCGCAAATGAACGGCCAATTTCTGCCCGAAACCGGGATCATCGAGAATGTGGGCGATGCTGTCGTCACGCTCGATGTCGTGTGCGCCCACATCCTTGAGGCTGTGGAGCGCTTTAGAACCGGCAACCGCGCCGCCGGGGAAGCCCATTTGGCCGAAGCGCTGGATGAGTTGGAGGGCGCTCAAACCCTGATGACGTTGGATGGAAAAACATCATCACGCGGTTGGCCTGAACCTGCCTGACCGTCAGGTTTCAGTCTGCCGTTTCCCGGTGCGTTGGGGCGCGCTTCGATTCTCTCCCATGCTTTGCCGTGCTTTCATCAGCGAGGTTTTCAGCATGGTAGCCAACCCGAACACCACCCAAGCCGAGCGGGTTCTCACGATCCTGGAGTTTTGTGAGCGCGCCGCGATCAGCCGTCGGTTTTTCGACGTGCTGCGCCAGCGTGGCGAAGCTCCCCCAACAATCACCTTGGGCCGTAAGCGCGGCGTGCTGGAAACAACCTGCACCGCATGGCTGAGGTCGAGGGAAGCTTGACCAGAGCGACAGCGGAGCGCCCAGCATGAGCAAGAAACCCCAGTCCTACAAAAAGGCTGAAGTCAGCGGCCCGCCGGAGGGACAGGCGTTCGTCTGGGAGACCGCTGAATTTCTCAGTTCACCCGCGCATCGGGCCGCGTCGCTCTATTGCCGCCGCTTGCTCGATTTTCTGAAGGTTGAGCATCTTCGGCATGGCGGGCTGGAAAATGGCCGATTGCTGGCCCCATACAGCCAATTGATCGAATGGGGCATTCCCCGCCGCGCCATTTCCGAAACGATCAAGGAAGCGGAGGCTCTTGGCCTGATTGCGGTCGAGCGCGGGGGAAAGAGGAATCACGTCGAGAACAGCGAGAACCGATACCGGATTACATGGCTTGAATTCTCCGTCCAAACAGCGGTGCAACCCTACTGGAGCCGGGGCGGAAACGAGTGGCAACGTGTGACCGACGCCCAGGCTGAAGCCGTAAAAGCCAACCTGAAAGACAGCATGAAGGCCGCCCGCGATGGCCGGAAAGCGGGTGAGAAAAAATCAGCGTCTCGGTTCCCCCGTGGGAACCACCTCGGTTCCCCCGTGGGGAACGCCTCGGTTCCCCCGTGGGAACCGAGAAAATCCGAAATCCAGCAATTCCAATGGGGGGTCCTCGGTTCCCCCGTGGGAACTGCTTCTAAGATCTTGGCACCCACCGCCAACACGAACATCCCCGAACAACAGCAAGGGGACATCGAGGACTATCTCGCCCAGCGCCCCTTCATCGATCCCGACGATCTGCGGCGGGACCTGAAAAACCACCTGGAGAATGCGCCGCGCGGCTCCATGTCCCGGATCGCCGAGGCGGCGGGCACAACACCGGCGCGGCTCAGTCATTTCAAATCGGGCGGCGGTCTGGCCGAAAAAACGGCAACAGCGCTGCTGCGTGCGCTTTTGGAGGCGAAGGCAGCATGAACACGAGCAGCATCGGCTTGTCCCCACCCGCAGAAATCGATGAACCGTCCATCCCCCGCCGTCGGGGGCAACTGGTCATCGGCTGTTTCACCATGCGGAGGGCGCGCCCGAAGCCGCCCAGGCTCTACCGATCGCGCCGCACCCGGCCCGTGCAGTTGGACCTTTTCACCACCGCCCCCCAAACAGAGGCCCCGCCATGTCCGACCCCGACCTGATCGCCACAATCCCCAAAAGCCACCGCGAGGAAATTCGGGCGCGCATTGGGGAGTATCGCGGGCACCGCTTCGCCGATCTGCGGATCTTTGTGGACGCTGCGGGCGAACGTGCGCCGTTGGGGCGAGTTCCAACCAAAAAGGGCGTGGCGATTCCCTTCGCCGCATTGCCCGAGGTGATCGCAGCCCTTCGGAAAGCGCTCGCCATCGAAACCGCGCGTCAACGACTCCCCGCCAACCAGGACATCAAACCGGCCAGCGCCAGAAGAGGAAAAAAATGACGCACGAATCAGGCGGCCAGACAGACCACAGCGACCTCATCAAAGCCTTCACCACCATTGAAGAAATCACAGGAACTATCCGGGAAACATTGGGGCATTCCCGCCTTGCCGTGCTGGCGTCCGGCCCGGCCCCGCAACCGCCCGCCACGCACGATGCGCATTACTTCGCCTGGATCAAGGAACAGGCCAGCCGAGAAGCGGCGGCCCGCAACGCCGAGTCTCGCCGCGCGGAAGACCTCATCGACAGCATCCGTCGATACCACGAAGCGCTGTCAAACGGCGTGCACCCATTTCAGGACATCCTCAACGGAAAGGAGGAACCGTGATTTTGATCCATCCCATCGTTGTTGAAATGAGCCATGCCCACCGCGAAATGCGCCACGCCCTGCGAGAGGGCGCACGCCTGCTTCCCGAGGTCGAGCGTCTCCGAAGCGCCTATCTGAAAGCCCACGGTCAGCCCAACTCGGCTTCTCTGTTCGCAGCATGGGAGATCGCCCAAACCGCAGCGAACCAGAACGCAGAACGCCGCGCCCAGACGGAAGCGCGCCGTAACATGGCCGACGCCGCCTTTGATGCCCTCCCCATGTCCGTCCGCTGGGCATGGCTCGAAACCATCGGGACCGCATGACCCCTTGCGTAATAATATTTCGCCTGTGGCTTGGAGGAAAATTTGAGAGGGGAAGCCCCCAAGAGTTTTGTCGCACTCGTTTTTCCCTCCCCCCTCTCCTCCGGCGCGAAGCCCACCCCCCCTCTGTGTGGACAGGCGTGGGGCCGGGCGTGGGCGAGCGGACTGGGGTGGTTCGTGGCGCGGGCCGCCAAGGCGCCACCGGGCAAGGGGAGGCCAGCCTCCAGGGCGGCGTTGGTCGCGACCCTCGACCAAAGCGGGCAGAGCGGATCGGGCGCACTCATGCCGGTGCCGAGAACGATGACCGAAGGCACAGGTGGGGCATGGAAGGGCGACCAGCGGGCGCAAGCCTTCCTTGATCCAAGGCGCGTCACCGACGCAGGGGAGAGCGCCGCAACAGGTTGAAATGGCTGGCGGGATCGAGAGCGGCTTTGCGTCGGTGGCGCGGGCATGACGCAGCGGTGATGCAAAGGAACCGAGACACCGAGCAAGGCGCAAACCAAGGCAGCCCGCCCGCGTGCAGTCCTAGGCGATCAAGCCCGACGGATGCTGTATCGATTGCCGTATCGGCTGTTCGCCGTCGGAACCGAACCGCCCGATGAAAGCAAAGGCTCCGCTTGAAGGAACCGGGTTGCCGAATGCATCGGGCGCGCATCACCGGGTGTATCGGTTCCCCCGGATTGGGTTCCCCGTCGAAACGACGCGCACCACAGCAATCACTGCCCGGCAATCGCCCAAGCCAGCGGCCAAGGAAAACAGCACGGTCAGCAGGTCCGGGCCGCTGGTCAACAGGCCAAAAGGCACCGAAAGATTGCTATGTGATTGCTGGGGGAGTTGAACAGCCAGACGTTGGTCGCCTAAGCCTTTGATTGAATTGGTGATCCGGGTGGGATTCGAACCCACGGCCACATGATTAAAAGTCACGTGCTCTACCAACTGAGCTACCGGATCGAAACTCGGCTGAACAGAAAGCGCCGTGAAAAGAGCGCGTTCCGTTCAAGGTGGGCGCACCATAGGGAGACGCGCGGCGAAGGTCAAGCGTGGGTTTGAGGGGGACGTGCAAGAAAACGCCGTCCTCCCCACCCTGACCCAAAAATCGTTACGACAGCGTTTGCACCGGCTTCGGCCCGGCGTCGCTGTCCGCTTCCAAGGCGAAACGTTCGGCCAGACGTTCGGCCACGCGCGGCGATACGAAATGGCGGATGTCGCCGCCCAGACGCCCAATCTCCTTCACGAAGCGCGAGGAGATGAACTGGTGGCGTTCCGACGACATCAGGAAAATCGTTTCGACTTTCGGATTCAGCCGGGCGTTCATGCCCGCCATCTGGAACTCATACTCAAAGTCCGAGACGGCGCGCAGGCCACGGATGATGACGCTGGCGTTCATTTCGATGGCGAAATGCATCAGCAGCGTGTCGAAGGCGCGCACTTCGATGCTGGCGGCGGTGGTCAGGGCAGCCACATCCTCGCGCACCATCGCCACCCGCTCGTCGGTGGAGTAGAGCGGCCCCTTGCCGGCGTTGCGGGCGACGCCGACGATCAAATGATCCACCTGTCGCGACGCGCGCTGGATGATGTCCAGATGGCCGTTGGTGATCGGGTCGAAGGTGCCGGGATAGACCCCGATCCGGCCCTTGGCGCTGGTTTCGGACACGCTCGTCACCATGGAAGCACCTTTCTTCGCCCTTCCGTTACTCGGACGCGTCACCGGGAGTCCCGGCGGCGGCGTCATCGATCACGCCGTCCGCCGCGTCGGCGGCGTCGCCGTTTTCACCCTCGTCCTCGGCGATCGAGGCGACGGACACCACGCGCTCCTCCGCGCCGACGCGGAACAGGGTGACGCCCAGCGTCTTGCGGCCCGCCACCCGCACGTCGTGCAGCGGCATGCGGATCACCTGCCCGCCGTTCGTCACCATCATCACCTGATGGCTGGCCTCGACCGGGAAGGTGGCGACGATGGAGCCGTTGCGCTCGCCCATCTCCATGTTCCAGATGCCCTGGCCGCCACGGCCCGTCACCCGGTATTCATAGGAAGAGGTGCGCTTGCCGTAACCGCGATCCGACACGGTCAGGATGTATTGCTCCAGCCGCTTGAGGTCTTCGTAGCGTTCCGGCGTCAGCGTCACCGAATCGGCGGCGACCTCGTCGGCCTCGGGGGCGGCTTCGCCCTCCATCTCGACGCCTTCGTCGCGGCGCATCTTGAAGAAGGCGGCGCGTTCTTCCGCCGAGGCTTCGACATGGCGCAGCATCGACATCGAGACCACCTCGTCGCCGTCGCCCAGCTTGATGCCGCGCACGCCGGTGGAGGTGCGCCCGGCGAAGACGCGCACGTCGTCAACCTGGAAGCGGATGCATTTGCCGCCGCTGGTCGCCAGCAACACGTCGTCGCTTTCCTGGCAGGTGCGGACGGCGATCAGACGCTCGCCCTCCTCCTCCAGCTTCATGGCGATCAGGCCGTTGGAGCGGATGTTGGCGAAATCCGACATGCGGTTGCGGCGGACGTTGCCCTTCGACGTCGCGAAGACGACGTGCAGATCCGACCAGGCGGCCTCGTCCTCGGGCAAGGGCAGCACGGTGGTGATGGTTTCGCCGTCGATCAGCGGCAGCAGATTGACGAAGGCCTTGCCGCGCGCCTGCGGGTTGCCCAGCGGCAGGCGGTAGACCTTCAGCTTGTAGACCATGCCGCGAGTCGAGAAGAGCAGCAGCGGCGTGTGGGTGTTGGCGACGAACAGGTCGCTGACCGCGTCCTCCGCCTTCATCGACATGCCCGACCGGCCCTTGCCGCCGCGCTTCTGCGCCCGGTAGGTGGAGAGCGGGACGCGCTTCACATAGCCCGACTGGCTGACGGTGACGACCATGTCCTCGCGCTGGATCAGGTCTTCGATGTCGGCCTCGAACTCCAGCTCCTGGATTTCGGTGCGGCGCGGCGTGCCGAAGCGCTCCTTCATCTCCACCAGCTCGTCGCGCAGGATGCCCAGCAGCTTGACCCGGTTGGCCAGCGTTTCCAGGAAATCGGCGATCTGGTCGGTGACGTCCTTCAGCTCCGCCCCGATCTTGTCGCGCTCCAGCCCGGTCAGGCGATGCAGACGCAGATCCAGGATGGCGCGGGCCTGCTGGTCGGAAATGCGGTAGGTCCCCTGCGGGCTGACGCCCCGGCCCGGCTCGTCGATCAGCTCGATCAGCGGGCCGACGTCGTGCACCGGCCATTCGGTGTCCATGATCCGCTCGCGCGCCCAAACGGGATCGGGGGCGCTGCGGATCAGTTGGATCATCGCGTCGAGGTTGGCGACGGCGACGGCCAGACCGACCAAGGTGTGGGCGCGTTCGCGCGCCTTGCCCAACAGGAATTCGGTGCGGCGGGTGATGACCTGCTCGCGGAACTGGACGAAGGCCTCGATGATCTGCTTCAGATTCATCAATTCCGGGCGACCGCCGCGCAGCGCCAGCATGTTGACGCCGAAGGACGTCTGAAGCTGGGTGTGGCGGAACAGTTGGGCCAGGACGACTTCCGGCACCGCGTCGCGCTTCAGCTCGACCACCACGCGCACGCCGTCGCGGTCGGATTCGTCGCGCAGGTCGGAAATGCCCTCGATGATCTTGTCGTTGACCACCTCGCCGATGCGTTCCATCAGCTTGGACTTGTTGACCTGATAGGGAATCTCGGTGGCGACGATGGCGAAGCGGTCCTTGCGGATCTCTTCAATCTCGGTCTTGGCGCGCAGAATGACCGAGCCGCGCCCGGTTTGCAGGCCCGACCGGCTGCCCGACCGCCCGAGGATCAGGCCGCCCGTCGGGAAATCCGGACCGGGGACATGCTCCATCAGCTCGTCGAGCGTGATGTCGTTGTTGTCGATGTAGGCGCAGCAGGCGTCGATCACCTCGCCCAGATTGTGGGTCGGGATGTTGGTCGCCATGCCGACGGCGATGCCGCCCGCGCCATTGACCAGAATGTTGGGGAAGCGCGCCGGAACGACCGTCGGCTCGCGCCCGGAATCGTCGTAGCTCGCCTGGAAATCAATGGTGTCCTTGTCGATGTCGTCGAGCAGCGCCTCCGCCGACTTGGCCAGACGCGCTTCGGTGTAGCGCATCGCCGCCGGGGGATCGCCGTCCATCGACCCGAAATTGCCCTGCCCGTCGATCAGGGGCAGGCGCATGGAGAAATCCTGCGCCATGCGGACCATGGCGTCGTAAATCGCGCTGTCGCCGTGCGGGTGGTATTTACCCATCACGTCGCCGACGATGCGGGCGGACTTCTTATAGGGCTTGGTCGAGTCGTACCCGCCCTCTTTCATCGCGTAGAGGATTCGCCGGTGCACCGGCTTCAGCCCGTCGCGAACGTCGGGCAGAGCGCGGCTCACAATCACGCTCATCGCGTAATCGAGATACGACTTGCGCATCTCGTCTTCGATGTTGATCGGGGCGATGTCGGAGGCGGGAGAAAGGGGCGCGTTGCTCAAGCAGGACACTCATTCTTCGGTCGGCGTGCCGCCGCGACGCGGTCACGCTGGCCCTGCGGGCCGAAGGTTGCACCAGAAACATAGCATCTTTCGCACATGCACACAACGCGGGCCGCCGCCCGCCCCGTCGCGGACGGGTCAGCGGTGGCTGAGATGCGCGAAGCGCAGCGAAAGGACGCTGACCGATACCACACTGGCGATGAGAATTCCCTCGAAAAGACCACGCGCCCCCCGCTCCAGCCCGAAGACCAGCAGGGCCGACACCGGGATCATCACCACGGCGTAGGAAATAAAATGCAGCGCCGTCGGCATCCAGGCGTCATGCCGCCCGCGCAGGGCGTTCGACATCACCGTCTGGCCGCCGTCGGCCACCAAAATCCAGGCGCCGAAGGCGATCAGCGGGGCGACGCTGGCCAGCAATTCCGGGTCGGTGGTGTAGATGGAGCCGATCCGCTCCGGCAACGCGTAATACAGCACGCCAACCGCCGCCAGAATGGCGCTGGTCACGCCCAACCCGGTCCAGCCCGCCATCGCCATGTCGCGCTTGTCGCCCTGACCATAGGCGACGCCGACCCGCACCGCCGTGGCCGACCCCAGACCGACCGCCGCCATGAAGGGCAGCGCGATCAAATTCAGCCCGACGGTGTAGGATCCCAGCGCCAACGGCGACACCATCCCGGCGAACAGGCCGAGCGCGGCGAAGGCCCCGCTTTCCACCCCGATGCTCAACCCGGCGGCGTAGCCCAGATGGCGTTGCCGCCCGGCCCCCGACCACCAGTCGGCCACCGGAACGCGGACCTGCCAACGGGCGTGATCGCTCATCCACCAGGCGTAACCGACGAGACTCAGCCCCATCGCCCAGCGCACGATGGTCGTCGCCCAGGCCGAGCCGACGGCCCCCATGGCCGGAAAACCGCCATGCCCCCAGACCAGCGCCCAGGCCAGCAGCCCGTTCGCCAGATTGCCGAGAATCATCACGACCATGCCCGGCAGCGGGCGCTTGATGCCCTCCAGGAAAAAGCCGGTGGTGATGAACAGCATCATCCCCGGCGCGCCCAGCCCCAGCACCGCCAGCACCGCCGCCCCGCCCTGCGCCATCTCCTCCGTCTGGCCGCCCAGCCGGAACAGCGGCACGCCCAGCAGGGAAATCAAGGCGAAGATCACCCCCAGCAACAGGGCGTAGGGAATGGACCGCCGCCACGCCCGCCCACATTCGGCCTCGTTCCCCGCGCCCAGCGCGTGGGCGGCGATCATCACCGTGCCCATCAGCAAGCCGACTCCGGTGCCGACCATGATGTTGCCCGGCAGATGGGCCAACCCGTAAAAGGCCAACTCCTGCGCCGAATAGCGGGCGACGATGGCGGTGTCGACCGCCATCATCACCATCAGCCCGGCGCGCGAGACGATGACCGGGGCGGCCAGCCGCAACAGCTCCCCCACATGCGCGCGCAGGCGTTCGGCGGTGGACGGACGGGCGGAGGTCATGATCGGTCACGCAGGCTTGTGGTTCAAAAATGGGCAAAACGCCGCAAGGCTGGCCATTTTGAACGGCCTGACCAACAGGTCAAGGTTTGCACGCAAAACCACGGGGACGGTTGCGCCGGACGCATGGCGCGGGCTTGCGCCGAACCCATGGCGCGCCGATAGTCAGGCGACCACAGCCTTGCCGCGAAAGACGCCGCAGACGATGACCGACGACGCGCTCGACCTTCCCGGCGGATTCGCCCGCATCCGCCCCTGCCGCCATGGGCGGATGATGTACAACCCGAACGACGCCTATGTCGGGCGCTCGCTGGACGTCTATGGCGAGTATTCGGAGGCGGAGGCGTCGTTCCTGCGCTTTCTCGTCCGCCCCGGCGACATCGTGGTGGAGGCCGGGGCCAACATCGGCTCGCTGACCGTCGTTCTGGCCAAGGCGGTCGGGCCGGACGGCTGGGTGGTGGCCTATGAGCCGCAGCGGATCCCCTTTCAGATGTTGTGCGCCAACGCCCTGCTGGGCGGCTTCGCCAACATCGAAGCGCGCCCGACGGCGGCGGGCGCCGCGCCGGGCGGCATCGCCGTGCCGCAGCTCGATCCCACCCGGCCCAACAATTTTGGCGGGTTGAGCCTTCAGGGGAACGACGGGGCGCAAGGCTTGACGGTGGCGGTGGAGACCATCGACAGCCTCGCTTTGCCCCGCTGCCGTCTCATCAAGGCCGACGTCGAGGGGATGGAGGCCGACGTGCTGGACGGCGCGCGCGCGACCATCGCCCGCCACCGCCCCATGCTCTATCTGGAAAACGACCGGCGCGACCGCGCTCCGCTGTTGATCCGCCATGTGCGGGCGCTGGGCTATCGCCTGTGGTGGCACACGCCGGTCTATTTCAATCCAGGCAATTTTCGCGGCGCGACCGAGAACGTCTTTCCCGGCGAGGGGGCGTTCAACATGTTCTGCGCCCCTCAGGAGCTGGCGATCACCATCTCCGTGCCGGAAATCCTGTCGGATGATTCGTGGCCGACGCCCTGACGGTCACGACGCAGAGACGTCAGCGCCCGGAAGCGCGTCGCCATCACGCCCCCGCATCGTCATCCAATGGCTGGCCTTGCCAACAGACCTCGCAATTCGCCGCCAGAACCGCCGCCGCCCGATCCAGATCCCCGGCGCGCACCAGCACATAGTGCGACGCGGCGGTGGACATGGCGAAAATGGCGATTTGCGCCTGGGCCAAGGGCGCGGCGATGGCCGCCAGCACCCCGAACAGGGCGGAATCGCCCGCCCCGTCCACGCTCGCGGCGTCAACCCGGAAGGCCCGCCACCCGCGATCCGCCGCCACCGTCGCCGGAATCCGCGCCTCAGGGCACAAAATCGACAGGGCTTCGCCGGTGCGGGTGGCGCCGACCAACGGATCGCTCCAGTCCAGCCACGCGGGCAGGCCAGCGCCCGGCGGCAGTTGCGCCACCGCCAGACGATCCTCCAGCACGGTCAGGCTCAGCCCGGTCGGCTCGCGGACCAGCGCCGCCGTCAAAATCGCCTCGTCCACCTCGAAGGGTTTCAGGATGCGGCGGGCGCGGGCGGCCAGCGACGGCACGCCCGACCGCATGGCCCGGCCCAGCATGTCCGCCGCCGTCGCCCGCAAATCGGCGTCGCGTGCGGCCAGATCGACCACGGCCTGAAGCGCGCTGCTGCGCACGATGCGGCTCGGGCTGGTCTCGAACCAGTCGGACAGCCGACGCAGGGCGCGGCGGCGCTGGTCGTCGTTCAAGGTCAGGCGCGGCAGGATCTGAACGAGACGCCAGCGCAACTCCACCTGGTCGATGGCCGCCGCCTCGGTCAACAGCCGCTCGCCATAGGGATCGAGCCACGCGCCATGGCCGCGCGACAGACGTTCCAGGGCGTCCGCCGCGCGCATCCGCACGGTGGCGTCGCGGCTGAACAGGCAGGCGACCAGATCGGGCAGCGCGCCGGGGTTGGCGGCGATCTCGGCGGCGACCGACGCCGCGTCGCCCTCCCCCCGGTGATCGCCCCGCGCCAGCCGCCTCGCCAGATCGCCCGCCCCGAGATCGCCCGCCCTGAGATCGCCCGCTCTGGAATCACCAGCGCGGGACAGCGCGTCCATCATCGCCGCCCCGGAATGTGGCGGCCAAAGCGCGACCCCGCCTTCAGCGCGGTTGGGCGCGGCGGCGGCGGGGGTGGCGGCGGGGGCGGAACGTCGGCGCGCGGAACCCCGCCGCCCGTCGCCATCTCCGCCATGTCCTTCACCAGCTTTTGCACGCTGCGCACGCGGGATTGGGGATCGGGCCATTCCCGGCTGTAGACCAGCTTGTGGTCGGGCCGCAGCTTCATCAGCGTCAAATGCTGGGCGATGTAGGTCAGCAGCTTGGCCGGTTCGGCGTAGCTGTTGCCGTGGAAGGTCAGCACCAGCCCCTTCGGCCCGGCGTCCACCCGTTCGACGTTCGCCTGTTTGCAGAAACGCTTGATGGTGACGACGTCCAGCAGATTGTCCACCTCCTCCGGCAGCTTGCCGAAGCGGTCGATCAGTTCGGCGGCGAAGCCGTCCACCTCCGCCCGGTCCACCAGATCGGCGATGCGGCGGTAGAGCGACAGCCGCACGGTCAGATCGGGGACGTAGCTTTCCGGAATCAACACCGGGGTGCCGAGGTTGATTTGCGGCACCCACTCCATCGCGGCGGCGGCGGCGACCGCCCCCTCCTGCATCGCGGCGCGGGCGTGGGCGACGGCCTCCTCCAGCATCTGCTGGTAGAGTTCCACGCCGACCTCGCGCACCTGGCCCGATTGCTCCTCGCCCAGCAGATTGCCGGCGCCGCGAATGTCCATGTCGTGGCTGGCCAGTTGGAAACCGGCGCCCAGGCTGTCGAGAGTCTCGATCACATGCAGCCGCTGCTGCGCCGTGGAATTCAGCGGCTTGTTCGCCGCGTAGGTCAGATAGGCGTAACCGCGCTTCTTCGACCGGCCGACGCGGCCCCGGATCTGGTAAAGCTGGGCCAAGCCGAACAGATCGGCGCGGTGGACGATCAGGGTGTTGGCGTTGGGAATGTCCAGGCCGCTTTCAATGATGTTGGTGGCGAGCAGCACCTCGAACTTGCCTTCGTCGAAGGCGGTCATCACGTCTTCCAGCTCGGTCGCCGCCATCTGGCCGTGGGCGGTGACGATCTTGACCTCCGGCACCAGCGTCCGCACCCGTTCGGCCACCGTCGCCAAATCCTCGATGCGCGGGCAGACGTAGAAGGATTGGCCGCCCCGGTAATGCTCGCGCAGAATCGCCTCGCGGATCACCACCGGGTCGTAGGGCAGCACGAAGGTGCGCACGGCCAGACGATCCACCGGCGGGGTGGCGATCAACGACAGCTCGCGCACGCCCGACAGCGCCATTTGCAGGGTGCGCGGAATCGGCGTGGCGGTCAGCGTCAGCACATGCACGTCGGCGCGCAGTTCCTTCAACCGCTCCTTCTGCTTCACGCCGAAATGCTGCTCCTCATCGACGATGACCATGCCCAGCCGCTTGAACTCCAACCCCTTGGCGAGCAGGGCGTGGGTGCCGACGACGATGTCGGCCACGCCCTCGGCCAGTTCTTTTTTCGCCAGGGTCTGTTCGCGCGCCGTGACCATGCGGGACAGTTGGACGATGCGCACCGGCAGACCGGCGAAGCGGGCGGCGAAGGTCTTGAAATGCTGGCGGGCCAACAGCGTCGTCGGCACCACCACCGCCACCTGCTGGCCGCTCATCGCCACCATGAAGGCGGCGCGCAAGGCCACTTCGGTCTTGCCGAAACCGACGTCGCCGCAGACCAGCCGGTCCATCGGACGACCGCTGGCCAGATCGCCGAAGATGTCCTCGATGGCCTTCAACTGGTCGTCGGTTTCGGGATAGGGGAAGCGGGCGGCGAACTCCTGATAGACGCCCTCCGGGGTCAGCACCGGATCGGCCTTTTTCAGCATCCGTTCGGCGGCGATCTTCAGCAGGGCCTCGGCCATGTCCTTCAGCCGCTTCTTGACCCGCGCCTTGCGGCCCTGCCACCCAGCGCCGCCCAGCTTGTCCAACTGGACGTTGGCGTCTTCGGAGCCGTAGCGCGAGAGAACCTCGATGTTCTCCACCGGCACATAGAGCTTGTCGCCGCCCTCATAGATCAGGCGCAAGCAGTCGTGCGGCGCGCCCGTGACCTCCAGCGTCTCCAACCCGTCGTAACGCCCGATGCCATGATCCATGTGGACGACGATGTCGCCCTCATGCAGCGCCGAATGTTCGGCGATGAAGTTGGCGGCCTTGCGCTTTTTCTTGACCGGGCGGACCAGACGGTCGCCCAGAATGTCCTGTTCAGTGATGACCGCCAGATCGGGGGAGACGAAGCCATGCTCCATCCCCAGCACGATCACGCCGATGACGCCGCGATCAAAGGCGCGGACGTCGGCCATGCTGTTGGCCGGCTCCAGACCGGGAATGCCGTGGTCGGCCAGCACGCCGGACAGACGGTCGCTCGACCCCGCCGAATAACCGGCGATCAGCACCCGCCGCCCGTCGGCCCGCAACGCCCGGATGTGGTCCTTCACCGCGTCGAAGACGTTGACGTCGGGGCGGTTGCGCTCCTCGGCGAAATCATGGCCGCGCTTGCCGCCCGCGTCGGAGGTTCCCTTGACGCCCGGCGGCACGGCGAAGGGCTGCAACTGCGCCACCGCCCGTTCGCCCAGCAGCGCGTCCCAGCCCAGCGCGTCGAGAAACAGCGCGGCGACGGGAATCGGCTTGTAGACCGGCGCCCCCGCCCGCTTTTCAATCGACATCATGCTGTCGCGGGAGTTGTGGAAATCGGCGATCTGGGCGATGCGTTCGTCGCGCGATTCCACCGCCTGATGGTCGAGCGAGACGATGCCGCGCGGCAGATAATCGAACAGAGTGTCCAGGCTGTGATGGAACAGCGGCAGCCAATGCTCCATCCCGCCATAGGAGCGGCCCGCCGAAATCGCCTCGTACAACGGATCGTCGCCGGTGACGGCCCCGAACAGCTCGCGGTAGCCGGAACGGAAACGGGCGATCCCCGCCTCGTCGAGGAAGACCTCCGACATCGGCTTCAACTCGACCCGGTCGCGCTTTTCGATGGTGCGCTGGCTCATCGGGTCGAAGGCGCGCACGCCTTCCAGCTCGTCGCCGAACAAATCGAGGCGCAGCGGCTCGTCGGCGCCGGGCGGGAACAGGTCGATGATGCCGCCGCGAACGGCGAATTCGCCCGGCTCGCGCACCGTCTGGGCGCGGGTGTAGCCGTTGCCGGTCAGATAGCGTTGCAGCTTTTCCAGATCGATCCGGTCGCGCAGCGTCGCCGTGAACACCGCGTCCTTGAAGGCCGAACGCGGCGGCAGCTTTTGCAACACGGCGTTGACCGTGGTCAGCACCACCAGCGGCTTCCAGCCTTCCTTGGGCGGCGTTCCCTGGCGGGCCAGCAGGCGGGTCAGCGTGTCGATGCGCTTGGCGACGATGCCGCCGTTGGGCGACACCCGGTCATAGGGCAGGCAATCCCAAGCCGGGAAGGTCAGCACCTCCAGCCCCGGCGCGAAGAAGGCCAGCGCCTCCGTCAGCAAAGCCGCGCGGGCGTCGTCAAGCGCCACATGGAGCAGCCCGTAAGACCCCGCCTTTTTGGCGAGTTCGGCGAGGATGCGGGCGTCCTGCCCTTCCGGCGCGCCGCCGATCAGAAGACGGGCGGCGCGGCCGGGCTGGAGATCGAAACTGACCAAGGGAGAAGCCTCAACAAACGCGAATAAGGACCGGATCGGCGCGTTCGCGCGCGTCAGGAGCCTTGGCGCGGGGTGTAGCGGAAGGCGATCAGCAGCTTCATGATGTCGTTGTCATGCTCGACCGGCACCGGCTCGCGCCCCGACATCCAATTGTAGAGATCGGGATCGCTCAACTCCAACAGCGCTTCGTAACGGTCGAGCATCGGGGTGTCGAAACCGCCGACATGGGCGTCGGCGAAGCTGCCGATCAGCAAATCCATCTCCCGCATCCCGCGATGCCAGGACCGGAAACGCAGCCGCTTGCGGCGGTCTTCAACAGCGCTCTCGGCGGCGTCCGCCATGGCTTGGGCTTGCTCGGTCATTCTGTCTCAACATCAAAAGCCCCGCCGCCGCCCACGGCGTCGACCGAAGGCGCGAAAGGGGGAACCATTCAGGAACCCCATCCTGCACGGGCCGCGTCGGCGATGCAACCGCTTGCGCGCGGCCAAGCCCCAGGCTTGACCCGGCGGGCGGCGCGCCCCACATGGAACGCTCAGCCCGGCGGGGACGACCCCGCACGCCAAACGGGATCGCCAAAACGCGCGGGGACGGCCCTGCCTTCCAAGACAGACGGAGGCGCCGTCATGGCGTGGGTCGCCTTGTTCTTCGCCGGATTGTTTGAAATCGGCTGGGCCGTCGGCCTGAAACACACCGAAGGTTTTTCCAAACTCTGGCCAAGCCTGTGGACGGGCGCGGCGATGCTCGCCAGCGTGGCGCTGCTGGGCTACGCCGTGAAAAGCCTGCCGCTCGGCACGGCCTACGCGGTGTGGACGGGGATCGGCACGGTCGGCACGGCGGCCTTGGGGATGATTCTGTTCGGCGAACCGGCGGGGGCCGCGCGGCTGTTGTGCGTCGCGGCCATCGCCGGGGGAATCGTCGGGCTGAAGCTGTTGCCGGGCTGACGGTCGCCGGGCTGGCGCGCCCGGCGTCCGCCTTACGGGGCCTCGACCACCTCGAAATCATGGGTGATCGTCGCCGTCTGCCCCAGCATGATGGAGGCGGAGCAGTATTTTTCCGCCGACAGGGCGATGGCCCGCTCCACCTTGGCCGGGTCCAGCCCGCGCCCGGTCACGGTGAAGCGCATGTGGATCTTGGTGAAGACCTTCGGGTCGGTCTCGGCCCGTTCGGCCTCAATGCTGGCGACGCAATCGGTGATCGCCTGACGGCCCTTTTCCAGGATCATCACCACGTCGAAGCAACTGCACCCGCCCATGCCGATCAGCAGCATTTCCATGGGGCGGACGCCCATGTTGCGCCCACCGGATTCCGGGGCGCCGTCCATCACCACGGCATGGCCGCTGCCGGATTCGCCGACGAACATCTTGCCGTCCACCCAGGTGACACGCGCCTTCATGATCCACATTCTCCCAAAAAATCGGCCCAACAATCGGTTGACGGGCTTCGTCGCCCGTCCAGGCGACGACACTAAGCGGATCGGCGGCGATCAGGCAACGCTTTGCCCTTGCCGCGCCGCAGCGGGTGGCGATAATGCCGACAGAGTCCGGTCGCCCGCCCCGACCGACCAACCATCCGTTCCCGGAGGTGCGATGATGCGCCGCTTTCTGACCACCGCCATTGCCCTGCCGCTCGCCGTCGCCGGAACCCTGACCGTCGGCGCCGCCCAAGCGCAGGAGATCCCGACCTTCACCGAACAGGCCGTCATCTCCTGCCTCAGCGGGGCCACCGTCAGCGGGCTGACCAGCGGGTTGATTTTGATGCCCTTGGTCAACAGCGGAGTCGCCACCTCCATCGCCGTGTCGGCGGTCGCCGCGTCGGCCACCGTCGGCTGCGGGGCGGGCGTCGCTTACATCGCCGCCTACGCCGGCTACAGTTGGGCCTGGCACGGCATGGGCGACAAGACCACGCCCCAACCCACGAATCCGACGCCCGCCACAACCGTGAAGGGGTTGATCCATGCCGCATGGTGACGATCACGGCCACGATTGCGGCCACGGCCACGATCACGACGGCCACGACGCCCACGCCAGCCACAACCACGCCAAGCCGCATGGCGGCCACTCGCACGGTGGCCATTCGCATGGCGGCTTGGGCGGCGGCCATCACCACGGCCCGATCTCTTACGACCGTTCTTTCGCGTTGGGCGCGGCGCTGAACATCGGCTTTGTTCTGGTCGAGACGGCCTATGGCCTGATGGCCAACTCCACCGCGCTGTTGGCCGACGCCGGGCACAATCTGGGCGACGTCATGGGGTTGTTGATCGCCTGGGCGGCGGTGTGGATGGGGCGGCGGGCGCCGAGCGGGCGTTACACCTACGGGCTGGGCAACGCCTCGATCCTCGCCTCGCTGCTCAACGCGATGATCCTGTTGATCGGGGTCGGCGCCATCACCCTGGAATCCGTCAACCGCCTGAGCGCGCCGGAGCCGGTGGCCGAAACCACGGTGATGATCGTCGCCGGAATCGGCATCGCCATCAACGGTTTCACCGCGATGCTGTTCATGGGCGGACGCCACCAGGACATCAACATCAAGGGCGCCTATCTGCACATGGCCGCCGACGCGGCGGTGTCGCTGGGCGTGGTGATCGCCGCCGCCTTGATCGGCCTGACCGGCTGGCAATGGCTGGATCCGGCGACCAGTCTGGTCATCGCCGCCGTCATCACCGTGGGCACCTGGGGCCTGCTGCGCGATTCGACCCGGCTGGCGCTGGCCGCCGTGCCGGATGGGGTCGATCAACCTTCGGTCGAGCGTTACCTCGCCGCTCTGCCGGGCGTGACCGCCGTGCACGACCTGCACATCTGGCCGATCAGCACCACCGAAACCGCCCTGACCGCCCATCTGGTCCGCCCCGGCGGCGAGCCGGACGACAGCCTGCTCGACAACGTCGCCAAGACGCTGAAGGAACGCTTCGGCATCGGCCACGCCACCGTTCAGGTGGAGCGCGACGGCGCTTTCTGCCGCCTGGCCCCGCCCAACGTGGTGTGAGGGGCGATAGGGCGTGAGGGTCGATAGAATTCTGTCGATGGCCGTCCGCAGGCGGGCTATGTAGGGGGATGACGACAACCGCCCCCTCCCCCGCCGATCTTCTGGAACTTTTCCTTGTGACCGCCCCCGGTCTGGAACCCGCCCTGTTGGCGGAGGCCCAAGCCAAGGGCTTCGCCAACGCGGTCGCCATCAAGGGCGGCGTCACCGTCACCGGCGGCTGGCCGGAGGTGTGGCGGGCCAATCTGGAACTGCGCGGCGCCACCCGCGTGCTCGCCCGCATCGCCTCCTTCCGCGCCCTGCATCTGGCCCAGCTCGACAAGCGGGCGCGCCGCGTGGCCTGGGGCGACACGCTGCGCGCCGACGTTCCGGTGCGGGTGGAGGCCTCCTGCAAGGCGTCGCGCATCTACCACGCCGGGGCGGCGACCCAGCGGATCGAGCGGGCCATCGCCGAGACTCTCGGCGCGCCGATCTCCGCCGAGGCGGACATCTGCGTCAAGGTGCGGATCGACGATGATCTCTGCACCATCAGCCTCGACACGTCGGGTGACTCCCTGCACAAGCGCGGCCACAAGGACGCCGTCCACAAGGCCCCGATGCGGGAAACGCTGGCCGCCCAACTGTTGCGCTTGAGCGGTTACGACGGGCGGGAACCTGTGGTCGATCCCATGTGCGGGTCGGGCACCTTCGTCATCGAAGCGGCGGAAATCGCCGCCGGTCTCAATCCCGGTCGGACCCGCAGCTTCGCCTTTGAACGCTTCGCCAGCTTCGACCCGGCGGTGTGGGAGCGGATGCGCGCCGCCGCCCCCGCCATTCCCCCGACCCAGCGTTTTTACGGCAGCGACCGCGACGGCGGCGCCATCGCCATGAGCCGCGCCAACGCCGAAAAGGCCGGGGTGGCCGACTGGGTTCAGTTCGACCAGCACGCCGTCAGCGATCTGCCCCGCCCGGATGGCCCGCCGGGTCTGGTCATCGTCAACCCGCCCTATGGCGCGCGCATCGGCGACCCCAAGGCGCTGTTCCCGCTGTATCAAGCGCTGGGCCGCACCCTGCTGGCCCGTTTCGGCGACTGGCGCGTGGCGGTGGTGACGAGCGACGCCGCGCTCGCCCGCGCCACCGGCCTGCCCTTCGCCCCCACCCCCTTGAGCTTCACCAACGGCGGCCTGCGCGTGGCGCTCCACACCACGGGGGCGCTGCCGATTGAGGCGACGGCAATCGACGTGGGAGAGCCGGAAGCCACCCCCGAAGACGTGGCTTAACGTTTAAACGCCTAAATGCCGCTCCGACGGCGCCCCGCTCGCCTCAGCAAGCGTCGGCGCTCTTGCCATCGTCGGCGCCGTTCATAGGTGGGAAAGAGGGATGAAAGCAGAGAGGAAGTCCGAATGAACGTCGTCGAAACCGACCGACTGATTTTGAGAAATTTCAGGTCGGGTGACGCCGCCGATCTGTTTGCATACCTGCGCCAACCCAGGCCGAGTTGTTTTGCTTCTCTCAGGTTGGCCGATCTTGACGCTGCTCAAGCGGAAGCTGAGGCGCGCGGCGGCAGCGATGAGCATATTGCCGTGTGTTTGAAAAACTCCGACAGGTTGATCGGCGACCTGTTCTGGATGCATGAGCCTCCCGACACCTATTCGGTTGGATGGAATTTCAACGCGGATTTCGGCGGCGCCGGTTACGCGTCCGAAGCCGCGCGGGCGTTCTTCGACAGCTTGTTTACGGTGAAGCTCGCCCGGCGCCTCTACGCGTATGTGGAGGAAGACAACATCGCTTCGCAACGCTTGTGCGAAAGATTGGGAATGAGAAGGGAGGGGTTGTTCCGAGAGTTCATATCCTTCGTGACCGATGACGACGGCGCCCCACGATTCGAGAACACGATGCAATACGCGATCCTGCGGAAAGAATGGATGTGACGCTGGTCCCAATTTTGCCAAGGGCAGAGTTCGGTCGGCGGCTGGCGCGTGGCGGTGGTGACGAGCGACGCCGCTCTCGCCCGCGCCACCGGCCTGCCCTTCGCCCCCACCCCCTTGAGCTTCACCAACGGCGGCCTGCGCGTGGCGCTCCACACCACGGGGGCTTTGCCGACAGACTTGCCGATTGAGGCGGCGGTTGGTGAGGCGCCCCCGCCGGACATCTCAACCGAGCGGGTGACGCCCTAAACAGGCAGGCGGCGGCGCGCCTCATAGGCTTTCGCCGCCAGTTGCGGCGCGGGCGCGTGACCGATCAACAGCACCGCGTGATGACGGCCCGACCAGAAGGCGAGCCTCAGCCCCTGCCGCTCCTCCTGCCGCAGGTCGCCCGAAACCCCGTCCCGCCGCAGAATGCACAGAGCCAGCGGACCCGTTTGCGGATCAAGGTGGGTGATCTGGGCCAAAGCGCGCCCATCATAGGCAAGAGGAAGCGCCCAGCGAAATTCAGCCCCGGCGACGGCGACGGATTCAGGCGTCAACGAAAGGCCAAGCTGTTGGTTTATGACGTCAAGCTGCGCCGTCTGGGTTTGATGGTCTGGCGCGTCCCCGGCGAAGGTCGCCGGTGTGTAGAGCGCCATATATTGCGCGACCACCTCTCGCCAGCGCCACTCATCCTCTCCGGCGTCGGACAGCGCCAGCCACAGGCGATCCGCCAACACGCCAACGGTCACAGACGCCGCCAACGCGCCAAACAAACGACGGCGCGGCAGGGCTTGCGTGGAACGCGCCGTCGGCGTCGGGGCGAGGCCGTCCAACATCCGCCGCAGATCGGCCTCGGGCGCGGCGTCGAGCAACGGTTCAAAACCCTCCCGAAACGGAAGGGTCGCGCGGGACAGAAACGCGACCCGCGCGGCGACGGTCGGATCGCGCGCCGCCAGTTCCCTGAGACGGGCCGATTCCCCGGCGCCGACCTCGCCGTCAAGGAAGGCCGTCAATTCCTCGTCGGACGGGGTGTTGGTTTCCTCAGTCATGGCGCGCGCCCCTCATCCATCGCCGACGCAAGTTTGACGCGCGCGGCGGCAAGCCGACTCATCACCGTTCCAATCGGCACATCGAGAATGGCCGCCACCTCGCGGTATGACAGGCCTTCCACATAGGCCAGAAACACGGCGGCCCGCTGCGCTTCCGGCAACTCGTTGACCCGACGCAACACCTGATTCGCCATCACGCGAGTCTCGGCCTCACGCGCGCCGTCAAATGTCAGATTCGTCTCAGCGTCGACAATCCCCAGGCCAGCGCGAACGCGCCGCGCCCGGACTTCGTTCAACCAGATCGAGTTGAGAATCGAGAACAGCCAATGGCTCAGATCGGAGCCGGTTTGAAACTGCGCGTGACGTTCCAGCGCCCGCAGGCAGGTTTGCTGAACCAGATCATTGGCCACGTCGCGTTGCCGCGACAGGACGAACCCATAACGCCAAAGCCGCGCCAAATTGGCGGACAAACCATGCCGGACCACGGCTTCGCTGGCTATCGCGCCGCCTCCTTGAATTGGCGCCCTGCCGTGCGCCGTTGATCGCGACCAATCAACGCCGGACGACGCATCATGAAAGATCGCCATAATCCCGTTCATCCCAAGACCTGCCAAGGACAAAGGGACGGCGCGACCACCGCGCCGCCCCTTTCCTGTCAGCTTTTGGACGTGCCGTTGATCGCTTCGCTCAAATCCTGGTATTCCTCGCAGGCGACGCCGCAAATCGACTGAATCGCCGCAAGCTGCTCGCGCGCCAAATCCAAACGTCCCTTGATGACGTAAGCCTCGCCCAGATACTCGCGGACTTTCGCATAGGTTGGGGCGGAGGCGACAGAGCGCAGATAATACGAGATCCCCTCATCCGTCCGACCCAACTTGCGCGTGGCGTAGCCGCGATAGTTCAGCACAACCGGGTCATTCTGATTTTTGGCGAGGTCGAGGACCGAAAGCGCCTCCGCGTAGCGGTCGGCCTTGGCCAGGGAATAGGCGTAATCGGCAAGATTGTCGTCGGTCAGATTGGCCCCGCTCTGCTTGACGCAGGCGCCAACCTTCTTGTCATACACCTCGCCCGCCTTGCACACCGGGGTGGTGTCGCCGCCCATGGCGAAGGCCGAACCGGACGACAAGGCCCCGGCGGCAAGGCCACCAATGAGCATCACAGCAAAAAGAGCGGACTTGGCGGTCATAAAAGATCTCCTGGCGGCTGTTGGAAAGCGATGCGTGCGGAGAACACCCAAGCCCCAGGATTTATTCGGCCCTCGTCAAATTTTTCCAAAGCGCCCCGCAACCGCTGAAACGCCTTGCATTCCTGCATGGCATCGCAAAATTCAGGGCAGACTGGACGCGCCAAGCCAACCAGCTTCAGCGTCCAGACGATCAATCAATTTGGATTTTTGGTTTCACTGAAAACATGGCGTCCCCGACGGGATTCGAACCCGTGTCGCCGCCGTGAAAGGGCGGTGTCCT